>JAYUVG010000117.1:0-6228 GCA_043754255.1 Polaromonas sp. | reverse complement strand
ACACGCACGACAAGTCCGACTGGCACGCCGAGCAGAGCGATGAAGCGCTGCTCAAACGCCTGCTGCAAGACCACAACCGCTGGACGGGCAGCAAGCGCGCGCGTGAGTTGCTCGACGACTGGAGTCAATCTCGCTTGAAGTTTGTGAAAGTGTTCCCGAACGAGTACAAGCGCGCGCTGCTGGAGCGTCGGGATCGCCGGTTGAATGCAGCGACCGAGACGACGCGTGTGCAGGTCGAGACCAATCGCGAAGCGGTGGGCGCAAAATGAGTGCTATGAATTCAGGAGCTGCTTGCGCGCATATTACCTGGGCTACAGCATTAAAAGATAAGATCTAGGACAGAGATTTTCCTTGCTTTTACTCCTTCCCCTCCTGGGGGAAGGCAGGGATGGGGGCAAGCGCAGAAATGGTTCAAACATCGTGCGTGCCCCCATCCCAACCTTCCCCCAGCGGGGGAAGGAGCAAGAAACAGCCAGGCAGCATTAACCAAAACGACAAACTAGGCAGGACAGCATCATGGGAAAAATCACCGGTTTCATGGAACTAGAGCGCGTTGAAGAGGGTTACAAACCCGTCCCCGAGCGCCTGAAAAACTACAAAGAATTTGTCATCGGCCTGGACGACAAACAGGCCAAAGACCAGTCGGCTCGCTGCATGGATTGCGGCACGCCGTTTTGCAGCACGGGTTGTCCGGTCAACAACATCATTCCTGACTTTAACGACATGGTGTTTCGCGCTGACTGGAAAAATGCGATTGACACGCTGCATAGCACCAACAATTTTCCGGAATTCACCGGACGCATTTGCCCCGCTCCCTGCGAAGCCGCCTGCGTTTTGAACGTCAACGACGACGCCGTTGGCATCAAGTCAATCGAGCACGCCATCATTGACCGCGCCTGGGCTGAAGGCTGGGTCACACCGCAATTGCCAAAGCACAAAACCGGAAACAAAGTTGCCATCGTCGGCAGCGGCCCGGCAGGTATGGCAGCCGCGCAGCAACTGGCGCGCGCAGGGCACGACGTCACGCTGTTTGAAAAGAACGACCGCGTCGGCGGCTTGCTGCGCTACGGCATTCCAGACTTCAAAATGGAAAAAATCCACATCGACCGCCGCGTCGAGCAAATGCAGGCAGAGGGCGTGACGTTTAAATGCGGCGTGATGGTCGGCAGCTTGCCCAAAGAAAGCAAAGTGACCAACTGGGCCAAAGAAACCATCACGCCAGAGCAATTGCAAAAAGATTTTGATGCAGTGATGTTGACCGGCGGTGCCGAGCAGTCACGCGACTTGCCTGTGCCTGGTCGCGACCTCGACGGCGTGCATTTCGCCATGGAGTTTCTGCCGAGCCAAAACAAGGTCAATGCAGGCGACAAGGTCAAAGGCCAATTGCGTGCTGACGGCAAACACGTCATCGTGATTGGCGGCGGCGACACCGGCAGCGACTGTGTCGGCACCAGCAACCGCCATGGTGCAGTCAGCGTCACGCAGTTTGAACTGATGCCCCAGCCGCCGGTTGAAGAAAACCGCCCGATGACCTGGCCGTACTGGCCAGCCAAGCTGCGCACGTCATCCAGCCACCAGGAAGGCTGCGAGCGCGAATTTGCGATTTCAACCAAAGAACTCATCGGCGAAAAAGGCAAGGTCACTGGCCTGAAAACTGTACGCGTTGAGTGGGTCAACGGCAAGATGGTTGAAGTCGCCGGGTCTGAGCAAACCTTGAAAGCTGACCTGGTGTTGCTGGCCATGGGTTTCGTCTCACCCGTCGCGTCAATCCTCGAATCCTTCGGCATCGACAAAGACACCAGAGGCAACGCCAAAGCCAGTGATGGCTTTATCGGTGGCTACGCAACCAACGTGCCGAAAGTCTTTGTAGCGGGCGATATACGCCGTGGGCAGTCGCTGGTGGTTTGGGCCATCAGGGAAGGCCGTCAGGCGGCGCGGTCGGTCGATGAATTTTTGATGGTGTTCAGCGACTTGCCGCGCTGAAAGTTTCCTGTTGCTATTATATTAATAGCTGTCTGCGCGCACTTTACAACGGCTACAGGGCTATTTCACCAATTTTTCAGCGGTAACAGGCTTATTTCACGGCTGCGCTCATCCGCCAGATCACATTGCCAACATCATCGGCCACCAGCAAGCCGCCACGCTTGTCAATAGCCACGCCCACAGGGCGGCCATAGGCGTTGCCGTCTGGGCTGGTAAATCCTGTGAGCACATCGATTTTTTTGCCTGAAGGTTTTTCCCCCGTAAATGGCACAAAAGTAACTTTGTAGCCACTCAGCGGATTGCGGTTCCATGAGCCATGCTCGCCGACAAACACACCGCTCGCCAAAGCAGCTGGCATGGCTTTCGCGTCAGAAAAAACCATGCCCAACGGCGCCACGTGTGCACCCAGTGCGTAGTCAGGCTTGACCGATTTGGCAACCAGATCGGGCCGGGGCGGTTTTGCACGCACATCCACATTTTCAGGCCCATAGTAGGCATACGGCCAGCCGTAAAACGCGCCGTCTTTTACGCTCGTTAAGTAATCAGGCACCAGGTCACTACCAAGCTCGTCACGCTCATTGACCACCGTCCACAACGCGCCGCCTACCGGTGCCCAGCCCATGCCGTTCGGGTTGCGCAGGCCCGATGCAAAAATCCGGTGTGTGCCTGCCTTCACATCAAATTCCCAAATAGACGCACGGCCCTCTTCAGCAGCCATTCCCCGCTCACCCACATTGCTATTCGAACCAACCGTCACATACAGTTTGCTGCCATCCGGGCCGGCTATCAGGTTTTTGGTCCAGTGGTGATTGATCGGCCCGCCTGGCAGGTCAATGACCTTGGTGGCTGTAGCCTTGATGGCGGTTGCATCAAGTTGATAAGGAAACTTCACCACAGCATCGGCGTTGGCCACATAAAAATCATTGCCAATCAAAGCCATGCCAAAAGGCGACATCAAATTTTCCAAAAACACTGACTTCACCTCGGCAACGCCATCGCCATCCACGTCCCGCAGCAACGTGATGCGGTCAGCAGAAGGCGTTTTGGCCCCCGCGCGTGTCATGACCAGATTCATCACCCAGCCCTTGATGCCTTTGGCACCTTCAGGTTTGGGCGGCGCGTTTGATTCAGCCACCAGTACATCACCGTTGGGCAGCACATAGACCCAGCGCGGGTGATCCAGCCCGGTTGCAAATGGCGTGACGGTCATACCTGAAATGGGCGTTGGCATGCTGCCTGTTGGCCAGCCTTTTGCAGGTGCAATATTGACAGTCGGAATCAGCCGTTTGACAGGCGCTGGCAATGTGGGTGTAGTGCCGGTATCTTCAGCCATCTTTAAAGTGGCGGTATCGCCGCAGGCTGTCAGCCCCACCAGGAAAATACTGCTAACTAAAAGGTGCTTTGTATGCATGATTCAACTTCCGAGTGACTTGTAACGGACATTGTGGCTGGGCAAAGTCTGCCAACGCAGCAGTATTGATTGGCTGGCTCAAGCCAGTTGTCAGTCACGGTCAGATTTTGGCGTCAGCCAATCCTTTTTTCCTGTGAACGTTGCTCAGCAAGACCCCGTCTGCTACTGCCTGCATCAAGCAGCAGAGCCTTTGAAAATCATCATATGCTATTAAATTAATAGCTGTTTGCGCGCTATTTACGTTGGCTAGCGGCACATTTTGTATTGATTTGAAGCTGTTACAGGCGTTCCTGGCAGGGTTAGTCGATTCCCCTGTCTCTGGCTGCCCTCAGCTGGGCAGCCAACCCCTTATGATCAAAGCCGCATTCCCAACCCCGTTTTTACCTGCCTTACTTCATGCCCCAGTCTGACAACTCCGCTCTGGTTGAATTCCAGGACGTTACTTTTTCCTATCCTGGAACAGACGGCGACCGCGTTATTTTGAGCAAGGTCAGCTTGACTGTGCCGCGCGGCAAGGTCACTGCGCTGATGGGCGCGTCTGGCGGCGGCAAAACGACGGTGCTTCGCCTGATTGGTGGCCAGCAAAAGGCCAATACCGGACAGGTGCTGTTCGATGGCAAAAATGTCACTGATCTGGATCAAAAGGACATGTATGCGGCCCGTCGCCGGATGGGCATGCTGTTCCAGTTTGGCGCGCTGTTTACGGATTTGAGCGTGTTTGACAACGTTGCTTTCCCACTGCGCGAACATACAGATTTGACACCCGATTTGATCCGCGACATTGTGCTGATGAAACTCAACGCAGTTGGTTTGCGCGGCGCGCGCGAGCTGATGCCAAGTGAAATTTCAGGCGGCATGGCGCGCCGCGTAGCACTGGCCCGGGCCATCGTGCTCGACCCTGAACTGATCATGTACGACGAGCCTTTTGCCGGGCTGGACCCGATCTCGCTGGGCACCGCTGCGCAGCTGATTCGCCAGCTGAACGACACGCTGGGCATTACTTCCATCGTGGTGTCTCATGACCTGGAAGAAACCTTCCGGATTGCCGACAAGGTGATCATTCTGGCCAACGGCGGCATTGCAGCGCAGGGCACGCCAGATGAGGTGCGCCACTCGACCGACCCGTTGGTGCACCAGTTTGTCAATGCGCTGGCTGAAGGGCCGGTCAAGTTTCATTACCCTGGCGTCGATGTCGCGACTGATTTCGGTCCGGGCGTTGAAAAGAGGCCAAAACCATGAAACAAACCACCCCCAACTTTGTGTCAAACCTGGGCTTTGCGGTGCGTGAACAGCTCGGCCATCTGGGTCATGCTGCGCGGCTGTTCATCCGGTTGCTGCTGTTGACGGGCACTGCGCTCAAACGCTTTGGCCTCGTGCGCGACCAGATTTTCTTTTTGGGCAACTACTCGCTGGTCATCATTTCAGTGTCGGGTCTTTTTGTCGGTTTTGTGCTGGGTTTGCAGGGGTATTACACGCTGCAGCGCTTTGGCGCGGCAGACACGTTGGGCTTGCTGGTCACGCTCAGCCTGGTACGGGAACTTGGGCCGGTTGTCACTGCGCTGTTGTTTGCCGGGCGGGCGGGCACGGCACTGACGGCAGAGATTGGCCTGATGAAGGCAGGCGAGCAACTTTCAGCGATGGAAATGATGGCGGTTGACCCGGTTCAGCGCATATTGGCGCCGCGTTTTCTGGGCGGCATTATTGCCATGCCGCTGCTGGCAGCAGTGTTTAGCGCAGTGGGTGTTTTGGGCGGCTGGTTTGTTGGCGTTGTCATGATTGGTGTCGATGCCGGCTCGTTCTGGAGCCAGATGCAGGCCGGCGTTGATGTATGGCGCGACGTGGGCAACGGTATTGTCAAAAGCTTTGTGTTTGGCATCACCGTGACATTTGTCGCGCTTTATCAGGGTTTTGAGGCACAACCTACTCCCGAGGGCGTCTCGCGTGCCACCACACGTACCGTCGTTGTGGCATCGCTGGGTGTGCTGGCGCTGGACTTTTTGCTAACCACCCTGATGTTCAGCATCTAAGCCTCAAGCATGCCAAAATATGCGGCTAAGACAGGGATCAGAAAGTAATAACCATGCAACGAAAAAAAAATGATGTTTGGGTGGGTCTGTTTGTATTGATTGGCGCGGCAGGCATTTTGTTTTTGGCTCTCAAGGCAGCCAATTTGCTGAGTCTCAATTTCGATTCAACCTATCAGGTCATTGCAAAGTTTGACAATATTGGCGGGCTCAAGCAGCGCGCTGCGGTTAAAAGCGCCGGCGTGGTGATTGGCCGGGTTGAAGCCATTACTTTTGACGACAAGTCCTACCAGGCCAGTGTGAACCTGGCGATGGAAAGCAAGTATGTTTTCCCCAAAGATTCGTCCCTCAAAATTTTGACCAGCGGTTTGCTGGGTGAGCAATACATCGGCATCGAAGCAGGTGCGAGCGACAAAAACATGGCGGCTGGTGATGTGATCAAGCAAACCCAATCTGCTGTGGTGCTTGAAAACCTGATCAGCCAGTTTTTGTACAGTAAAGCTGCCGACAGCAGCACGCCAGCAGCAGCATCAACAACACCGGCAACACCGGCATCAGGGAGCAATGACAAAAAATGAACTTACTTAATCTGACTATCTGCACGCTTCGTGTTGCTGCACTTGGCCTCGTCGTAGTTTTGGCGCAGGGCTGCGCCACGGGCCCCAACGCCAATCCGGCTGATCCGCTGGAACCGTTTAACCGCAGTGTCTTTAAATTCAATGATGGCGTAGACCGCGCCATTCTCAAGCCGGTAGCTACCGCATACCGCGATGTAACGCCCTCACCTGTGCGTACGGGTGTCAGCAACTT
>JAYUVG010000116.1:0-8417 GCA_043754255.1 Polaromonas sp. | reverse complement strand
GACGGCAAGGGCCGCAAGATGAGCAAGAGCGAAGGCAATGTGGTCGTGCCGCAAGAGGTGTCTGGCAAGCTGGGCGCAGAAATCATTCGCCTGTGGTGCGCATCGACCGACTATTCAGGCGACCTGGGCATTGACGACAAAATCCTGGCGCGCGTGGTAGACAGCTACCGGCGCATTCGCAACACGCTGCGCTTCTTGATGGCGAACGTCAGTGACTTTGACCCCGTCAAGCATGCCGTGCCGTTTGATGAGCTGTTGGAGATTGACCGTTACGCCCTGAGCCGAGCCGCACAACTGCAGGCCGACATTCTGGCGCATTACGAGGTGTATGAATTTCAACCCGTCGTGTCCAAGCTGCAAATTTATTGCAGTGAAGACCTCGGATCGTTTTACCTTGATATTTTAAAAGACCGGCTGTATACCACCGCCGCGGGCTCACACGCACGCCGCAGTGCACAAACCGCATTGCATCAGATCACCCACGCCATGCTGCGCTGGATGGCGCCGTTTTTAAGCTTCACCGCTGAAGAGGCATGGTCAACATTTGGCGCGTCTGAGTCGATTTTTCTTGAGACATACGCAGACTTCAAAACTCAAGACAAAACCAGTCAAGAGCTGCTGGCCAAGTGGGCGCGCATCCGTGAGATTCGTGATGCGGTGAACAAAGACATTGAAGCCCTGCGCGCCGATGGCAAGGTGGGATCGTCGTTGCAGGCTGAAGTAACGCTGGAAGTCAATGCTGGCGACTACGAACTTCTTGCAAGTCTGGGCGACGATGTAAAATTTGTCTTTATCACATCTGCTATTACTTTAGTAGCTGGCAGCGCGCATAATACGCTGACTACAGCAAGTTTGAACACAAAATGCGAGCGTTGCTGGCATTATGTGAGTGATGTGGGCAGCCATGCTGAGCACCCCACCATCTGCGGCCGCTGCATCAGCAATTTGCAAGGCACTGGCGAAATCAGAACGTTTGCTTGACAACTAATTTATGGCTAAATCAACCTTCATCAAATCATCAACCGGCATGCTGCCCTGGCTGGGGCTGGCATTGCTGATATTGATAGCAGACCAGTTCACCAAGGTGCTGATACTGGGCTACTACAAGCTGGGCGATGCGACTTACGTGACCAGTTTTTTCAACGTCGTTCGCGTCCACAACGCCGGCGCAGCGTTTTCTTTTCTGGCCGATGCAGGCGGCTGGCAGCGCTGGTTTTTTACTGGCATTGGCATAGCTGCGGCGATTTTCATTATCTGGATGCTGAAGTCACACCCTGGTCAAAAGCTGTTTTCATTTGCGCTGGCCTGTATTTTGGGCGGCGCAATTGGCAACGTGATTGACCGCAGCCTGTACGGCTACGTCGTGGATTTTCTGGATTTTCACTATTCAGGTTGGCATTTCCCGGCTTTTAATATTGCCGATGCCGCCATTTCCATCGGTGCTGTTTGCCTGATTCTTGATGAAGTTTTAAGGGTCAGGCGCACACGCTGAACTTTCGAATTTCGTACAGTTTGACTTATCGAAAGTCAAACTGTACGAAAAATCTTCAGGCAGTTTGCTGATGGGCGCTGCACCGCTCTGACGGTGAGTTTTTCAGCAGTCCATCCATCACCGCCTACAGCGTCAAAATCGTGCAACCCGTGGTTTTGCGGGCCTCCAGTGCACGGTGCGCATTCGCCACGTCTGCCAATGCAAACGTCTGGTCAATCGGGATGTTGATTTTGCCGCTGACCACCATCGCGAACAAGTCGTCAGCCATCGCCTGGGTTGATTCGCGGGTGGCGATGTGGGTGAAAAGTGTTGGGCGCGACACGTACAGCGAGCCTTTGGCGGCCAGCATATTGATGTCCAGCGGCTCTACCTTGCCAGACGCATTGCCAAAGTTTGCAGCCAGGCCAAACGGGCGCACGCAGTCGAGTGATTTTAAAAACGTGTCTTTGCCTACCGAGTCGTACACCACGCTCACGCCCTTGCCGCCGGTAATTTCCTTGACCCGCGCAACAAAGTCTTCTGTTACATAATTGATAGCATGTGATGCGCCGTTTGCGAGGGCTAGCGCACATTTTTTATCAGAACCAGCAGTACCAATCAATTGCAGACCCAGCGCTTTGGCCCACTGGCAGGCAATCAGGCCTACACCGCCAGCAGCTGCATGAAACAGCACAAAATCACCAGCCTTCAACCCTGACTGGGGCAACGTTTTACGCAGCAGATATTGCGCGGTCAGGCCCTTCAGCATCATGGCCGCACCCGTTTCAAAACTGATGGCGTCGGGCAGCTTGCACACGCATTTGGCGGGCATCACGCGTAGCTCGCAGTAGCTGCCTGGTGGCTGGCTGGCATAGGCTGCGCGGTCGCCAGCTTTCAAGTGCGTGACGCCTTCGCCCACCGCCTCTATCACGCCTGAGGCCTCCATGCCCAGCTTGAGCGGCATGGCCAAAGCGTACACACCCGAGCGCTGGTAAATGTCGATGTAGTTCAGGCCCACGGCCTTGTGGCGAATGCGAAGCTCACCCGGGCCAGGCTCGCCGACTTGTACATCGACCAGATGGAGTTCTTCGGGGCCACCGTGCTGGTTGATGAGGACGGTCTTGGAGATTTGGCTTGTCATGGGCTTCTTTCGGTGAATAAAGTTTTTTCAGCAGGAACGCTATGTTGCCACGCTTGGGACAGTCATAGCGATGAACCAGCGCCTGAATGTGCCCACAGCATTTTTGTTAACAGTGCCGCCTCTGATGTGGGCGGGCAATGCGGCAGTGGGCTGGCGCTGCACACTTCCACGCCACTCAATGTGACGCTGGCAGGGGCCAGTGTGCCTGTGTGGATGCTGCTCACTGGAACCATGTTTTTCAAGCAGCCAATTTCGCGCATGCAGGCGCTGGGTTCGGTGCTGTCCATGGCTGGTGTTGTGGTGGTTTTAACGCGCGGCGACGTTGCGCGCTTCGGGCAAATCCAGCTCGTCCCTGACGACTTTTCAGCGGTGTCGTCGGCTGCTTTTTTAGGTGCGCTGTCAGAGCTTCATCACGCGCTGGCTTTTGCGCTGATTGTGGGGGTATTGTTGTGTCTAGCAGAAGATAAACAAGGCAGTTGACATGCAAGCTTGTTAAAAGTAAGATTTGTTTCTTACTTCTTAACGTATCCGCCATGCACACCACTTTAATGTCCAGCAAAGGGCAAATCATCGTTCCCAAAATTTTGCGTGTTGCCAGGCACTGGAACGCGGGCACCCGGCTGGAGATTCAAAACACGCCAGAAGGAATTTTGCTCAAGCATATTTCTCCTGCTAAAAAGACTGCGCTTAAAAGTGGCCTGGCAGCTATTCGGCAGCGCCTGGCCTATGCTGGCCCGGTTTTGAGCCTGGCTGATATGGATGCAGCTATTTTGCAAGAGGCTGGCAAGGTGCGGCGCAAGTTGCCTGTTAAATCGTCAAGCTGATGGCAGCACTGGACACCAACATTGTGCTCAGGTTGATCATTGGCGATGACGCCAAACAGGCTCGCGCCGCAGAAAAGCTGGTTGCACTAAGCGCCTGCACCATTGCGCCAACGGTGCTGATGGAATGCGAATGGGTTTTGCGTGCCGGGTATCAACTGAACGCAAAATTAATAGCCTCATCCATGCGCGATCTTTTAAGTTTGCAAAATATTGAAGCAACTGAGCCTGTCATAACGCAACAAACGCTGCAAGGTTACGAAGCAGGCCTTGACTTTGCTGATGCCCTGCATGCCGCTCAACGACCGGATGGTGAGACCTTCGCAACCTTTGACAAAAAATTTGTACAGCGAGCGCCCAAGGCGGGTGTGCGGGGCGTAATGCTCGTTAAAACCTGAAACTCACGGCCTGCGGGTTGTTGCCTCAGCAAACTTCCGCTACAGCCCCATTCGCACCCGCCGCGCTGCTTCTTCATCTCTTGCGTCGTCAATCTCGCGCATCACGCTGCGCATGTCAATCGCTCCAGCTTTTTGTTCAAAACGGCCAGTCAAGCGGGTGTCTGGGTGCAGCACGCCGCGCTGGTACAAATCCCACATTTCCAGGCCGTAGCTGGTGTGCAAAAGCTCTGGCGCAAACTGGCCGAAAAAGTTGCGCAAATTGGCCACGTCGCGCAGCAGCATGCGGGCGGCGTGGTTGTTGCCTGCGGCGTCAACGGCCTGGGGCAGGTCGATGATGACGGGTACATTTTTGCCGCCTTCCCCATCGCCAGCAGGTTCTTCGTAGCCCAGCAGAATATTGAATTCAGACAAGTCGCCGTGCACCACGCCTGCGCACAGCATTCGAGTAACTTCCAGCAGCAACGTTGCATGGTGTTTACGCGCGTCGCCTGGGGTAAAAGCAACATCGTTCAAGCGCGGCGCTGCATCACCGTTGACATCTGTCACCAATTCCATCAGCAGCACACCGTCGCAAAAGTTGTACGGCTTGGGCACGCGCACACCAGCAGCTGCCAGCCGGTACAGCGCGTCGACTTCAGCGCTCTGCCAGGCGGCTTCCTGAGCCTGCCTGCCGAACTTGGTGCCCTTGGCCATGGCGCGCGCCTGGCGGGTGTTTTTGACTTTGCGGTTTTCGGTGTAGTCAACTGCCTGGCGAAAGCTGCGCTCGGTCGCCTCTTTGTAGACCTTCGCGCAGCGGGTTTCATTGCCCACCTGCACCACATACACCGTCGCCTCTTTACCGCTCATCAACTGGCGCGACACGCTGTCAATCAGGCCTTCTTCAATCAGCGCCTGCAATCTTTTGGGTGGCTTCATGTCGACTTTTTAAAAGGTTCCACTGTAAGCACCACCATCTGCCAACACGTTTTGCCCGGTCATGTAGCCTGCATGTACGCTGCACAAAAACGCGCAGATCGCACCAAACTCAGCCGGTGTGCCAAAGCGCTGCGCCGGAATGGTTTTGCGGCGCGCGTCCATCACGGCTTCTATTGCCTGACCTGATTTTTCATCCGCGCCCTTCATGGTGGTTTTCAGGCGGTCGGTGTCAAATGCGCCGGGCAGCAGGTTGTTGATGGTTACGCCTTGCGCCGCCAGCTTGCTGCGCGATACGCCAGCGACAAAACCTGTCAGGCCAGTGCGAGCACCATTGCTCAGGCCCAAAATATCAATCGGTGCTTTTACGGCACTGGAGGTGATGTTGACGATGCGGCCAAAGCCGCGCGCCGCCATGCCATCAACTGTGGCTTTTATCAGCTCAATCGGCGTCAGCATGTTGGCGTCCAGCGCTTTGATCCACGCATCACGGTCCCAGTTGCGAAAGTCGCCAGGCGGCGGGCCACCTGCGTTGGTAACGACGATGTCAAAGTCTTTGCGCACGGCAAATACTGCTGTACGGCCTTCAACAGTAGTGATGTCTGCAGCAACATATTGCACGCTAGCCCCCGTATTATGCGCGCAAGTAGCTATCAAATGTGTAGCAGCAGCTTGCAGCGATTCAGCACCGCGAGCGACGATGATCACATTCACGCCATCTCGCACCAGCGCCTCGGCGCAGCCCAGCCCCAGGCCTTTGCTGGCTCCGCACACCAGCGCCCATTTGCCTTTGATGCCTAAATCCATGATGACTCCTTTGAATTGAAAATGATTATCTGGTGCGACTGAAAACAAAAATGCCTGCAATGACCAGAACTGTTCCCGCGGCAACCCACAGCGTAAAAGGCTCACCCAGTACAACGACGCCCATCAAAATGGTTGACATGGTGCCGAGCATGCCAATTTGCGCGGTCATGCTGGCGCCAATGCGTTCAATCGCCATCATGATCAACAGTACGGGCAGTACTGTGCACACCGATGCATTGAGCAGTGACAGCCAGATGACCTCAGGCGCCACCAGTGCAGCAGCCAGCGGCCTGAGCAGTACAAATTGCAGCAAGCAGAGCAGGCAAGCCACAGTGCTGGCCAGCCCGACCAACCTGAGCGAGCCAAGTCGTTTGACCATCTCGCCGCTGTACACCAGATACAGCGCATAGCTGATGGCACTCAAAAACACCAGCAGAGCGCCCCATACGGCGTCCAGGTTTTTCCCATTAGCCTGCAGTGTGATTTCATGCCCGAACACCAGCACCACGCCGAAGTAGCTGATGCACATACCCAGCAATTGCCAGCGTGTGATTTCCCGCTTGAAAAGAATCAGTCCCAGCAGCACCACAATGGTCGGGTTCAAATACAAAATCAGTCGTTCAAGCGACGCGCTGATGTAAGCCAGACCGGCAAAGTCCAAAAAGCTGGCCAGGTAATAACCGCTAAAACCCAGCAGAAAAATCCCCACCCAGTCGCTGCGCGTCAACCGCGCTTGCCCGCGGCCTGCCCACCATGCCATGGCCATAAAAACTGGTAGCGCAAACAGCATACGCAACATGATGAGCGTGACCGCATCAACACCATAGCGATAGGCCAGCTTGACGATGATGGCCTTGCCGCTAAAGGCCAGCGTGCCAACCAGCGCCATCGCCAGGCCGGGCCAGAAGGATTTTTGATTTACTATGATTTTAGGAGCTGCTTGCGCGCTATTTACGTTGGCTAGAGGCCTATTTGATACTTAAAATACATATTTGAAGTAAGAATGTCATTCCCGCGAAGGCGGGAATCCAGAAATCTTTGCGCAGCGTGCGCTGTCAGGCACCGACCCGGATTCCCGCCTTCGCGGGAATGACCGCTAATACCCAACTGCCTGACCATCACGCCGCGCATCACTGGCTGCCACATAGCCTTCAACCTTTGGGTCGCCTGCCAGCCAGATGAACTGGCCCGCACCAAAGTCCTGGTACGAATCATTGATAACTTCCATCCGGTGACCGCGCGCGGCCAGCCCTTGCACCGTTGCAGAATCCATCCCGGCCTCGACATTGATCTCAAACCCTGCGTTGTAACGCCAGCGTGGTGCGTCGCACGCTGCTTGTGGGCTTTGTCCGTAGTCGAGCATGCGAACCAGCGTTTGCATGTGGCCTTGCGGCTGCATGTTGGCGCCCATCACGCCGTAGGACATGACGGGCTTGCCGTCTTTACTCAGGAAGGCTGGAATGATGGTGTGAAACGGTCGCTTGCCCGGCGCAACCTGATTGATGCCTGCATCCACACTGAATCCGTGCCCCCGGTTTTGCAGGCTGATGCCGTATTCAGGCTCGACGCAGCCGGAGCCAAAGCCCATGTAGTTGCTCTGGATAAAGCTCACCATCATGCCGTCTTCATCAGCCGTACTCAGGTAAATCGTGCCGCCCTTGACGGGATTGCCCGCCCCAAAGTCCTGCGCTTTTTTCATGTCGATCAGTTTGGCACGGGAAGCCAGATAAGCGTCATCCAGCATCTGTTCAACCGTTACCTCCATCGACGACGCTTCAGCAACATATTTGTACACATCGGCAAAAGCAAGCTTCATGGCTTCAATTTGCAAATGCTGCGAGTCCACACCGTCCACCGCCAGGGCGCTAATGTCAAACTTGTCAAGAATGCCTACCGCAATCAGCGCCGCAATGCCCTGGCCGCTGGGCGGAATTTCATGCAGGGTGTGGCCCCGGTAATTTTTGCCAATCGGCTTGACCCATTCAGGCTGGTAGTCCGCAAAGTCCTTTAGTGTGTGGCAACCGCCGTTGGCTTGAGAAAATTTGACCATCGCTTCAGCAATCTCACCCGCATAAAACGCTCTGCCTTTGGTAGCAGCTATGGCACGCAAACCCTTGGCTGCAGCAGTAAATTTAAATAATTCACCAACCATTGGCGCACGTCCCCACGGCAGAAATGACTTGGCAAAACCGGGCATGCCCTGCAGCTCTGGTGTGGCGGCTTCCCACTTTTGCTGCACAACTGGCGTTACCAAATAACCGCGCTCGGCAATGGCAATGGCGGGTTGCATCAGCTCGGCAAATGGCAGCTTGCCAAAGCGCTCACTCATGGCTGCCCAGCTGGCGACCGCACCCGGCACGGTGACAGCGTCCATGCCGCGCTTGGGCGGAGTTGAGCTGCCCGGGTATTTGCGTTTGAAGTACTCGGGCGTCCACGCCTGCGGTGCGCAGCCAGCGGCATTGATCCCATGCAGTTCCTTGCCGTCCCAGATCAACGCAAAGGCATCACTGCCCAAGCCGTTGCTGACTGGCTCGACCATGGTCATAACCGCCGCCGCTGCAATGGCTGCATCAACGGCATTGCCGCCCAATATACGCATGCGCAGCCCCGCAGTAGATGCCAGCGGATGCGAGGTGGACACCACGTTGCGGGCCAGCACCGGGATGCGGGTGGTGGTGTAGGGGTTGTTGAATTTGAAGTTCATATTTAAAAAGGTGAGGCGCTTTGTGACTGATAACTCTTGGTCTACCCAGCAACGCTGGTCGGAGGCGGCGCACAAACCATCTTAGCGGTGGTTTTGCGCCGGCGAATATGCCACTAATTAGCTATATCTTGCGTCGGACAAAGATTCGTCAGTAATAAAAATG
>JAYUVG010000115.1:0-28459 GCA_043754255.1 Polaromonas sp. | reverse complement strand
TTGGCACGCAGCGGCTTGTCAAACGTGCATCCGGTGGCGATTGCGCATGAGCGCGACGACCGTATCAAACGCCTGTCAGGCAAGATTGACCGGGTGCTGGTGGATTCGCCTTGCTCAGGCTTGGGCACATTGCGCCGCAATCCTGATTTGAAATGGCGGCAAACCCCCAAAGCCATTGAAGAACTGGTGGCCAAGCAAACCGCCATTTTGCAAAGCGCTGCAAGGCTTTTAAAACCCGGCGGGCGGCTTGTTTATGCAACCTGTAGCGTTTTGCGTGAAGAAAATGAGAATATCGCTGAAGCGTTTACAGCTGCTAACAAAGAATTTAACGTCCTCGAAGTAGCGCCTTTGCTGACCCATGCGGGGGTTGAAAATGCAGCAAAACTCTGCAATGGGCCTTACCTGAGGCTATGGCCACAGCTGCACCATACCGACGGATTCTTTGCCGCTGCATGGCAAAAGGTCTAGCCTATTTAGCGGTAAAAGCCTACAGGTTCAGAGAACTTGGCGATTTATAGCGGATTTTATCGATCCCTCGGGCACGCTGGCAGGTTTTAAGTGCATTTGCTGTTTTGCATCAACCGGAATACAATAACCAGATAATTTTTTGATGCTGTCAGGCTTTGTGCGCCTGGCAACGAATAAACGCTGTTTGAAGGATTTTTATGCTGTATCTGAATGCTGGCATTGAATGGCTGGCGCATGGTTTGCTGGCTGCAAGCTGGTGGCAAATTGTTTTGTACACGCTGGTGACCACGCACATCACCATTGCCAGCGTGACCATTTACCTGCATCGCCATCAGGCGCACCGGGCTATGGACTTGCATGCGCTTCCCGCCCATTTTTTCCGCTTGTGGTTGTGGCTGGGTACGGGGCAGGTGACCAAAGAGTGGGTGTCCATTCACCGCAAACACCATGCCAAATGCGAAACCGTTGATGACCCGCACAGCCCACAGGCTTTCGGTATCAAAAAGGTTTTCTGGGAAGGGGCAGAGTTGTACCGCGCTGAAAGCAAAAATAAGGAAACCATGTCCAAGTATGGCCACGGCACACCGAATGACTGGATTGAGCGGAATCTTTATACCAGGTTCAGCTGGCAGGGCGTGGGCTTGATGATGATCATCAATCTGGCACTTTTTGGTGCTGCTGGCCTGGCCGTGTGGGCAGTGCAGATGATGTGGATCCCCGTGACAGCAGCCGGCATCATCAACGGCATTGGCCACTACTGGGGTTATCGCAATTTTGAAGCGCCTGATGCCAGCACCAACATTTCGCCTTGGGGCATCATGATTGGTGGAGAGGAGCTGCACAACAACCACCACACCTATCCGACGTCGGCCAAGTTTTCGGTCAAGCCTTATGAGTTTGACATTGGCTGGGGCTACATTCGCGCGCTTGAAATCATGGGCTTGGCGCGGGTTAAAAAAGTACCGCCCAAATTGCAGCTGGGCAGCATCCAGCCGGTTGCTGACGAAAAAACGCTGGAGGCATTGATTGCCCACCGCTATGAAGTGATGGCAGGTTTTGCGCGGGCCCTGCGCGACACCGGCAAAGCTGAAATTGCCACTTTGAAATCGAAAAATGCTGATGCATCTGTGTTGCGCGTGGCTAACCGCTGGTTGCACCGTGATGATGACAAGGTTCCTGCATCTGCCAAACCCCAATTGGCTCAAGCCAGAGCCGAGCACCCCGTGCTGGACAAGATGGTCACGATGCGCGAAGAATTGCGCCAGATGTGGTTGTCTACTTCTGTGTCGCGTGAGCAGCTGACGGCTGATTTGCAGGGCTGGTGTCACCGTGCTGAGCAAAGCGGTATTTCGGCGCTTAATGAATTTTCAATGAAGCTGCGCGCGGCCAAAGCTTAATTGTTTTTGTTGTTAAATGCCGCCTTGGTGAACGCCCAGGCGGCTTTTTTATGCTTGACTGATTTGTGTGTTCTTAAAAAACTTTGGATGTCACTCAGCAAAACCCAGACGTAAAAAAACCGCTGCACATTTCTGTCAGCGGTTTGATGTGAAGCCTGAATTACTTCAGCTTGATTTCTTTGTATTCCACGTGCTTGCGGGCTTTTGGATCAAATTTCATGATCAGCATTTTGTCCGGTGTGGTCTTCTTGTTTTTGGTGGTCGTGTAGAAATGACCGGTGCCAGCGGTTGATTCCAGCTTGATTTTTTCGCGTGCGCCTTTAGCCATGATTTTTCCTTTAACTTCACCGCGGGCACGCAAGTCCACCAGGACAGCATCAATACCCTTTTTATCGATCAAACGCAGACCCGCGCCCGTGATACGCAAACGTATCCAGCGGTTTTCTGTTTCAACCCAAATGCGGCGGTACTGCAAATTAGGCATGAACCGGCGCTTGGTTTTGTTGTTGGCATGGGAAACATTGTTTCCTACCATCGGGCCTTTACCCGTTACCTGACAGACGCGTGCCATGAGCAGCTCCGTTAAAAAATTTAAAATGGATGCCAAAAAAGGCCATACAGCCAAGCTTTCAGCGAAGCCTCAGATTATAGCCCGAAATTCAGCTTCAGCCTAATATTCAGGCGTGTTGTTCCAGAAAGCGCTGCGCGTCCAGTGCTGCCATACAACCCGTGCCAGCACTGGTAATGGCCTGGCGGTAAATATGATCTTGCACATCACCCGCTGCAAACACTCCTGGCACGCTGGTCATGGTGGCAAAACCATCCAGCCCGGTCTTTGTGATGATGTAGCCGCCTTTCATGTCAAGTTGCCCGGTGAAAATATCTGTATTGGGCTGATGACCAATGGCAATAAAACAGCCTTTCAGTGCAATATCGTGCGTCATGTCGTCGGTTGTGCTTTTCAAGCGAACACCTGTCACGCCGCCTGCATCACCCAGCACCTCATCAAGCGTGTGAAAAGTCTTTAATACAATCTTCCCCGCAGCGACTTTTTCATGCAGCTTGTCGACCAGAATGGCCTCAGCCTTGAATTTGTCACGCCGGTGTACCAGATACACCTTGCTGGCGATGTTGGACAAGTACAGTGCTTCTTCAACCGCCGTGTTGCCGCCGCCCACCACACACACGTCCTGCTCGCGGTAGAAAAATCCGTCGCAGGTGGCGCAGCCCGAAACGCCGCGGCCCATGAATTTGGTTTCGCTGTCCAAGCCCAAATATTTTGCGGATGCACCGGTGCAAACAATGAGCGAATCGCAGGTGTAAACGCCGCTGTCACCGGTCAGTGCGAATGGGCGCTTTGAAAAATCAACGGTGTGAATATGGTCGAAAATGATTTCGGTTTTAAAGCGTTCAGCATGGTCTAAAAAACGCTGCATCAGTGCCGGACCCTGCACACCTTCTGCATCAGCAGGCCAGTTGTCAACATCGGTGGTGGTCATCAGCTGGCCGCCTTGGGCAATGCCGGTGATCAGCACCGGATTCAGGTTGGCGCGTGCTGCATAGACCGCCGCTGTGTAGCCAGCAGGGCCAGAGCCCAAAATAAGAACTTTCGAATGCTTCATGCGTAAAACCTGATGGGATTGTTTGAGAAGTCAGTTACAGTCAAAAGGGTGAAGGTCAAAGACTATTCCCTTTGTTTATTTTAATTTTCAGGAACAGATCCTGAAGTTGATTGTAAAAGCTCAATTTTCAAGTCTGTAAAAAAGGCCGAAGGAAAAAAATGTCAACAATGGTGTCCAACCTCGAGCTGATTCGCAGGGTTCCCCTGTTTGCCATGCTGACAACCAGCCAGGCCGAATCGGTCGCACAGGCGGTTGTCAAGTCACGCTTCAAACGGGGTGAGCCAATTGTCGAGCAAGGTAAAAAATCCAATTCGCTGGCTATCATTTTGACAGGCAGGGCACGCGTCATCACCACCAACGCGCGCGGTCGCGAAGTCATTTTGGCAACCATGCAGCCGGGCGACTATATCGGTGAGATGAGCCTGATTGACAACGAACCGCATTCAGCCACGGTGCGGGCCGAGGTGCAAACCGATGTGCTGATACTGGGGCGGCTGGAGTTTGCCCGCTGCCTGCCAGAAAATTCGTCAATGGCCTATGCCGTGATGAAAGGGCTGGTGCAGCGCCTGCGCCATGCTGACCGCAAAATTGAATCCCTTGCGCTGATGGATGTGTACGGCCGGGTGGCCAGAGCGCTGCTGGAATTTGCTGTTGAAGATGCTGAGGGAAATGCAGTCATCCGCGACAAAGTGTCACGCCAGGATCTGGCAAAAATGGTCGGTGCTTCGCGCGAGATGGTCAGCCGGGTCATGAAGGATCTGGAAGTGCGCGGTTTTATTGAAAGCCGCAGTGATGGCTCCACGGTCGTCAATGACCACTGCAGCGCCATCGAATAGCTTGCAACCTGTCCATCTGACAGCGAGGCTGCGCAAACTGCTTTTGTTCAATGCGGTAAGCTATGGTTTAGCCTATGACTTACTCTCTTGACACCCTGAAAACGCCCACCTCCCAAACAAATATTGAAGCCAGCGGGGTGAGGCGCTTTGCCAGCGAAGTCGGTTTGCTGGTTGGCCTGGTTGGCCTGATTTTCTGGTTGCTGGCTTTGCTGGGTTACTCTGCGCAAGACGCTGCCTGGTCCACCTCCGGCACTCTGTCATCAGCCACCCGGAACTGGGGCGGCAAATCAGGCGCTTATCTGGCCGATGCCAGTTATTTTCTGTTGGGCTTTTCAGTCTGGTGGTTACTGGCCGCTGGCCTGAGTGTCTGGCTGGCACTGCTGGCGCGCTGGCTGCGCGGCGATGGGGCCAGCCAGGTGAAGACTGCAGCGATCAGCCGGGTAAAACTCTGGTCAGGTTTGCTTTTGTTGCTGGCTACCAGTTCCGGTCTGGAATGGTCGCGCCTGTACCGATATGAAGCGCATTTGCCTGACCACGCCGGTGGTGCACTGGGCTATCTGGTTGGCAACGCAAGTGTCAAGTGGATGGGATTTGCCGGATCAGGCCTGGTGCTGATTGTTTTGGGTGTCATTGCTGTGTCGATGGTGTTTGGCTTTTCGTGGGCCCACGCGGCTCAGCGCCTGGGCGAGTGGATCAGCAACCTGATCGAGTCGCGCCGCAAACAGGGCGAAATTGCACAAGACCTGGCGGTGGGCAAGATAGCCGCCAAAGAGCGCGAAGAAACCGTGACAGACGAGCGCATTGAAATTCAGGCGCACCACCCCGTGCCAATCGTCATTGAGCCTACCTTTGTTGATATTCCCCAGAGCACACGAATCGTCAAGGAGCGGCAAAAACCGCTTTTCAAGGACATGCCGGATTCCAAACTGCCGCAGGTTGATCTGCTGGACGGTGCGCCGTCCAAGCAAGACGGTGTGGCGCCTGAAACGCTGGAAATGACCTCGCGCTTGATCGAAAAAAAGCTCAAGGATTTTGGTGTCGAAGTGCGGGTGGTGGCTGCTGCCCCTGGCCCTGTCATTACCCGGTATGAAATTGAACCCGCCACGGGCGTCAAGGGCTCGCAAGTGGTTGGGCTGGCCAAGGACTTGGCGCGCGCACTCAGCCTGATTTCTATTCGCGTGATAGAAACCATTCCCGGCAAAAACTTTATGGCACTGGAGCTGCCCAATGCCAAGCGCCAGTCCATCGGTTTGAGCGAGATTTTAGGCTCCCAGGTCTACAACGAGGCCAAAAGCATGCTCACCATCGGGTTGGGCAAAGACATTGCCGGCCATGCCGTGGTGGCAGACTTGGCCAAAATGCCGCATTGCCTGGTCGCGGGCACTACGGGCTCGGGCAAGTCCGTCGGCATCAACGCAATGATTTTGAGCCTTCTGTACAAGGCCGACGCACGTGATGTGCGGCTGCTGTTAATAGACCCGAAGATGCTGGAAATGAGTGTTTACGAAGGCATTCCGCACCTGCTGTGCCCAGTGGTTACCGACATGCGCCAGGCTGCACACGGCCTGAACTGGTGCGTGATGGAGATGGAAAAGCGCTACAAATTAATGAGCAAGATGGGTGTGCGCAATCTGGCTGGGTACAACGTCAAGATTGACGACGCCAAAGCGAGTGGCTTATCTGTTGGCAACCCGTTCAGCTTGACACCAGACCAGCCAGAACCACTGGAGCGCCTGCCCTACATCGTGGTGGTGATTGACGAGCTGGCCGACCTGATGATGGTGGTAGGCAAAAAAATTGAAGAGCTGATTGCACGGTTGGCGCAAAAGGCGCGCGCTGCTGGAATTCATTTGATCTTGGCCACGCAGCGCCCCAGTGTGGACGTGATCACGGGTTTGATCAAAGCAAATATTCCAACGCGTTTGAGCTTTCAGGTCAGCAGCAAAATCGACAGCCGCACCATCCTGGACCAGATGGGCGCTGAAGCATTGCTGGGTATGGGCGACATGCTGTACATGCCCAGCGGCACGGGTTTCCCGATTCGGGTGCACGGCGCTTTTGTCAGCGACGATGAAGTACACCGCGTGGTGGCGTACCTGAAAGAACAGGGCGAACCCAACTACATCGAAGGCGTGCTTGAAGGCGGTGTCGCCGATGGCGAAGGCGGTGACCTGGGCGGTGACTTGAGTGAGGCGGGCGGTGACAAAGACCCGATGTATGACCAGGCTGTCGAGATTGTTTTGAAAAACCGCAAAGCCTCCATTTCACTGGTTCAGCGGCATTTGAAGATTGGCTACAACCGCTCGGCCCGTATGCTGGAAGAGATGGAAAAATCAGGCCTGGTGAGCGCCATGTCAGGCAGCGGCCAACGAGAGATTCTCGTCCCCGCACGGGCTGAATGACGACACGTAATGCGGTTCAATCGCGGCATACTGCAAACATGACCATTTTTAAAATTTCCCATTTTTCAAAATATCTTTTGCCGTTGGCGTTTGCTATCATTTCAGTAGCTGCTTGCGCGCAAGATACGGCGGCTACAGCCCTAAAAGACCTTGAAAACTTCGTCAAAAACACGAAAAGCGGTCGTGCATCCTTTACCCAGGTGGTGACCAGCCCAGCCAAAGAAGGCCAAAGCCCCAAGGTCAAAACCTCCAGCGGCACCTTTGAGTTCTTGCGTCCCAACCGGTTCAAGTTTTTGTACAAAAAACCGTTTGAACAAACCATCGTCTCTGACGGCCAAACCCTGTGGCTGCATGATGTGGACTTGAATCAGGTCACCGCCCGCAAGCTGCAGCAGGTATTGAACGGCACGCCGGCAGCAGTCATTGCCGCAGCGGCCGACCTGAAAGGGCTGGAAGCCGACTTTGCGCTGACTTCCTTACCTGAAAAAGCAGGACTGCAATGGGTGCAGGCTGTGCCAAAAACCAAAGAAGGCCAGTTGCAAAACATCACAGTGGGGCTGAGAACTACGCCCAAAGGCAGCGAGCTGGCCGCGCTTGAAATTCTCGACAGCTTTGGCCAGCGTTCAGTGATGACATTCAACCAGTTTGAAGTCAACCCGGCTCTTGCAGCCACCAGTTTCCAGTTCAAGCCGCCAGCTGGCGCTGATGTGAGTCGCCAATAGTCAGCCGGCAGTAGCCCCATCGCCGAGCCATGCCAGCGGCCAAAACACCCACCCACCAGATTCCGTTAGCTGAACGTCTGCGGCCGCAAACCCTGGGCGACGTGATTGGCCAGCAGCATTTGCTCGGTGATGGCATGCCGCTACGCATTGCGTTTGAATCAGGCCAGCCGCACAGCTGCATTTTGTGGGGGCCGCCAGGTGTGGGTAAAACCACCATCGCGCGGCTGATGGCCAGCAGCTTTGACGCGCATTTCATCACCATGTCGGCTGTGCTGGGCGGCGTCAAGGACATTCGTGAAGCGGTGGAGCAGGCCAGTGTGTGGCTAGGCCAGGGTGGCGATCAAGGCAGACGCACGATAGTGTTTGTTGACGAGGTACACCGCTTTAATAAAAGCCAGCAGGACGCGTTTTTGCCGCATGTTGAAAGCGGGCTTTTTACTTTCATTGGCGCCACTACCGAAAACCCGTCGTTTGAAGTCAACTCGGCCTTGCTGTCCCGCGCGGCTGTGTATGTGCTGGAGCCTCTGTCTGCCTCAGATTTAAAGCAAATAGTAGCTGTAGCCGTGGAGAAAAGCGCGCTGGCAGCTATCAAAAACATAGTGCCAGAAGCTATCGACCGGCTGGTAGCCTATGCCGATGGTGATGCACGGAGGCTGCTCAATACCCTCGAGTCGCTGGCAGTCGCTGCTGGCAACAACAAGTCCGGGCCAATCGCACAAGTCACAGACGCCTGGCTGATGAAAGTGCTGGGCGAAAAAATGCGCCGCTATGACAAGGGCGGCGAAGTGTTTTACGACACCATCTCGGCGCTGCACAAATCCGTGCGCGGCTCTGACCCCGACGCGGCTTTGTACTGGTTCATGCGCATGCTGGACGGCGGCGCTGAGCCGAAATACATGGCGCGCCGGCTGATTCGAATGGCCAGTGAGGACATTGGCCTGGCTGACCCGCGCGCCTTGAGCATCGCTGTTGCTGCGGCGGACGTTTACGAGCGACTGGGCTCGCCTGAAGGTGAACTGGCACTGGCTGAATGCGTGATTTACCTGGCCATAGCGCCCAAGTCGAACGCGGTGTACCAGGCTTTTAACGAAGCCAAAGCATTGATAAAAAGAGACGGCACGCGCCCGGTGCCGATGCATCTGCGCAACGCGCCAACCCAGCTGATGAAAGACCTGAGTTACGGTAAAAACTACCGCTATGCACATAATGAGGATGACGGATTTGCTGCGGGTGAAAATTACTTTCCTGAGGGAATGGCAAAGCCTGAGTTTTATCGTCCGGTGCCGCGTGGGCTGGAAATCAAGATCATTGAAAAGTTGGCTGCATTGAAAAAGCGCAATGACATGGCGGATAAATAAGCAGCCTGCAATGCCCGGTCAAGGGTTTTCGATAAGGTTGTAAAAACAAATAGCAACACCTCATTTAGCCGCTTATTACCCAATTCAGGGCATTCAGGCAGACACTGCCAGCAGGTGCTGCGCAGCTCAATAGTTGCCTGCGACATTTCGGCACCTGTTTGCATCAAGGAGACAGTCATGAATAAAAAGCTACGCCAGGTTGTGATTGCGGCAATGGGTTTTGGTTTGGCCAGTTTGGCCAGTTTGGCTATGGCTCAGGCGCCAGCATCAGCCCCTGCCAATCTCGACAAACTCAAGCAGATGAAGGTTGCGACCACCGATCTGAATATTCCTGTGGTTGCGCAAACTGGCGCAAATGCTGACGCCATCAAGGAAAACTTGAAGCGGGTAAAAATGCCGCCGGGATTCAAGATTGCGCTTTATGCGGTTGTGCCTGATGCCCGGCACATGGCAGTTGCGCCCAGCACCAACATGCTGTTTGTGGGTACCCGCAAAACCACCGTCTGGGCGGTTACCAACCGCAACAGTGGCGAAGCAGCCACTGAGGTCAAGTCGTTTGCGCCGTCGCTTAAATTCAGCAACCCCAACGGCGTGTGCTGGACCAAAGACGGGTTTCTGGTCGTGACCGAGCACAACCGCGTGCTGAACTTTCCAGCCGCCGAATTCTTCTATGAAGGCCCGGATGTGGCGGTCATCGAAGTAGTTGGGCAAGGCAAGCTGATTCCGCCAGAAGAAGAAAGTTACAACCACGGCGCACGTACCTGCCGGGTTGGCAAGGACGGCATGCTGTATGTCACGCTGGGCCAGCCGCACAATGTGCAGCCGCGCGACAAGCTCAAGGTGTACAACGACGTTGGCATTGGCGGCATCGTTCGCATGAATGCTTTTGACGGCAGCAAGCGGGAAGTATTTGCGCGGGGGATTCGCAACTCGGTAGGCATGGACTTCAATCCAAAAAACAGCGAGTTATGGTTCACCGACAACCAGGTTGACGGCATGGGCGACCAGATACCGCTGGGCGAGATCAACCGCATTACCAAGGCAGGACAGTTTTTTGGCTTTCCCTGGACCAACGGCAAAACCCGCATTACTGAGCATGGTTACGACAAAGACCCGCTGCCTGCGAACATCACCGACCCCGAGGTGTATACCGATGCACATGCGGCCGATTTGGGCATGGCGTTTTATACCGGCAAAAAATTCCCGGCCAAGTACCAGGGCGGATTTTTCTCAGCCCAGCATGGCTCGTGGAATCGAACCAGCCCGATTGGTGCACGCATCATGTTTACCAGCCTGAAAGCCGATGGCTCTGCTGACAAGACAGAGGTGTTTGCTGACGGCTGGCTGGATGCTGAAACCCGCCAATACCGCGGCCGTCCGGTCGATGTGGCGAATTTGCCGGATGGGTCTATTTTGGTGTCTGATGACTTCGCCGGCGCCATTTACCGCATCAGTTACACAGGCCCATAAGACCAATGTTCCACACCTGGCGTTAGTAACGTCAGGCGTTTTTTTAACGGGCAGACGGTTTGTGCAAAACTTGCCTTTTGCTAATACTTTTTTAGAAAATACTTGCCATGCGCTACTTGCATAAAAGTCATATCGTGGGAGTTTTCAGTCTGCTGCTGATGGCACTGACTGCACACGCGCGCGACCCTGTAGCGGGCAAGGCGCGTGCGCAGGCGTGTGTTGTTTGCCACGGCCCGTTGGGGCTGAGCCAGTTGCCCAACGCGCCGCATCTGGCTGGCCAGCCAGCGATTTATCTGGCAGAGCAGCTTAAAAACTACCGCAGCGGCAAACGCGAAAACGAAGTCATGGGCGTGATAGCCAAGCCTTTGACAAACCAGGAAATAGACGACATGGCAGCGTGGTTTGCGTCCATTGAAATTTCAGTCATGCAAAAATAAACATCCTCTGCCCGGCTTCTGGCATCACCATTGCCTTTGCTATAGTTTTTACTGTCGCGTTTCAAGCGATTGCCCAGAAAGAAGCCATGACACTTCCCTTTATGCACCGCAGCCCGACAAGCACGGCTGGCACTTTTTTTGCCCTCTCTACTTTCTCTACGTTCATCATGACAGCATGGGTTCTGCCCGTCAGCGCGCAGACCCTGGCTCATGTGGCCGTTACCGCTACACGCACCGAGCTGCCGCCGTTTGATGTGCCGGCTTCGGTTGATGTGGTCGATGGTGAGCGCATCCGCGGCGATGGGCGGGCGCAGGTCAATCTGGCTGAAAGCGTGAGTCTGCTGCCGGGCTTGCTGGCGCGTGACCGGCTCAACCAGGCGCAGGACATGCAGCTGTCGGTGCGCGGCTTTGGTGCACGGTCAACCTTTGGTGTGCGCGGGGTGCGCTTGTATGTAGACGGTATTCCGGCCACCATGCCCGATGGGCAAGGCCAGCTTTCGCACATTGACCTGGCATCTGTCGGCCGGCTGGAGCTGCTGCGTGGCCCGTTTTCAGTGCTGTACGGCAACTCGTCTGGTGGTGTGCTCCAGGTGTTCACGCAAGAAGGTGAAGGCCCTTTGGTATTGGGCTCCAGCCTGGCAACGGGCAGCTATGGTTTGCGGCGACTGGACACCAAAGCCAGTGGCAGCGCCGGATCACTTGGCTATGTGCTCAGTGCCGGGCAGTTAAACACCCAGGGCTTTCGTGAACACAGCGCTGCCGAGCGCAAAGCTGGCAACGTGCGGCTGGACTGGACACTCAGCAATGACAGCCGCCTCACATTGGTGGCCAATACCCTGACGCTTGATGCGCAAGACCCGCTTGGTTTGAGCCGCTCCCAGTTTGACGCTGCGCCACGCGCCGCAGATCCGGCAGCCATCACGTTTAACACGCGCAAAACCGTGTCCCAGCAGCAACTCGGTGCGGTGTATGAATACAAGATCAGTGCAGACAACCAGTTGCGGTTCATGCTTTACGGCGGTCAGCGCGAGACCACGCAATTTCAGTCGATCCCAACTACAGTGCAGGCCAATCCACTGCATCCCGGCGGCGTGATCGGGCTGGCGCGAAGCTACGGCGGTCTGGATGTGCGCGTGACCAGCCGCACATCGCTGGCTGGCCTTCCGCTTGAAGTGGTGGGCGGACTGGCTTATGACACCATGCGTGAGCAGCGCCGTGGATGGCAAAATTTTCAGGGAACGGTATTGGGCGTGCAGGGCACTTTGCGCCGCGACGAAAACAACAGTGTGAACAATCTGGATCCCTACATTCAGGCAAGTCTGAAACTCGATGCACGCTGGACCATCAACGCCGGTGTGCGCCACAGCCTGGTGCGCTTTAACTCAAACGACAACTTCATAGTGGGCGTCAATGGCAACGACAGCGGCAGCCTGCGCTACAGCGCCACCTTGCCCGCACTGGGTGTGGGCTATGCACCATCTGACCAATGGCGGTTTTATGCAGCAGCGGGGCGTGGCTTTGAAACGCCGACCTTCAATGAACTGGCTTACCGCTTGGCAGGCACGGGGCTTAACTTTGCCCTGCAACCATCACGCAGCAACAATGTAGAGGCGGGCATGAAGTGGCGCAGCAAAGCTGCCGCAGTTCCGCGCCTGGAGGCCACCGCTGCAGTCTTTCACACCACCACGCAAAACGAAATTGTCACGCAAAGCAATGTGGGTGGCCGCAGCACTTTTCAAAATGCGGGTGCTACACGCCGCCGGGGAATTGAGCTGGCGGGCAGCGTTACGCCCCAAGCCCACTGGTTGGCTCAGGCCTCGTACACCCTGCTGGATGCCCAGTATGTCGATGCCTTTTCATGCCCGGTCAATGCCAACTTGTGTCCCGCTGGCATGGTTGCAGCGGGCAACCGCCTGCCCGGTATCGCCCGTCATGCACTGGCTGTCAGTGTCGGCTGGCGCCCGCCCGCAGGCTGGCGAGCCGGGCTGGACGCACGTTACCTCGGCAAGGTCATGGTCAATGACATCAACAGCGACGCAGCAGGAGCTTTCACAACACTGGGTGCCCATGTGGGCTATGCCGCAGAAATTGACCGCTGGACACTGGTTGCGACGGCACGCATTGACAACCTGACAGGGCGTCGGCATGCAGGCTCGGTCATCGTCAACGAAGGAAATGGGCGGTATTTTGAGCCCGCTGCAGGCCGCAACCACGTGCTGGGTGTATCGGCCAGCTACCGGTTTTAAGCCAGGCCGCGCGGTAAGACCTTTTCTGGTTCTGGCTGACATATGACCCGTCCCGATTAAATTGTGGTGGCGGGTAAACCCAGTAAAAATCGACTGGCAAAGCGGGTATTCATTTAAAGTCTTTCAATACAATCTTCGCCATGCCTAACCGACACTTGGCGGCTAGCTCTTTCATCGTTTTTTTGGGGTCAGGCAATGGACGTATTACTGCAGCAGATCATCAACGGCCTGGTGCTGGGCAGCATGTATGCGCTCATTGCACTGGGCTACACCATGGTGTACGGCATCATCAACCTGATCAACTTTGCGCATGGTGAGGTGTTGATGGTCGGTGCGCTGACCAGCTGGACCATCATCGGCATCATGCAAACGTCGATGCCCGGCACGCCCGGCTGGATCATCTTGCTGATCTCGATGCTGATTGCGTTTGTGGTGTGCGCCGCACTTAATTTTGTGATTGAAAAAGTGGCCTACCGGCCGCTGCGCAATGCGCCCAAGCTGGCACCGCTGATCACCGCCATTGGCATGTCGCTGCTGCTGCAAACACTGGCCATGATCATCTGGAAGCCGACCTACAAGTCATACCCCACGCTGCTGCCCTCTGAGCCGTACGAGTTTGGTGGCGCGGTCATCACCGTCACGCAAATTGCCATTTTGGGTGCAACCGCTATTTCATTGGCTGTGTTGATGTGGCTGGTGCATTACACCCGCCTGGGCCGCGCGATGCGGGCCACGGCTGAGAACCCGCGGGTGGCGGCGCTGATGGGCGTGCGGCCCGACACCGTCATTTCTGCCACCTTCATCATCGGCGCGATTTTGGCGGCGCTGGCTGGCGTGATGTACGCATCCAACTACGGCACGGCCCAGCATGCGATGGGCTTTTTGCCGGGACTTAAAGCGTTTACTGCGGCCGTGTTTGGTGGCATTGGCAACCTGGGCGGCGCTGTGCTCGGCGGTATTTTGCTGGGGCTGATTGAATCCATCGGTGCGGGCTACATCGGGCCATTGACAGGCGATGTACTGGGCAGTCAGTACACCGATATTTTTGCGTTCATTGTGCTTATTTTTGTGCTCACACTGCGGCCATCGGGCTTGCTGGGTGAACGTGTGGCCGACCGGGCCTGACGCCGACATGACGCAATAAAGACCAAAAAATCATCATGAAATTAAACAAAAACTTCACGTACCTTTTGATGGGGCTGGGCTTGCTGGTGCTGCCCCTTTTCTTGCAAATGGGCGGCAATGCATGGGTGCGGATTGTGGACATGGCGCTTTTGTACGTGCTGCTGGCCCTGGGCCTGAACATCGTTGTCGGCTATGCCGGGCTGCTCGACTTGGGTTATGTCGCGTTTTTCGCGGTGGGTGCGTATCTCGCTGCGCTGCTGGGCTCGCCGCATTTGCTGCAGGCCTTTCCTGAGCTTGCCGCCATGTTCCCCGACGGCTTGCATTTGCCTATCTACATCGTGATTCCGCTGGCTGCAGCATTGGCCGGTTTGTTCGGCATTTTGCTGGGCGCTCCTACTCTTAAATTGCGTGGTGACTATCTGGCCATTGTCACGCTGGGTTTTGGCGAGATCATTCGCGTGTTTTTGGCCAACCTGGACAGGCCGGTCAACATTACCAACGGGCCCAAAGGCATCAACCAGATTGATTCGATCAAGTTTTTCGGTGTTGATCTGGGTGCAGACCAGCAATTTTTTGGTATCACGGTCAACTCAGTGTCGATGTATTACTACCTGTTTTTGGCGCTGGTGCTTGTGTCAGTCGTCATCTGCCACCGCCTTGAAAACTCACGCATTGGCCGCGCCTGGATGGCTATTCGTGAAGATGAAATTGCTGCCAAAGCCATGGGCATCAATACCCGCAATTTGAAGCTGCTGGCCTTTGGTATGGGCGCTACTTTTGGCGGTGTGTCTGGTGCCATGTTTGCCGCGTTTCAGGGCTTTGTATCGCCCGAATCATTCAGCCTGATGGAGTCGGTGATGATTGTGGCGATGGTCGTGCTGGGCGGCATTGGGTATTTGCCCGGCGTTATTTTGGGCGCGCTTTTGTTGGCGGCTTTGCCCGAAGTACTGCGCTATGTGGCCGGGCCGCTGCAGGTCATGACCGATGGCCGGCTGGACGCCTCCATCTTGCGTCAGCTGTTGATTGCGCTGGCCATGATCACCATCATGCTGATGCGCCCACGCGGGCTGTGGCCATCGCCTGAGCATGGCAAGTCGCTGAACAAGCCCCAAGACAAAGTGCCCAGCAACACGATCAACCCGTAAGGACTGCGCCATGAGCGAAACGATTTTAAAAGTCTCGGGTGTGTCCAAGCGCTTTGGCGGCTTGCAGGCACTCAGCGATGTTGGCATTCACATTGAGCGTGGGCAAGTCTATGGATTGATTGGCCCGAACGGTGCTGGCAAGACCACATTTTTCAATGTACTCACAGGGCTGTACACGCCCGACAGCGGCACTTTTGAGCTGGCTGGCAAAGCCTACCAGCCGACTGCAGTGCATGAGGTGGCCAAGGCAGGTATTGCCCGCACGTTTCAGAACATCCGGCTGTTTGCAGAAATGACCGCGCTTGAAAATGTCATGGTCGGCCGGCATGTGCGTACCCATTCAGGCTTGCTGGGGGCCATGTTTCGCACCACAGGTTTTAAAAACGAAGAGCTGGCGATTGCCAGGCGCTCACAAGAACTGCTCGACTATGTCGGCATCGGCAAATACGCAGACTTCAAAGCCCGCACCCTCAGCTACGGCGATCAGCGCCGGCTGGAGATCGCGCGTGCCTTGGCCACCGACCCGCAATTGATTGCCCTTGACGAGCCAGCCGCGGGCATGAACGCAACTGAAAAAGTCCAGTTGCGTGAGCTGATTGACCAAATCCGAAAAGACAACCGCACCATTTTGCTGATTGAGCATGACGTCAAACTGGTGATGGGCCTGTGTGACCGCGTCACTGTGCTGGACTACGGCAAACAGATTGCCGAGGGCAAGCCTGCCGACGTGCAGAAGAACGAAAAAGTCATCACGGCTTACCTGGGCGGGGGGCATTGATCATGACAAACACCACAAATCTGACATTACTGAAAATCACGGGCCTGCAAGTAGCCTACGGCGGCATCAAAGCCGTCAAGGGCGTGGATTTGCATGTCAATGAAGGCGAGCTGGTCACGCTGATTGGATCTAACGGCGCTGGTAAAACCACCACGATGAAAGCCATCACCGGCTCGCTGCCAATGGCTAGCGGCGACATCGAATATCTGGGTAAAAGCATTAGGGGCAAAGGTGCGTGGGATTTGGTCAGGGACGGGCTGGCAATGGTGCCTGAAGGGCGCGGCGTGTTTGCCCGCATGACGATTATTGAAAACCTGCAGATGGGCGCGTACATCAGGAACGACAAAGCGGAGATTGCAGCAGACATGGAAAAGATGTTCACCATCTTTCCGCGGCTGCGCGAGCGCAAAGACCAGCTGGCCGGCACCATGAGCGGCGGCGAGCAGCAAATGCTGGCCATGGGCCGCGCGTTGATGAGCCGGCCTAAAGTGCTGCTGCTCGATGAACCATCCATGGGCCTGTCGCCCATCATGGTGGACAAAATTTTTGAGGTCGTTCGGGATGTCGCCGCGCAAGGTGTGACGATTCTGTTGGTAGAGCAAAACGCCAGCCGTGCCCTCAGCATTGCCGATCGGGGTTATGTGATGGAGTCTGGTGCTGTGACGATGAATGGGGATGCCAAGGCTTTGCTGGATGATCCTCGGGTTCGGGCGGCTTATTTGGGAGAGTAATTGGGCTTTAGCCCACGTAAAGTGCGCGTGGGCAGCTATTGAATTTATAGCGTTTCTCATTGTGGGGTTTGCCGGGGTTGCCCGGCGGCAAGTCACTTTTCTTTGCTTCGCCAAAGAAAAGTAACCAAAAGAAAGGCGACCCGCAGTCTGGGCCGCTTTGCGGTTCCTTGAAATATTAAAACGAGACGGAATTTTTAGAAACTAGTCGGCTTTGCCGCCGTCGGACATCTAAAAATTTGTTTCCGTCTCGTTTGACTATTTCAAGCCCAGCCAGGACGGGATTGGGGAATGAATTCGGGGTCGGGTGGGAATTCGATTCGGGGATGCCCTCACCCTAACCCTCTCCCAGCGGGAGAGGGGATAGGGAGGGGATGAAGACACGCTTGAAGTTGGGATTCCGGCCTCACTCCCTCTCCTTTTGGGAGAGGGCAGGGGCTGACCACTGCGGCTCCAAATGCGCCTGCGCGTATTTGGACAGTGCGATGAGACCCGTCTTCCGGACGGGTTGCGGCCTGCAAGGCAGGGCTCCCCGAATCCGCGTTTGATCCCACTCCCCCCCCGTCCTGGCTGGGCTTGAAAAAGTTGAAGGAGACGGATAAAAAATCTAGATGTCCGACGACAGCGAAGCTGGCTAGTTTCTAGATTTTCCGGCTCCTTCAGCTTTTTCAAGGAACCGCAAAGCGGCCCAGACTGCGGGTCGCCTTTTCTTTTGCTTACTTTGCTTTTGGCGAAGCAAAAGAAAAGTGAGTTGCCGCCGGGCAACCCCCGGCAAACCACATGAAGGCATGCCGCTCCCAATTCAGGAGCTGTTCGCGCAGATATTTTTTGGTTCAGACGACCAAAGCCTCATCAACCACCACAACCTCACCCCGCAACGACCGCATAGGCGCCTCAGTGATCCTGATATCCACCAGCTGCCCAATCAAGCGATCAGGGCCGCTAAACACAACTGGCCGATTGCATTCAGTCCGCCCAAACAGCGCGTTGGGGGTCTTGCGAGCGGGGCCTTCTACCAGCACGCGCTGGACAGTGCCCAGGCGGCTGGCGCTGATCGCTTCTACGCTTTTGTCGATGGTGGCTTGCAGGTGTTGCAGGCGTTTTAGTTTCACGCTGTGGGGCGTGTCGTCTTTGATATTTGCCGCTGGTGTGCCAGGGCGTGGGCTGTAGATGAAGCTGAAGGAAGTGTCGTAGCCCACGTCGTCTATCAGGCGCATCATCTTGTCGAAGTCTTCATCGGTCTCGCCCGGAAAGCCGACGATGAAGTCGCTGCTCATCGCCAAGTCAGGGCGAATGGCGCGCAGTTTGCGGATTGTGCTTTTGTATTCCATCGCTGTGTAGCCTCGCTTCATCGCCATCAAAATTTTGTCGGAGCCGTGCTGTACCGGCAGGTGCAAATGGTTGACGAGTTTTGGCAGCCGGGCGTAGGCATCAATCAGGCTTTGCGTGAACTCATTCGGGTGGCTGGTGACGTAGCGGATGCGCTCGATGCCAGGAATTTCGTGCACGTAGTCGAGCAATGTGGCGAAGTCGGCGATCTCGCCAGACGTGCCCATCTTGCCCCGGTATGCATTGACGTTCTGGCCCAGCAGCGTGATCTCTTTAACGCCCTGGTCGGCCAGCCCGGCAACTTCAACCAGCACGTCTTCAAACGGTCTTGAGACTTCTTCACCACGCGTGTATGGCACCACGCAGTAGCTGCAATATTTGGAGCAGCCTTCCATGATGGACACGAATGCGCTCGCGCCATCAACTCTTGCAGGCGGCAGGTGATCAAACTTTTCAATTTCCGGAAAGCTGATGTCAACTTGCGGCTTGCCCAGACGTGAACGTTTTTTCAGCAGGTCTGGCAGGCGGTGCAAAGTTTGCGGGCCAAACACCACGTCTACATACGGCGCGCGCGCGATGATGGCTGCGCCTTCCTGGCTGGCCACGCAGCCACCCACGCCAATCAGTACGCCTTTTTCCTTCAGGTGCTTGACGCGGCCCAGGTCGCTGAAAACTTTCTCCTGTGCTTTTTCGCGCACCGAGCAGGTGTTAAACAAAATCAGGTCGGCTTGCTCCATATCTTGCGTCGGCTCGTAGCCATCTGCTGCGCGCAAAACGTCCTGCATCTTGTCCGAGTCGTACTCGTTCATCTGGCAGCCGAAAGTTTTGATAAAGACTTTTTTAGACATAGTCGCAGTAATTAAATGCTATTAAATTAGGAGCTGTTTGCGCGCATAATACGCGGGCTAGAGGCATATTTGATGCCTGAAAAGGGTCAAAAAACCGGCTTTTTACTGCTTGTACCTGGGCAGCTGGTTGAAAGGCGTTTTGCCGTCATCGGTCACCGCAGGCGTGTCAAACAGCGAGCGGATGTTGCTGAACAGGCCTTCCGGCTGGCCGGGCATTTTTTGCCTGGCTTCGTCGCTGGTCAGCACCCAGACGTTGTGCACCAGTCCGGTGTTGTCGCGTACATAGTTCACAACCAGCTGTTGATTCGCCAGCGTGCCAGACAAAACCAGATTGTTTTTGGCATCGCGGATGCGAACGCCGGGTGACAACCTGTCAGGCTTGCTGTCGATTGCAATATCTGGCGCTGACAGCACCACGAAAGTGCCCCGTTTGGCGTCTTTGGGGAAGGTACGAAGATTGGGTTTGACGTCTTCGGTCTGCGCATTGGCGGTGCTGAAAAGCAGCGCAGCCAGGGTCAGGAAGAGTGTGGATGTCCAGCGGTTCATGGTGTTTGTCCAGAGGCTGAGGAACAGAAAAATGGCACGAGAAATCTGGTGGTGATAGGTGGATTTGAACCACCGACATCAGCATTATGAATGCTGCGCTCTAACCAACTGAGCTATATCACCGAGCCTCAAATTATAGCCAACAGAATCATTTGTGTTGGAAAACCGCTTTTCTTTTGTTCACAAACGCATCCATGCCTTCTTTTTGGTCTTCAGTTGCGAACATCGCATGAAACAGCCGCCGTTCAAACATCACGCCATCGGTCAAACCGCTTTCAAACGCACGGTTCACCGACTCTTTGGCGGCCATCAACGCAATGTTGCCGTGGCCGCAAATCATGAGAGCTGCGCCTAAAGCTTCATCCATCAGCTTGTCGAGCGGCACGACACGGCTGACCAGACCTGCGCGTTCTGCTTCCGCTGCGTCCATCATGCGGCCTGTCAATGCCAGATCCATCGCCTTTGCCTTGCCGACTGCGCGTGGCAGGCGCTGCGTGCCGCCAGCGCCGGGAATGATGCCGAGCTTGATTTCAGGCTGGCCAAACTTGGCGTTGTCAGCCGCAATAATAAAGTCGCACATCATGGCCAGCTCGCAACCGCCGCCCAGTGCAAAGCCGCTGACAGCTGCAATTACCGGCTTGCGAATGCTGCGAATCTGCTCCCAGTTGCGGGTAATGAAGTCCTGGCCGTACGCATCGGCAAAGCTGTATTGAGCCATCGCGCCAATATCCGCACCTGCGGCAAAGGCTTTCTCACTGCCGGTGATGATCATGCAGCCGATGTTGGCATCCTGCTCAAATGCTTTGAGAGCGGTAGCCAGCTCGTCCATCAGCTGGTCATTTAAGGCGTTCAATTGCTTGGGGCGGTTAAGTGTGACAACGCCAACCTGACGGCCCACTTGGTCATTTGTGCCTTGGATTGAGGTGATGATGGTTTCAAAAGTCATGTGCTTCTTTCGTTAATTGCTTAGCCAGGCATCTACTTTACTGGCATCGTGAATGGCCAAACGCCAGGTGGTGGCAGCAGGGGGTATTGTTAATTCAAGCCGCAGCAGACGCTTGTCTCGCGACACCAGCGCCGTCACTTTTTTGGCTGTGCCCGCATACAGCAGCAGGTCGTCCAGGCGCTGCATGCGCCAGCCGTTTTGCTGTTTGATGGATTCGACCGCCAGCCATTCGTCGCCGGGCGCAAAACCGGCTTTCTCGGCAGCACTGCCTGACAAAACTGTTTTTATTTGCACGCCTTGCGTTTCAGTCACGCGCAGCCCCAGGCGTTGCGCCAATTGCGCCGGGTCGTCATGCACCACCACGCCGTGTCCTGCCAACAGCTCACGCAGAGGCAGCTCGCCTTTGCCGTGTACCCAGCTTTTTAGTTCACCATCAAATGAGCGTTTGCCCAGCGATTGCAATGCAGCGGCAAAGTCAGCTTCACGCATAGGGCCAGCCTTGCACCGCAGCCACAGCTCGCGCATTACTTCATCAAGTGTGGTGTGCCCTTCGCTGCGCAATCTCAAATCAAAACACAACGCCACCAGTGCGCCGACGCTGTAATAGCTGACAGTAGCATTCGGTGTGTTGGCATCTGGGCGGTAGTACTTGACCCACGCGTCAAAGCTTGCCTGGGCCACCGACTGCACCTGCCTGCCCGGCGTCTGCAAAACCTGGTTGATGGTTTTGTTGAGCAGTTTCAAGTAACCCGGGTTGTCCAGCAAGACGGCGCGGCGCAGCAGCAGGTCGTCGTAGTAACTGGTAAAGCCCTCAAAAAACCAGAGCAGTTCTGTGTAGTTTTCCTGGGTGTAGTCGTAGCTGGCAAATTCATAGGGGCGCAGGCGCTTGACATTCCAGGTGTGAAAGTATTCATGGCTGATCAGCCCGCGCAGCGTGGTGTAGCCCTCAGACACTTTGAAATCGTTCAGTCGTGGCAAATCCTTGCGGTTGCAGATCAGCGCGGTTGAATTGCGGTGCTCCAGCCCGCCGTAGCCGTCGTCTACAGCGTTCAGCATGAAGAGGTAATTGGTGAACGGCGGCTTCTTGATGCCGTGCCAAAAACGAATTTCCTGCTCGCAAATTTTCTGTGTATCAGCCAGCAGCCGCGCGCCGTCAAACCCTGGCAATGCGCCTGCCACCACAAAGCGGTGCGCAATGCCGCAAGCGCTAAAACTGCCCTGCCAAAACGCACCCATTTCAACCGGGCAGTCCACCAGCTCGTCGTAGTTGGCAGCGCTGTACATACCCCAGCCTTGCTTGCTGGTATTGAGTACGGTCAAGGCCGTGGCCACTGACCAGCCTGTAGATTGAACAGGCATCAAAAGTTCAATTTCATGCACGCTTGCTTCTTGCCCCTGAACCTTCAGGCAGACACTGGTGCCATTGAAAAAACCGCGTTCTCCATCCAGCCACGCGGTACGCACCGAATTGTCGTGCGCGTAAATTTGATAGCGAAGTAGCAGCGGTTTGCCTGGGCTACAGGCGATTTCCCAGGTGCATTTGTCTGGCTGGGCTGCTTCCAGTTTTGTCCGGCCTTGCAATGCCGTCAAGTTCTGCAAATTTTTTGAAAACTCGCGTACCAGATAACTTCCGGGTATCCACACCGGCAATGACACGCGCTGCAGTGGCTGGGGTTTGGCAATGGTCAGGGTAACGTCAAACAGGTGAGAGTGCAGATGACGCGCTTCAATTCGGTAAGAAATAGGGGCAGACATATTGACCCGTTAAATAGTTAAAAATCAAACGGCTGCTGCGCCGAGCAAGCAGCCAAGGGTAGCCACAAATGTCAAGTGCAGGCGCAGGGCAAGCCAGCTGGCAAGACCTGCTGCAGGGTATGTTTTGCGGTCTACCAGATAGCAGGCTGCCACTACCAGGCCTAACAAAGGCAATGCGGCATAGGCCGGCAGCATCAACGCCAGCCAGGCAAAAAGAGGCGGCATTACACCCCAGACAAAGTGAAAGCGCGGCGCTGCATCGCCCTTCATAAACCCAATGCCCCAATGCACACCGCCTAAAAACGACACGATGGTGGCCGCATATCCGCCCAAAGCAATGCCCACAAAAGGCAACAGCTCAGTATCGACCAGCCACATGAGCGCCGCCAGCAGCACAAAAGGAATCAGCCCAGCGTAGCCCAGGCGGATGATCAGGGTATTGGGTGACATGGACTGGTTTGGGCTAGACCCGTAAAAGCAAATCTGAAAATTGACCAGCGTCCCGTCGTGCGCGCTCGTAAAACTTGCTGAAAGAGCGGCACGCCATCGCCGGGTTGGGCAGCAGGCGCGGTGCAGGGCTCAAGCTGGCCAGCTGCGGCAGGGCAGTGCGGTAGCCAGGGAACAAAGTCGCTTGTGCCGTCACGCTGCTGGCAGCCGAGACATCCAGCTCGGCCAGGTCGCCGAACCAGATGCCATCCGTGACGTGGGCCATGGCATCGAGCACAAAGCGCCAGCGCTGTTCTGACCAGGGCCAGGCGCTGTGGGCGGGCAGGTGAACAACGCCGATACGCAGCGTGTTGGCGTCGAGGCGCTGCGACAAGGCCCACGGGTGCACCAGCTCCAGTTTTTTATTTGCTATGTTTTTAATAGCTGCTTGCGCGCTATTTACGTAGGCTAGAGTGCTATTTGCATCATAAAAATGCCCTGAAAGAGACGGTTCAGCGACTTTTTCATGCGGGCCAGGCTCTGCGCCCACGCCTGCGCGGTTACGCGCAAAGTCATCCAGCGCTTCGTAGCTTTTATCGATGACAGTGCCAGTGCAGTCCCAGGACGGCCGTGCGCTGGCAGGGGCAAACTTCATCACGTTTTCAGCATTGAACAAATACGGTTTGCTTGAAAACGTACCTGCCACCCATTGCCAGCTCAAGTGGTTGCTGGCCAAATCGCCATCGAGCAAATGTCCATACAGCCAGTCGGCTCCAGCACGCCAATGCACCTTGCGCAAGTGCACCGCGTAGCTGGCCAGCCACATGCGCATGTGGTTGTGCAAATAGCCGGTGCTGTACAAAATGCGCACTGCGTTATCAATGGCTGCAACGCCGGTACGGCCTTCGCGGATGTCTGCTGGCAACGCAGTGGCGTATTCGCCGTGCCAGGCGGGTGCGCCGTGCATGTCCTGCAATATCGCGTCCGGGTCTTGCTGGTGTCCCCAGACATGCTGAAAAAACTCGCGCCAGCCAAACTCGAACACCAGCTTGTCGTCAAAGCCCAAAGCATGGCGCGCGAAAACATTGCGCACCGCCTCTGGCATGCTCAAGAGCCCGTGCGTGAAATATGGCGACAGCCCAGTTACCGCACCATCGAGCGCGTTGCGGCTACGGGCATAACTTGCAGGGTTGATGGCGGCCAGTCGGCTCAGTGCGGCCTGATGCGTTGGCTCAAAGTTTTGCAAGTGCGGTGGAACACCCAGCGCATTAAGTAAAGCGGTCAAAAGATGACTTTGACTTATTTCGCTTCAGTCAGAAACTTTTCAATCTGCGCAGTGTTGATAGCACCTGGAACACGCGATCCATCTGCAAAAAAGATGGTGGGCGTACCGGTGATTTTGTGCTTGCGGCCAAAGTCAATATTGCGGTCAATGGCTGCAGCGTCGCACGTAGCCTTCGGTACCGGCTGGTCGCGCACCATCACGTCTTGCCACACCTTGGCCTTGTCTTTGGCGCACCAGATGCTTTTGGTTTTATCAACAGAATCAGCGCCCAGCACCGGGTACAAAAACATGTGCACCGTCACATTGTTGACCTGCTGCAAATCGCGTTCAAAGCGTTTGCAATAGCCGCAATTAGGGTCTTCAAACACTGCCATCTTTCGCTTGCCGTTGCCGCGCACGATGGTGAAGGCGTCTTTTAAAGGCAGTGAGTCAAACGCCACGGCATTGAGCTTTTCGGTGCGCTCCTCGGTCAAGTTGCGCCTGGAGCGGGTGTCAATCAGGTTGCCCTGAATCAAAAAATTGCCTTCAGCATCGGTGTAAAAAATGTCGCTGTCGTTGACCCGCACTTCAAACAAGCCATTCATGCCTGTTTTGCTGACTTCGTCAATTTTCGGTAGCCCGGGCAACCTTTCCGCCAGGTTTTTACGAATGGCTGCTTCCTGGGCAAACGCAGAGCCCAGGCTGACGGTCAACCAGCAGGCGGTGAAAATAAATTTGGACAGTTTCATGGATGGCTCTTTGGATAGATAAGGCTAAGGTTTATAACGGCGTACCGGCTGCGCGGCTGACCAGCCAGTTTTTAAGCGGGTGGTTGAACGCCACAGCATTCATGCCCCAATTACGGGCAGTTTGCGCAAAAGCTGCGGGTTGCGCAAACAGGCTTTGCAGCCCGTCAGTCACAGCGCTGATGGCTGCAATATCGGCTTTGCGGGCGCGTTCGTAACGACGCAGTAATTTTTCTTCACCCAGACCGCGCCAGTATTCACGGCCAGACAACACGCCCGCCAGACAGGCTGCATCGGCCAGCCCCAAATTCAAGCCCTGACCTGCCAGTGGATGCACGGTGTGTGCAGCATCACCGGCAAGTGCCCAACGTGGGCCAACCCAGCGGGACGCAGTGCCTAACGCCAACGGCCAGCTGGCTCGTTGGCTGGTCAGCTGCAACGCGCCCGCTGCGCCCTGCGATGCAGCGGCCACGGCTGCACAAAAAGCTTCAGAAGTCATGGTGTCGAGCGATGCGGCATGTTCATCATGAACTGACCACACCAGTGCCAGGGAGTTCCCCTGGGCGCCGCCCATCGGCAAGAGAGCCAGCACCTCGCCGTTCGCAAACCACTGGCGGGCAATGCCTGTGTGAGGCGTGCTGGACGTTAACCGCGCCGCAATCGCCTTTTGCGCATACGGCCTGGTTGTCCACTGCGTACTCAGTTGATCTCTGGAACTGCTTTTTTGGCCTTCGCAAATAACCGTCAAAGGCGCTACAGCGGCGGCGTTTACTGTTTCAATCAGACTTTGAAAACCGCAGGCCTGCAACAGCTGCGCCTGGAGTTGCGGCACGTCCACAATCCATGTCAGGGCATCCTGGCCAGCAGCCAGCGCGCTGAAATCAAGCTTTCCGCCATCGTCACCCGACACTTGCATGGTTGTCACTGGCGTTGCAAAAAGCTCTGCTGGCCAAACGCGCAATGATTCCAGCAATTGTCTGGAACTGCTGTTAAGTGCGTAAGCCCGAACGTCGGCCGGACGCGGCCCTGACGCAGGCAGAACCAGCGCAACTTTCAAGCGCTCTTTGGCCAGCAGCAAGGCCAATACCCGACCCACTACACCGTCGCCCTGAATGCACACATCAAACGTTTTAGACATGGTTCATTTTAAATGGCAGTGCAAAATCGGGGTTCTGCACGATGTTTCAGCCTTACTTAACTGACCAGCCCTGCCTAACCCAACCCCTGCCCAACCCCTACCCGAACAGACAAACATGAGCGATGCCATACCTGTAAATTCTGACGTGACAGCCGTGATTTCTGGCCTCTATGTCTACCCCATCAAGTCGTGCGCAGGGGTGGCCCTGCAGGACGCGATTTTGACTGAGACAGGCCTGGAATTTGACCGCGCCTGGATGGTGGTTGACAGCGAAGGCGAAGGCCTGACCCAGCGGGAGCAGCCGCGCATGGCGCTGATCCAGCCTCTTTTAAGGCATTCTGAAATGGTGCTGCGCGCCCCCGGCATGCTGGCCTTGCACGTCAAGCTGGATGAAGTCGAAGCGCCCACGCGGGTGACTTTATGGGGCGAGGACATCGCCGCTTTTGACATGGGCAAGATTGCTGCCCAATGGTTTAGCGACTTTTTAGGCGCTCCTGCGCGCCTGGTGCGGTTTGACCCTGACCATCAACGGATCAGCGAGCGCCGCTGGACAGGCGAAGTCACAGCGCTCAACCAGTTCAACGATGGCTTTTCGGTGCTGGTGGTCAGCGAAGCATCGCTTGAGCAATTGAATAAAAAACTGGTGGCTGCTGGCACGGCGGCTGTCAGCATGGCGCGGTTTCGGCCCAACATTGTTCTGGCATCTGCCGCTGGCGCGCCTGCCCTGTTGCCGCATGATGAAGACCGGCTGGATCTGATGAACGTTGTGACAGGACAGGGCGAGGCGCAATTCAAACTTGTCAAACCCTGCGCGCGCTGCCCGATTCCCAATATTGACCCCATCACTGCAAACATCAGCCTTGAGGTCGGCGACATGTTGCAAAGTTACCGCGCTGACAAGCGTCTGGACGACGCGGTGACATTTGGCATGAACGCGATTGTGCTGGCCGGCGTTGATCAGCAGCTCAAGCTGGGCCAAACGGTGAGTGCCAACTATGCATTTGACTGATTGGCCTGCAATTTTCAGTCATCGAATACACTTTGCCACCAGTTTTTGAAGGTTTGTCATGAGTTTGAAATGCGGCATCGTCGGCTTGCCTAACGTCGGAAAATCTACCCTGTTCAATGCGTTGACCAATGCGGGAATAGCAGCTGAAAACTATCCTTTTTGTACCATTGAGCCCAATGTTGGGATCGTAGAACTGCCAGATTCGCGGCTAGACCAGCTAGCCGCTATCGTCAACCCGCAAAAAATACAGAAAGCAATTGTTGAGTTTGTAGACATTGCAGGCCTGGTGGCCGGTGCCAGCACGGGTGAAGGCCTGGGCAACAAGTTTTTGGCCCACATCCGCGAAACCGATGCCACGGTGAATGTGGTGCGCTGCTTTGAAGACGACAACGTGATTCATGTGGCCGGCAAGGTAGACCCGATATCGGACATTGAAGTGATCCAAACCGAGCTGTGCCTGGCCGACCTGGCAGCGGTTGAAAAGGCGCTGCACCGCGTGACCAAACTGGCACGTTCGGGCGACAAGGAATCGGCCAAGCTGGTGGCGATTCTTGACAAATGCCAGGCAGCACTCAACGAAGCCAAACCGGTGCGTACCATTGATTTCAGCAAGGAAGAGCTGCCGCTGCTTGCCCAGTTCTTTTTGATCACCGCCAAGCCCGCGATGTTTGTGGCCAACGTGGCTGAAGACGGGTTTGAGAACAATCCGTTTTTAGACCGCTTGATGGCCTACGCCAAGGCGCAGAACGCGCCGGTGGTGGCGATTTGCGCCAAGATGGAAGCCGAGATGGCCGACATGGAAGACGAAGACAAAAAAATGTTTTTGGCCGAGATTGGCCAAAGCGAGCCGGGCCTGAACCGCCTGATCGTGGCTGCCTTCAAGCTGCTGGGCCTGCAAACTTACTTTACGGCAGGCGTCAAGGAAGTTCGCGCCTGGACGATTCATATCGGCGACACCGGCCCGCAAGCTGCAGGCGTGATTCACACCGATTTTGAAAAAGGCTACATCAGGGCGCAGACCATTGCGTTCGACGACTACATCGCCTTCAAGGGCGAGCAGGGCGCGAAAGACGCGGGCAAGATGCGCAGTGAAGGCAAGGAATATGTTGTCAAGGATGGCGATGTGATGAATTTCCTGTTCAGTAGTTGATGCAGACTTTCTTGGCTGTCATCCCGGACTTGATCCGGGATCCATGCCTTCTGCGGTGCTACCAGGGAACGGGTTCATGGATTGAGGATCAAGTCCGCAATGACAGTCAAGAAGGACTTAAGTGGCTTCATTTTTAGGTGTCAATTCGCGCTCTAGCCCAATAAATACGTGCGTAAGCAGCTCCTTATTTAATAGCATTTATGATGACCGAACCCGTACGCCTGGCCAAACGACTGGCTGAAATGCTGCCCTGCTCACGCAGCGAGGCTGAGCAATATATCGAAGGCGGCTGGGTCACGGTAGACGGTGTGGTGGTGGAAGAGCCGCAATTTCGTGTGCTGCACCAACGGATCGAAGTTTCAAAAGACGCCAGCCTTCTGGCGCCTACATCAGTCACATTGCTGCTGCACAAGCCTGCTGGGTACGAGGCAGATTTAAAGCTGGCAACGCATGCATCTAACGACCGCAGTGGTATCAATCAGTTAAAAAAACACCTGGCTGCCGAGCTGGTCACGCCCCTGGCATTGCCCGCCAGTGGCCTGGTGGTATTTACCGATGACTGGCGCGC
>JAYUVG010000114.1:0-2995 GCA_043754255.1 Polaromonas sp. | reverse complement strand
GGAGACTCCTGCACAAAGCGCCCTGCAGCTAAGTCAGCCCGGGATTGCGCTAGTGCAGCCTCAAGCTCGCATTCGCGCAGATGGCGATAGTGCGCCATGTCCATCACCACAAAGCGGTCCTTGCCACGCACCGAAACAATCGCCTCGGCATGCTCGGACAGCACGGCTTCTATGGCAGCCACCCCTTTGGTTTTCAGATCATTTGCGCTGATGTGAGACATCACGACTCCTTGCAAAAACAGAGTCTATCGTACACTTAATAGTGCGATTCATAGTGCGCAAGCAAAGGTATCCGGTCGTTCCCGATCAAAAACCTCATTGGCCCACAACATGACGATCATCTCGTCGGCGCCTACGTTGGTGATGTCATGGGTCCAGCCCGGCACGCTCTCGACGACTTCGGGCTGGTTGCAAGAAGTCAGCAGCTCATGCGCCTGCCCGGTTTGCATGTGCCTGAACTTGAAGCGCGCCTGGCCTTTGATAACCAGAAACTTCTCGGACTTGGTGTGGTGATAGTGCCCCCCACGCGTGATACCCGGGTGCGCGGTGAAGTATGAGAACTGTCCGGCGTCTGGCGTCTTGAGCATTTCAACAAATACGCCCCGCGCATCTGCGTACTGCGGCACCGGGTAAGCAAAGTTTTCAACTGGCAAGTAGCTGACGTAAGTGGCGTAAAGCGCCCGCACCAGCCCCGTTCCCACGCGCTCGGAAATCAGTGAGCTACGACTATTTTTAAAGGCCTGAATCTGCGCTGCCAATGCGCCCACAGTGGTGGTGTACTGCGGCGTCACAGTGGCAAAGCCGCTGGCATCCGCGCCCGCATCAGCGCCCGCATCTGCACCGTCCATCAGTTGCACAAAGCGCTCAACCACGTCGTCTACATACACCAGCGTGACCGGTGCTGCCGGACTATTCACCTGAACGGGCAAGTCACGCGCAATGTTGTGGCAAAAAGTTGCTACTGCAGAGTTGTAGTTAGGCTTGCACCATTTGCCGAACACATTAGGCAAGCGAATCACATGCACTGGTGCGCCGGTGGCCGCGCCATAGCCACGCACAGCCTCTTCGGCGGCCAGCTTGCTGCGGCCATAGGGGTTGTCTTGCAAGGCCTGCGTTGACGATGCCAGCAACATCGGCACACGGCTTTTGGCTGCGGCCAACGCTTCACAAACCGCTTGGGTCAGCCCGGCATTACCCGTGGCAAACTCCGCCGGGTCTTGCGGGCGGTTAACGCCTGCCAGGTGATACACAAAACTTGCCGCGGCCAGCGCCTGCTGCACCGCCTGCGGTGGCGTAGCGCGGGTGATGCCAACGACATCCGCATGGCCCAGTTCAGTCAGACGTAGTTGCAGGTTTTTGCCGATAAAACCATCGGCTCCGGTAATGACAATAGGCATAGTTAATCTGCGTTTTTCGTGGGAGGTATGGCGCTCAGTGCGCCGTCAGCAATTGCACATCAGCTATAAGACTTGCCACCACGGTGCGAAGCTCCGTGATGGTTGATTCCTCAACTTCAAGGTAGCCCTCATATTCCGCCAGATTTCTTTTCTGGTGTGCAGCATCCAGCACTCGCCAGCGGTTTGCCGGCCAAGCTACGGTGTGCGCAAGGCATTGAAAGACCGTGTACCGGTTCTCACTGCGATAGCCATGCCAGCGCAAGGCAGCCAATGCTGCTGCATGAGCGGCGTTGTAGGCGCTGGTAAAGCGGCCTTCCAGTGACAGACTGCTCAACTGGGCGTCAGCCAGGCGAGTACGTGCTAATTCGAGCATGCGCGCAAGTTCAGGCACATTTCGTGGCTCCGCCTTCAATTGACCAATACGGACCAGGTTATCCAGCGCGGGCAGGCTCATGCGCATCCCCTATCAGGACAAGCGTGGGCTGTGACAAAACCCGGTTGACAAACGAATCGGGCTCGGCGCGACGTCGCTCAAACTCTTCCATTGAATAACAACTGGGATTAATTTTTCGACCTAACTGCGCCTCAGCGGGCGCAAGGCAAGCCAGAACATTGCCCAGCAAAAGATTGCTTCCCACCAGCATGACATCTATGTCGCTTCTGGCGGTGTCTGTTTGTTTGGCTACCGAGCCATAGACCCACGCGCCTTGCAGATCGGGCATCAAGGGCAACAGGGCATCCCGCATAACAGGAACCGTACCCAGCGTCTTGCGTGTCAACGCAACCAATTCCGCAAAAACAGGCGATTGCGGGTTAGCCTTAAAGCGACGCAAATTTCCAACTGGCTGGGAATCCACCAAACCAGCAGCCGCCAGACGATTGAGTTCCCGTTGTAAAGAAGCGCTGCCCAAACCCGTGAGTCGCCGCAACTCACTCAAATGGAAAGCCCGTTCAGGCTGACCAAACAGCCAGACAAAAAGCCGGGATTGGCTTTCAGTAAAAAGTGCAGCAAAAAGAGACATGCCAAATATTAGCACGATCAAGCTAATTATTGGCATGAAACTACTCATTCCTCTGCCAACACATGCTCACCCCGTGCAATGCGCTGCATGAAGTCAAGCTTGAGCAGCAACGTTTTCATGCCCTCCACATCCAGCCGGGCGGTGTTGTGCGAGTCGTAGGTTTGGCCGTGTGAACTTTGCGTCAAGCGTTCTTCGCCTTGCTCCACAAATTTGGCGTAGTTCAAATCACGCCCATCGGGCGGCACGCGAAAGTAGTCACCGCAGTCTTCAGCGCATGCCACTTCTTCCCGGCTCAGCAGCGCTTCATAAAGCTTTTCACCATGGCGTGTGCCAATGTTGCGCACTTCGTGGTCTGGCTTGCCCATCAACTCCAGAATGGCCTGGGTGAGTACCTGCACCGTGGCCGCTGGCGATTTTTGTACAAAAATGTCGCCGTTGTCGCCATGCTCAAACGCATAGAGCACCAGATCCACCGCATCAGCTAGCGTCATCATGAAGCGCGTCATGCTTGGGTCAGTGACGGTAATTGGATTGCCCGCCAGCACTTGCTCAACAAATAGCGGAATCACTGAGCCG
>JAYUVG010000113.1:0-2559 GCA_043754255.1 Polaromonas sp. | reverse complement strand
ATAAGCTATTGAATTAGTAGCAATTTCTAAACCTATAGCCTGCGCCATGTATATGGCCGCCTCCAAATGCATGGCTTCGTGAAACATCGCGAGACGGTAAAAGTACAGTGCATCGTCGCTGTCGTCTTCTTGGGCTAACCGCCTTAACAGTTCCAAAGTTTGTTGCAAAGTTTTAGCTAGGTAGTCTTTGCAAGGTTCAGGCGCGAGCAGCGGCAAATGCCAGCGTGATTGATGCGACACCGTACCAGAATCGTACAAACTGTCAGCTTCTGCCAACACTGATGGCAAGCGGACATGGTTGGCGTCGTAATGAATGCCTAAATCGCGCTGCTGGTTGCGGCCAATCCAATATTCTTGAAACCAAGCTATGTGCCCCAGTTCCCATAGAGGCGGATTCAATTCGTCTGCGAAGGGCACACTCAAGCGATCAGCCGCAACGTAGGCGTCAAATACCGCCAGTGTTTTCACACGCAAGCCTTGCAAGCCTTCTGCAATTTTCGCCGCATTGGTCTTGCGCCAATCCATATTGCTTTGGATTGAGCTATCGCTTACCGGGATACCGTGCATAATTTATGTAATATGTTGTCAAAACCATCCATTTGTATCATCAGCCCTGGGCTTGCCGCTGCCAACAACGGCAACTGGCAAACGGCCAAGCGCTGGCAGCAAATGCTATCAGCTAATTATCACGTTGAGATTATGCTGCGGTGGGATGGCAAACCTTACGATGCCATGCTAGCGTTGCACGCACGCCGATCGGCAGATTCGATAGCGCAGTGGTCGGCTAAGTTCCCAGATAAGTTGATTGTTTTGGCGTTGACGGGCACAGATTTGTACCGCGATATTGCGGTTGACCCCTTAGCGCAGCAGTCGCTCAAGCTGGCGCATCGCTTGGTGGTGCTGCAAGACCTGGGGCCTAAAAGTTTGCCGGCTGAGCACCTTGGGAAATGCCAAGTCATCTTTCAGTCAACGCCTCGCCGCAAGAGCGTTCAAAAAACCACGCAAAAACTTCGGGCTTTGATGGTGGGGCATTTACGCGCTGAGAAGTCGCCCGAAACCTATTTTGCTGCCGCAAGAGCCTTGGCACATCGGCATGACATCGTTTTAGACCACATAGGCGCACCTTTGGATGCTGATTTGGGTAAACAAGCGCGTCAACTAGCACTAGAAGTGCCCACTTACCGCTACTTGGAGGAACAAACCCATGCAGCCACCCGTGCTTTCATTGCACGCGCCCACGTGCTCGTCCACCCCAGCCGCATGGAAGGCGGCGCGCACGTGGTGATGGAGGCAGTGATGAGCGGCACGCCCGTGCTGGCGTCGCGGATCGACGGCAATGTGGGCATGTTGGGGGCAGATTACGCGGGGTATTTTGACTGTGGCGATGCAGACCAGCTTGCAAATGTGCTGATTGAATGCCGAGAAGGACAAAACCAGCCATCCAGCAAACTCGTTCAATTAGCACGACAATGCAGCTTCCGTGAAAAACTGTTCGAGCCTTTAGCTGAGCAAACTTCGCTGCGGCTTATCTTCGCTGAAGCCTTCCAAAAACACACTACATCTTTCTAATTTTCCGAACTGATTCATGCAAACCTCAGACCAGCCCATCCTGCGCGATATAGTTTTGATTGGCGGTGGCCATAGCCACGTAGGCGTTCTCAAGAGTTTTGGCATGAACCCGATTCCTGGCGTGCGCCTCACGCTCATCTGCACCGACATGCACACCCCTTATTCCGGCATGCTGCCTGGTTATGTGGCGGGACATTATGACTACGACCAGGTGCATATTGATCTGTCGCGTTTGGCAGCGTTTGCCGGGGCGCGGCTGTACCGTGACGAAGTTGTTGGTATTGATCGCGCTAGCCAAAAAGTCATTTGCAAAAACCGTCCAGCCGTGCCCTACGACCAGCTCTCCATCAACATCGGTTCCACCCCGCAGCTTCAAGGCGTGCCTGGCGCAGCTGAGTATGCTGTAGCGGTTAAACCGATTCGTAATTTCAACGACCGCTGGCTCCAATTGCTTGAGCGGGTTAAAACGCATGCAGGCAAAACCACCATTGCAGTTGTGGGCGCAGGCGCGGGTGGCGTGGAGCTCTTGCTGGCCATGCAGTTTCGCTTGCGCAACGAGCTTACCCAGCTGGGCCGCAACCCTGATGAATTGACGTTTCATCTGCTCACCAGCAGCGACACCATCTTGCCCACGCACAACGCAGGTGTGCGCAGCCGCTTCGATGCCGTACTCGCGCAGCGCGGTGTGCAGGTGCATCGCAAATCGGAAGTCACGCAGGTGAAAGCTGGTGCTTTAACCACCTCCACAGACCAAGAGCTGCAAGCCGATGAAATCATCTGGGTTACACGCGCTGGTGGTGCAGCTTGGCTCAAAACTACGGGGTTGCAACTCGATGCGGAAGGTTTTATTGAAGTCAAAGACACGCTGCAAACCATCAACGACCCGCTGATTTATGCTGCAGGCGACATCGCCAGCATGGTCAATTTCAAGTTAGAGAAAGCCGGCGTTTTCGCCGTGCGTCAAGGCAAACCGCTCACCGAAAATTTACG
>JAYUVG010000112.1:0-5303 GCA_043754255.1 Polaromonas sp. | reverse complement strand
GCGGGCTTGACCCGCAATCCATGAACCCGCACTGTTGCAAGTACCGCAGGGGATATGGATCCCGGCTCAAGGCCGGGATGACAAGCGCTGAGTAGTTACAAAAATAAGTAACTACTCAGGTCACCTTGGGTTTACTCCCTAGCCCCTTGCGGGGAGAGGGCGGGGGTGAGGGGTCAGGGGCGATAGTTAAAGCGTTAAGTATCGTTAGCAGCGCTCACCCTCACCCTCACCCCAACCCTCTCCCCACAAAGGGAGAGGGAGCAATGGCATCAAACGGTTTTGGGCGACCTGAGTAGTTACCTAAAAGGTATCTGTCCAAAGACCCGCCAAAAGCTAATGCAGATGCCGCGGCTTGCGCCCACCGCCATGCCCACCCGATGAGCCTCCTGACCCGCCAGAATTACGCGGCGGCCGGCCCAGCTGCATGGACGTGACCAGGGACTCAAAGCGGCGCTCGAACAGGCGGTCAATCGCTTCGACGACTTCGCCCAGCTCGGAGCCGTCAAAATGCCGCTCCATCATGCCAATCGTGTCCTGCACCAAGAGGTCGCGCTGCACCTGCATGATGGCCGCTGGCGTGGGGCCGACGAAATACATGACGAAATCGTCGCGTGCTTCTTCCTCATCATCCGTGTCTTCGTCTTCATCATCAAAGTCGGCGTCGTAAAACGTCACTTCAATCGGCGCACCCACCTCAGCCAGATCATTGATGCCCATGCACATCTCATCCAGCGCCTGGCGAAAATCTTCGTCGCCCGGCACGGTCCAGCACATTTGCAGCATGTGTTCTTTTGCATCAAACCGGATGCCTGGCTCCTCTTCGTATGCGCTTTCAGCCCCTGCTGCGAGTGACTTGGCGCCTGCGTACTTCCAGAGCGGCTTCAAGGCGTCCTGAATTTGCTCAAACGTCACGTCCGCGCGCAGCGGGACTTCACCGTGGACGTGGATTTCAAAAGGGGTGTTGTCAGAATTGTTGTTGGCCATTCAATTATCTTAACCATTTAGCTTGCTGGGTGAAGCCCATGATGTTGCAGCGCTTTAAGCTTATGACTGCAGGTTATCGCGCGTGCCCGACAATCACGCGATGGAAGCTTACCGTGGCAATTAGTCACTACATCAAGGAAATAGGCCGGGGCAAAGACGGCGCACGGCCGTTGTCACGCGAGCAGGCGGCTGACCTGCTGGGTCAAGTGCTGGACGGCGCGGTTACTGACCTGGAAATTGGCGCGTTTTGTCTGGCGATGCGCATCAAGGGCGAAACGCCGCAAGAAATGGCCGGGTTTTTAGATGCGGTGCGCAGCCGCATGAAGCTGGTGCCCGACGGCGGCGCGCCAATTGTTGTGCTGCCCAGCTACAACGGCGCTCGCAAGCTGCCGCTGTTGACACCGCTGCTCGGGCTTTTGCTGGCGCGTGAGGGCGCGGCGGTGCTGATACACGGCACACCGACTGAAAACAGCCGTATTTTTGTATCAGAAGTGCTTCTAGCCGTGGGAATATGCGCGCAGACAGCTCCTGAATTAATAGCATCTGGCACGCTGGCATTTATTTCAACTGACGCCCTGTGCCCAGCACTGAAGCGCTTGCTGGATGTGCGCCGCGTGGTGGGCCTGCGCAACCCGGCGCACAGCCTGGTCAAGCTGATGAACCCATGCGCTGGCAAAGCGCTGGTTGTCAGCAGCTACACGCACCCGGAATATGCGGTGTCGATGGCGCAAACTTTTGAGCTGGTGCAGGCCAATGCCCTGCTGCTGCGCGGCACTGAAGGCGAAGTGGTGGCTGACGCGCGCCGCATGCCGCAAATGGAGGGTTTTATCAACGGGCAGCGGCAGCTGCTGCAAGAGGCGCAGGCAGGCACATTGAGTGCCCTGCCTGACTTGCCCAAAACGACGGATGCAGCCAGCACAGCGGCATATATTCAATCGGTTTTACGCGGCCAGCAGCCTGTGCCGGCATCGATTGCCAGGCAGGTGGAACACATCCTGCGCCTTATTAAACAAGTATGAAAACAATTACTCAACAGAATTTGACCTTACTCCCTCCCCTTCCGGGGGAGGGTGGGGTGGGGGCAAGCGCTGGGACACTGCTGGCATCGTGCGTGCCCCCATCCCAACCTTCCCCCGGGAGGGGAAGGAGCAATAAATGCACTCTTGTAGGCGCAGGCCCAGGCGACCCGGAATTGCTCACGCTCAAAGCTTTAAAGGCCATTCAAGCCGCAACGGTCTTGTTTGTTGACGACCTCGTCAACCCCGAGATCGTTGCCTTCGCAAACCCCGCAGCCCGCATTGTCTACGTTGGCAAGCGCGGCGGCTGCAAGTCCACGCCGCAGGCATTTATTGAAAAGCTGATGGTTGCGGCGGTCAAGGCAGGCGACAACGTGGTGCGCCTCAAGGGCGGTGACCCGTTTATTTTTGGCCGGGGTGGTGAAGAAATTGAGGCATTGCACGCAGCCGGTATTGGCGTCACGGTTATCAACGGCATCACGTCTGGCCTGGCGGCCATGACATCGCTAAATGTGCCGCTGACCCACCGCGACCATGCGCATGGCGTGGTGTTTGTTACTGGTCATGCCAAGCCCGGCGACGAGGGCACTGACTGGGCGTTGCTGGCAACTACCGCCGCGCAGGCCAAACTCACACTGGTGATTTACATGGGTGTGGCAGGCTGTGAGCACATTCAAAACGAGCTGCTCAAAGGCCTGGCCGCTAGTACGCCAGTAGCCATCATTCAAAACGCCAGTTTGCCGACCCAGCGCCACGCTGTTGCCACGCTCGGCAGCTTGCGATTCACGATTGAAAATGAAGCCTTGCAAAGCCCGAGTGTGATTGTGGTGGGTGATGTATTGCAGGGTTTGGCGGCTGTAGCAAGCGGCACCGCAACCCGGAAAAAATCCGCTTAGCGCTGGGGGATGCGATGCCGCGCAATGTGCGGCCCGCCATCGTTCATTTCGACTGGGCGCAACGCCTCATGCTTGGTGACCCGCCCGGCCATACGCTTTCTCCACATGCGAAATGATGATGCCTTCATTTCGCTGCGCATCAGCGCAATCACGGCTGATTCATTCAGGCCAAACTGCAATTGAATCGCCTCAAACGTGGTGCGGTCTTCCCAGGCCATTTCAATGATGCGGGAGATATCAGCCAGCGACAGATTTGCAATGGGCAAAGGAGTTTTCATGGCAGATAAAGCATTGCCCGGTTAACCAAACCTGCTAGCCTGCCCCACCAGTTTTTTAGCCAGTTCGTCCATCAAACCCTGCGTTACCTGAGTGGCTGGATAAGTGATGTTGAACAGTTCAAAACCACCCATATTGGTGATGCGAAAAGCCATCAGGCCCCTGTCGTGGTCTGGCGTCACCATGATGGAGCCGCGGCTGTGTGCGTCGTATTCAAAGACATAGGCTTGCAGCTTTTGCGTCTCTGGGTGGCGCAAGTCCTTGCGCTCATGCTTGATTTGCCCGATTGACAGGCGCTGCGTGACACGCTCCAGATCAGGCGGGAAATTTACCGTGATGCTGCCCTTGGCCACAGCGCCATCCGCAGGTAGCAGCTCCCAGCCCATTCCCAGACTGTCAAAAACCTCCCTGTCTCGTAACATTTTCTTGCGTGCATCAGACCGAAAATTTTTCAGCACCATGTCGGCAAATTTGGTCTTGCCGTCCAGGCTGTATTTCCCCACCGCAGGCGGACGGATGACGTTGAGCTGGGTGGCCAGGTCTTGCAGGTACGACAGCAGCGTACGGCAGGCCTGCTCGCAAGACTGCGTATGTGCTGCTACGTCCTGGTAGACATCGGTCTGCTGCTTTTGCAGCGCACTGGCCTGGCTTTTTAACTCAGAAAGAAAACTCATCAAACTTGGCTCCCCACGGCATGCCTCATCAAAAGGAGCCAGCAGAATAACCGATGGTGCAATTGCAAACATGCCATCAGAGGCTCACCACTACACTTTGCGGATGAATATTCTTGAGCCACTAAAGTTTGATGTTGTCATCATTGGCGCAGGCGCTGCAGGCCTGTTTTGCGCCGCCATTGCGGGCCAGCGCGGGCTCAAAGTGCTGGTGATTGACCACAGTGAAAAAGTGGCCGAGAAAATCCGTATTTCAGGCGGCGGGCGTTGCAACTTTACCAACCGCGAGGTAACGCCTGCCAACTTTTTAAGCGACAACCCGCACTTTTGCCGCTCGGCACTGGCAGGCTACACACCGCAAGACTTCTGTGCCCTGCTGCACAAGCACAACGTGCTCTTTCATGAAAAGCACAAAGGTCAGCTGTTTTGTGACCGTTCGGCGGAAGACATCATCGATTTGCTGCTGGCCGAATGCGCAGCAGGCAATGTACAGCGCTGGCAGCCTTGTCAGGTTAAAAAAGTAAGCTTTTCAAGCATCAAAAGTGCCTGTAGCCCACATGAAATGCGCGCAAGCAGCTATCAAATTGATACTGACCGGGGGCTGGTGGATACGCCGCAGCTGGTCATTGCCACTGGCGGTTTGTCGATTCCAAAGATTGGCGCGACCGATTTTGGCTACCGGATCGCGCAGCAGTTTGGGCTGCGGATGGTCGAGCCCAGAGCAGCGCTGGTGCCGCTAACGTTTGACGGCGATGCCTGGTTGCCTTTTGCGCAACTGTCGGGGCTGGCGCTGCCGGTGCAAATCGAAGCGGGCGCTTTGGACACCACGCCCAAACAACGCAAAAAAGCGACGGTCTTTGCTGAAGACCTGCTCTTTACCCACAAAGGCCTGAGCGGCCCGGCGGTGCTGCAAATCTCCAGCTTTTGGCGCGAAGGCCAAAGCCTGCGGGTCAATCTGGCGCCGGGCCAGAATTTATCAGCGGCACTGCTTCGCGCCAAAGGCAGCTCTAAAAAACTGATCGCCAATGAACTGGCCAGTGTTGTCCCCAGCCGACTGGCAGACGCCTGGGTCAGTACCGACACCGCTCTGCAACGCCCCGTTTGCGATGCCACCGACAAAGCACTGCTAGGCCTGGCAGAGCGCCTGGCCGACTGGCAAATCACGCCCAACGGAAGTGAGGGTTATAAAAAAGCAGAGGTCACTGCAGGCGGTGTTGACACACGCGATTTGTCATCGCAAACCATGGAATCGAAGCAGCCCGGCCTGTACTTTATTGGTGAAGTGGTGGATGTGACTGGCTGGCTGGGTGGGTATAACTTTCAGTGGGCGTGGGCTAGCGGGTTTGCTTGTGGGAATGCTTTAAGCAGCCGCACCTAAGCTCTTGCTGGTCGTGTACCTCCGAGACCCGCACCGGTCACGGCGTATCTGCCTCCGCGAATGTCCCCCGCCCCCGTTGGGG
>JAYUVG010000111.1:0-4550 GCA_043754255.1 Polaromonas sp. | reverse complement strand
GCGACAACTTGGCTTTCTTCAATTTGTAACAATACTGTGACAAATTACCATCACGAGTGTCACCGTTACAAGTTAGGTCCCTTGCACTGAGATCCTGCCTTCGGATTGAATCTGTTCCTTGAGCTTATGGCTGGCGTGAAATGTAACCACGCGTCGGGCGTCAATCGGAATTGCCTCACCGGTACGTGGATTGCGCCCAGGCCTTGGGGCCTTGGTTCGAATTTGAAAATTGCCAAACCCGGAAATCTTGACGTCCGAACCCTCAACCAGGCTGGCTGAGATGAGGTCAAAAAACGCGTCAATCATGTCCTTGGATTCGCGCTTGTTCAATCCAATTTTTTCAAACAACAGATCGGCCAGATGGGCTTTGGTCAATGCCGGAGTTTCCAGGCTTTCAATTAAAAATTCCATGATTGCTCTTATTTATTGTTGTCATTAGCAAGCTAGGCACGTAAACGCGCTTGCAGCGTGGTTTGCAAATGCGCTACCACTGACTGCACCACGGACTCGATGGCATCTTCTGTCAGTGTAGCGTTGGGGCTGGTCAGCTGCAGCCGCACGGCGAGGCTTTTCTCACCCGTTTGCATGACGGCAGTGGCAGCAGTTGGCCTGTACACATCAAACAGAACAGCATGTTTCAAAAGTCCATTTGTAGGAGCCTGATAGATGGCGGCCATCAGAACAGCATGCGTGATACGTTCGGGCACGATGACAGCAATGTCGCGTTCTACTGGCTGTAGCTTGCTGACGGCCTCAAACACGGGAACCTGCCGCGCTAGCACTGCATCCAGTTCAAGTTCAAACAGCAAGGGGGCGTGGGCCAACTCGTAGCCCTGGCGCCACTTGGGGTGCAGCTCGCCAACAAAGCCAATCGTTCTGCTGCCCGCCGAAACGCTGGCAGAGCGCCCTGGATGCATGGCCGGGTGCTCTGCAGCAGCAAACGTGATTTGCAGCGGTGACAGCAGCGCCTCAACATCGCCCTTGACATCAAAAAAATCAACTGGCTTGTCTGATTGGTTCCAGCCCAGAGTTTCTCGCGGCCCGTAAGCCAGGCCAGATACCCGCATGGGCTGATGAAAACCGGCAACTGTGGTGTCAGTGTTCAAAACGCTGGAATCGCGCAAAAACACCCGGCCCAACTCAAAAACATTGACCCTTTCAACTTTGCGGTCCAGATTAAACTTCAAAACTTGTAGCAGTGACCCTAACAAGGAAGAGCGCATGACGCTCATTTGACTGGCAATCGGGTTCAGCAACCTGATTGGGTCAGGGTTGCCAGCAAGCTCATGCTCCCAACGCTCTTCTACAAAGCTGAAGTTGATTGTCTCCTGGTAACCCAAGGCAGCAAGTGCCCTTCGCACAGAAAACGGCGAGCGTTCTGCCTCTGGCCGTAATTTGGCTGTGATGGGCGCCAGTGGCGGTGTGTCCGGCAAGTTGTTGTAGCCCACCATGCGCACTACTTCTTCAATCAGGTCTTCTTCAATTTGCAGGTCAAACCGATAGCTTGGCGGCTGCACGGTCAATGTGCCCTCGTCTTCAATGACTGGCAAACCCAGGCGCTCAAGCGCATCCAGACACTGTGCCTGCGTCAAAGGCATGCCAATGACTTTGCTGGCCCTGTCAACACGCAAAGTCACGGGCTTGGCAACTGGAATATTGGCCTGCACATCATCCATAGGGCCGCATGCCGTGTTAGCTGTGCTGCAAATATCAATGATCAATTGCGTGATGCGCTCAATGTGCTGCACTGTGTTTGCGGGGTCAACGCCGCGTTCAAAACGATGCCCTGCATCGGTTGAAAAGTTGTAGCGCCGTGAGCGACCGGCAATTGCTTTTGGCCACCAGAAAGCAGCTTCAACATAAACGTGTTTTGTGTCATCTGACACCGCCGTGGTGTTGCCGCCCATGATTCCAGCCAGAGATTCGACCTGGGTGTCATCGGCAATCACGCCGACTTTTTCATCGACACTCACCGTATTGCCATTCAGCAATTTAAGACTCTCGCCGGTCTTGCCCCAGCGCACATCCAGGCCGCCATTGATTTTTTCAAGATCAAAAATATGCGAAGGCCGGCCCAGTTCAAACATCACATAGTTTGAAATGTCCACCAGCGCCGTCACGCTGCGCTGGCCGCAACGCGCCAGGCGGTCAACCATCCACTGCGGCGTTTTGGCTCGGGTGTTGACGTTTTTGATCACTCGGCCGGAGAAGCGCCCACACAAGTCAGGTGCGCTGATTTTGATGGGCAAGCGCGTGCCGTCCGTTGCGGCAACAACAGGAAAGTTTTTAGCTTTGAGTGGCGCGCCGGTTAGTGCTGCCACTTCACGAGCAACGCCATACACGCTCAGGCAATGTGCCAGATTAGGCGTCAGCTTGAGCGTGAACAACGTGTCGTCCAGAAACAGGTGCTCGCGAATATCTTTGCCCAGCGGCGCATCCGTTGCAAGTTCAAGCAGTCCGCCATGGTCTTCAGACAATTTAAGTTCGCGTGCTGAGCACAACATGCCTTGGCTTTCAACCCCGCGAAGCTGCCCGACCTTGATAAGAAATGGTTTGCCATCTTCACCCGGCGGCAGCTCTGCACCGACCATCGCGCAGGGCACTTTAATACCAACGCGTGCATTCGGTGCGCCGCAAACGATGCTCAGCAATGCGCCCTGCCCCACATCGACTTCGCACACCTGCAGCTTGTCGGCATTGGGATGTTTGGCGGCAGACTTGATCTCGCCGACCACGATTTTGGTAAATGGCGGTGCGACGGGTTTGAGGTCTTCAACCTCCAGCCCCGCCATCGTTAACGTGTCAGCAAGCTGCTGGGTGGTGAGCAGCGGGTTGCAAAATTCGCGCAACCAGGATTCAGGGAATTGCATAGTGATTTAATACGTTTAGATTCACAGGGAGATTAAAATTCACAAGGACATCAGGAGGTCTAGGAGGAAGACAAGAGAGAAGACTTATTGGTTTTCCTCCTTGACCTCCTGTTCTCCTTGTTTAATTTCTTAGGATTCAGTTTTGAAATTGCGATAAAAAGCGAATATCGCCATCAAAAAACAAGCGCAAGTCATTCACGCCATAACGCAGCATGGTCAAGCGGTCAGGCCCCATGCCAAAGGCAAAACCGATGTATTTTTCAGAGTCCAGGCCCATGTTGCGCACCACGTTTGGGTGAACCTGTCCAGAGCCTGCCACTTCCAGCCACTTGCCTGCCAATGGGCCGGTCTGAAATTGAATATCAATCTCCGCACTGGGTTCTGTGAACGGAAAAAAGCTGGGCCTGAAGCGCAGCACCAGGTCGTCGCTTTCAAAAAATGTGCGGCAAAAATCGGTAAAAATAAATTTCAAATCTTTAAAACTGACGTTTTCGCCAATCCACAGGCCTTCACACTGGTGGAACATGGGAGAGTGGGTTGCATCGCTGTCAACGCGGTAGGTGCGTCCTGGCGCTATCACGCGAATCTCAGGCATCGCGCCTCCAGCATCAATCAACGCTCGGTGTTTTTTGACATGTTGCACTGCATGGCGAATCTGCATCGGGCTGGTGTGGGTGCGCAGCAAATTGGGCGCAGTTTCAGTGCCGCCTTCCACGTAAAAAGTGTCGTGCATGGAACGCGCCGGATGGTCTTCAGGTGTATTGAGGGCTGTGAAGTTAAACCAGTCAGTTTCAATCTCGGGGCCCTGCGCTACGTCAAAACCCATCGAGCCAAAAATGGCCTCAATTCGCTCCAGCGTGAGCGACACCGGATGCAAACCGCCTTGCGTGCGCGGACGGCTTGGCAAGCTGACATCGAGTGCCTCGGCCTTGAGCTGCTTTTCAAGTTCGGCATCAGCCAATGCTTGACGTCGGTCATTCAACGCTACTTCCACTGCCTGTTTGGCAAGATTGATTGCAGCACCCCGGGATTTTTTTTCATCGACCGACAGCTGCGCCATGCCTTTCATCAGCTCGGTGATGCGGCCGGTTTTACCCAAAAAAAGTGCCTTGGCGTTTTCCAGGTCGGCTGGCAGCAACGCCGTATCAAAAGCAGCTTTGGCATCAAAAACAATGGTTTCTAAATCAATCATTCAAAAAAACCTTTTCACAAGGAGATCAAAGAGGTCAAGGAGGTGAGAAAGAGACTTTCTTTAACTCACTGCCTTTTTGATCTCCTTGTTCAAAAAAACAAAAAAGGCCAGAGCCTTTTCAAGCTCCAGCCCTTCATTTATACGCGCAAGCAGCTACTAATTAAATAGCAGACAGCTTGGCTTTGACTTGGTCCACGATGGCGCCAAAAGCGGCGCTGTCGTGAATTGCCATGTCTGACAACACTTTGCGGTCAATCTCAATACCAGCTTTGCGCAGGCCATTGGCAAACTGGCTGTAGGTCAGTCCGCAAGCGCGGCTGGCAGCGTTGATACGTGTGATCCACAGGCGGCGGAACACACGCTTTTTGGTACGGCGGTCACGGTAGGCGTATTGCCCGGCCTTCATCACCGCTTCTTTGGCGACCCGAAAGACATTACCGCGGCGACCGCGAAAACCTTTTGCAAGGGCTAAAACTTTTTTGTGGCGG
>JAYUVG010000110.1:0-2701 GCA_043754255.1 Polaromonas sp. | reverse complement strand
GCCTTGAGCGTGATTGACACCCATGCGGGTGCCGGGCTGTACCGCCTGGATGGTGACTACACCGAAACCAGCGGTGAGGCAAAAGATGGCGTTTTTAAGCTGTTTCAAGCATCAAATGTGCCTCTAGCCCACGTAAACAGCGCGCCAGCAGCTCCTAAAAAAGGAGCGGTTAAAACCCTTGCACCAACCGAGCTTTGCCCTGCCCTGCAAGATTACGTGGACGTTTTGCGTGCATTGAACCCAAAATTTGCAGAAACCAGCGACGCGGCGCAGCTCAAAATTTACCCCGGCTCGCCATTCATCATCCAGAAGTATCTAGCGGGCCGTGACAAGCTGAAGTTGTTTGAATTGCACCCGACGGACTTTAAATCTTTGTCCGGAAACATTGCGCAACTGGAAGCTGGCAGGCAGGTAACGGTGGCTTGTGAAGACGGTTTTGAAGCACTCAAACCCTTTTTGCCCCCGCCGTCCCGCCGCGCGATGGTGTTTTGTGACCCTAGCTATGAGATGAAAAGCGATTACTTGAGAGTCAGTGCGACGATGGCAGAGGCTGTCAAACGCTTTGCCACTGGCACTTATGTCGTTTGGTATCCGGTGATTCCCCGGCCAGAAGCGCATGATTTGCCGCGCAAGCTCAAAACACTGGCTGTCAAAGCAGGTCGTCCCTGGCTGAATGCTGTTCTAACCGTTAAATCAAGCAAGCTGGTTACAGATGATGATGGCGATGTCGTTCGCCCAGGGCTTCCTGCCAGCGGCATGTTCATCATCAACCCGCCTCATACCCTCAAAGCGCAATTGCAATTGGCGTTGCCACAAATGGTGGCGCTGTTGGGGCAGGATCGCAATGCTGGTTTTACGCTGGACAGTGGCGGCTAGCACACCATCAGTATTTGAGCGCGACGCTTTTGCCCCAAAACACCCGATAGGCAAACACGGTGTAGGCCACGATCACTGGCAACACAAATACTGAACCGATCAGGATCACTTTCAGCGCTTCAGGCGAGCTGGCGGCTTGCCAGATGGTGATCTTTTCAATCACCAGCCATGGGAACAGGCTGTAGGCCAAACCGTAAAAGGCCAGGATAAAAATGCCGACCGTTGCGCCGAACGGTATCCATGCTCCATACTCACTGCCTTGCGCCAAACGGGTCGGCAGGCGGTTCAGGCTGCGGTAGATCACGGCGAACAAAACCGCCGTGGCCACAGGAATGGGCATGAGCAGCACGATTTCAGGAAATGAAAACCATTTGTCAAAAATCAACGGGCTGACGAGCGGCGTGGCAATCGATATGGCCGCGACACCCAGTACGGTAAACAACAGGCTGCGCTGCGCCCAGCGCACCGCCTGCAATTGCAAGTCGCCCACAGTTTTCATGATCAGCCAGCCGGCGCCTATCAGGCAATACGCCGCCACCAGTGCAAAACCAATCACGGCGTTAAAAGCCATCACCCACAGTGATTCATCAAAACCTGTGATCAATGAGCCCAGCATATAGCCCTGCGACCAACCCGACAGCAGCGAGCCTGCAAAGAACAGTCGGTTCCACAGCGGTTTGTGTGCGGCTCGCGCCTTGACGCGAAAGTCAAACGACACGCCGCGCAGCGTCAGGCCAATCAGCATGAAGGCCACTGGCATATACAGTGCGCCCAAAATCACGCCATGCGCCAGCGGAAAGACAGTGAGCAAAATACCCACGCCCAGCACCAGCCAGGTTTCATTCGCGTCCCAAAACGGGCCGATGCTGGCGATCATGGTGTCTTTGTCGTCCTCGTTCGCATCCATCATCAGCACACCGACACCCAGGTCGTAGCCGTCCAGCACCACATAGGCCAGCATGCACAAGCCCATCACGACCAGAAAAACAATCGGCATCCAGCCTGCGGCTTGCGTCAGGTCGGGAATCAGGTGGCCTGGAATATTAAGCATGGGAAAGGCCTTCTTTTTCAGGGTAGTTCACTACATTCAGCTGGTCTTCCAGTTTGCTGTCAACGTCATCACCGAATGGCTTGTCGGCGTGCTTTTTATGCCGCGCCAGATAGAACACAACCGTGATGTAGGCCACGATCAACGCGGCATACATCACCAGGTACATGGCCAGGCTCAACGCAATTTTGGGCGCGGGCACTTTGGATGCAGCTTCCAGCGTGGTCATCACGCCTGTCACCAGCCAGGGCTGCCTGCCAATTTCTGTTACATACCAGCCTGCGACGAGGGCAACCCAGCCAGCAAATGTCATGCACACCAGAATGCGGGCGTGCCAGATCGTTAACTCACGTTTTTCATTTTTCTTCCACGGCTTTAACTGAAAAACGCTGGCCCAACTGACCAGCAGCATCAGCATGCCCACCCCCACCATGATGCGAAAAGCCCAAAACACCGGCGCCACTGGTGGATGCTTGCCCTTGAAGTCATTGAGCCCTTTGACCTCCCCGTGCCAGTCGTGGGTCAGGTAAAACGATGCGAATTTGGGGATCGCAATTTCGTACTTGTTGCTGCGGGTTTTTTCGTCGGGCAGCGCAAACAAAACGGCCGCCACGCCTTTTTGCGTTTCCCAAATGCCTTCCATCGCGGCCAGTTTGGCGGGCTGGTGTTTCATCGTGTTCAGGCCGTGCAGGTCACCCGCAATGATTTGCAGCGGGATCAAAAAGGCAGCGAGGTCACGCCGGTTTTGATTCCTGCCACCACCTCCGCGCCGCGATC
>JAYUVG010000109.1:0-2812 GCA_043754255.1 Polaromonas sp. | reverse complement strand
ATGGCGCGCGACAAGCAGAAAACGGCTGATCGCGAGGCAATGTCAGTTGGGGAAAAAGCCAAAGCGGATGCTGCCGCAAGTCGAATCAAGGGCAACCAGGACAAAGAAGCCGGACGCACGGCCAAACAGGCAGCCGCTGCTGAAGAGCTTAAAAAATACAACGAGCGGCAGGCGCAGGCCAAAGAACGCCAAGCCAGAAATGCCAGAGACAAAGCCAGCCAGGCCAAAGCGCCTGCCAAGCCCCTTCCCGTGCCTTGATCACCCATTAAAGGGTCAGGTCAGCGGCTCAAGTTTGACGATGACCAGCGACAGGTTGTCACCACCGCCACGCGCACGGGTTCGGGCTTTTTGAATCAAGAATTCGGTCGCTTCTCTTGGGGAAAGCATCGACAGCGCAGAGCCCATTTCGCTTGGACTGAAGTAGTGCCAGACACCATCGCTACAGGCAATCAACACGTCCTCGGGTTGCAGTTTGGGGATGAAATGCTGCGCAATTGGCGGTACATCTTCAGTGCCGAGGCAGCCCATCAAAATATTGGATTGCGGGTGAATGTTGGCTTCTTCGTCGGTAATTTCACCCTTGTCAACCAGGGTTTGAACATATGAATGGTCGGTGGTACGGCGCACCAGTTTGTTGCCATGAAAGTGGTAAATGCGTGAATCACCCGTGTGTACCCAATGGCAGTCGCCAGCCGGGTTGATCAGAAATGCCGCCAGCGTGCTGTGGGGTTCCATCTCGGATGAAATCGCAGTCAGTTTGATAACGATGTGCGCCTCTTCCACAATCTGTTTGAGCATGCTGGGCGCGTCATCCGTGTCGGGGGCATAACGCTCAAACAGCTGCTTGGCAGTCATCATGACCTGGTCAGAGGCTTTGCGCCCGCCGCTGCGCCCACCCATGCCGTCAGCCACTATGCCCAGCAAGCAACCGGCCACACGGTGGTGGCTGATCAGGTTGACCTGATCTTGCTGATAGTCACGGTCACCCTTGTGGATGCCCGTGGAAGCGGTGATTCGATAGCCGTTTGACATTTTGTGAAACTTGCGATTCCTGATAATCGTTTGATTTGAATAACCCCGTATTATCAGAGCAAGCGACCTTAACTCAAAAACACTTTGGACTTAAATCTGCATTTCCCTGAAAGACGGCTGATCGAACTCAAAATCGAGCATGCCGATCTGAACGCGCTGGTTGATAGTGCGGCGCACGCCATTCCTTTGGATGAGCTGATCCTCAGACGTCTGAAAAAACGCCGATTGCACTTGCGTGACCAGATATCGCAGCTGGAACTGTCGCTTGACCCGCCTGAGCCTGCCTGATGAATCTGGCGCTTGAAGTACACAAGGCCTTTGCGCCAGATGGCGTGTTGTCCCGCACGGCCGATCATTTTGTAGCACGCAGTGGCCAGTTGGAAATGGCGCTGGCGGTCGCCCATGCAATTGAAAACGCTCAGACGCTGGTGGTGGAGGCCAGCACAGGCGTTGGTAAAACCTACTCTTATCTGGTTCCCGCCTTGCTCAGTGGCGAGCGTGTGCTGGTGTCTACCGCCACCAAGGCTTTGCAAGACCAGCTGTTTGGCCGCGACTTGCCGCGTCTGGTTGAGGCTTTGGGTGTGCCGGTTCGTACTGCACTGCTCAAGGGTCGCGCCAGCTACGTTTGTCTGCATCGCGTGACACTGGCAAGGCAGGACAGCAGCGTGACAGATCGCAGCGCCTTGCGGTCACTGGCCAAAATTGAACAATGGTCACAAACCACCAAAGTCGGTGACCTGGCTGAATTGCCCGGATTGGATGAGCGTTCGCCGTTGATACCGCTGGTCACTTCAACACGTGAAAATTGCCTGGGAGCGCAATGCCCGCAATTTCGCAATTGCCACGTCAATCTGGCTCGGCGCGAGGCAATGGCGGCCGACGTGGTGGTCATCAACCACCATCTGTTTTTTGCTGATTTGGCGGTGCGCGAGTCCGGCATGGCTGAGTTGTTGCCATCCGTGCGTATCGCCATTTTTGATGAGGCGCACCAGCTTAATGAAACCGGCGTTCAATTCCTTGGCAAAAACCTGACGACCGGCCAGCTTCTTGATTTTTGTCGGGACTTGCTGGGTACAGGCCTGCAAATGGCGCGCGGTTTGGTCAACTGGCAACAAGTGGTGGGCGACTGTGAGCGCGCCGCCAGAGAGCTCAGGCTGTCTGCTGGTAAGGCTTTTTCGGGGAGCAAGCTGAGGTGGACTGAAGCAGCGCCTGAAAGTCTGAATGCTCAGACTTGGGCCAACGCTCTTGAAGGCGTGGCCAAAGCCCTCCATGATGCTTGTACCGCTCTGGATACGGTGAGTGAAATTGCGCCCGATTTTGTGCGCCTGCGTGAACGTGCTGGCGCGCTGGCTGAGCGCGCTGATAACTTTTCAAAACCTTGCAAGCCGGGCTGTGTACGATGGGTTGATGTCACTGCCCAGCTGCGGCTGGTCGAATCACCACTGACGATTGCCGAGGCGGTCAAAACCAGATTGCTGGCAGCATCGCCTGAATCGGCGAAGACCTGGATATTTACATCCGCCACACTTGGCGATGATGAAAAGTTGAGCTGGTTTACCCAGCCCTGCGGTCTGGAAGAGGCCAAAGTTTTGCGCGTTGGCAGCCCTTTTGACTATGCAGAGCAGGCTGCGCTGTATGTTCCGGAAGATTTCCCCAAGCCTGCTGACCCGACGCACGCCCTGAGGGTGGCCGAATCGGCTGGCCAATGGGCGCGGCAATTAGGGGGTCGCACCATGGTGTTGACGACAACACTCAAGGCACTGCGGGTGATTGGTGAGGC
>JAYUVG010000108.1:0-11133 GCA_043754255.1 Polaromonas sp. | reverse complement strand
ACGATCGCCATTTTTGAAGTGCACAAAATTTTGAGCCGCAGCCTGGCTGAAGACCTGGTCGACCGCTGCCTGGACATCATGCGGCTGGGGCGGGTGCTGGATTTGACCGACCGCCGCGCAGTGGCTGCGTCTAAAGCAGCGCGCCAGCATCGCCTGGCTCTTGCCGACGCAGCCATGTACAGCATGGCGCTGGAGCATGGCGCAACGTTCTGGACACAAGATATTGACTATGACGGCTTGCCGGGTGTGCGTTACTTTAAAAAGCCTGCTTAGATCCATGCCGCTGTTAGCTAAAACTCCGTCATTCCCGCGCAGGCGGGAATGACGGGTGTTTTGGTATGAAGCAGGTGTATTTTTGGGAAGAAAAAGGCCTCTAGCCCATGCAAATAGCGCGCAAACAGCTATATAAATAATAGCGACATCAAGCACATCCAAATCAAAGCAAAACTTGACCCCACGCATTTACACCGATCAAGCCCTGGCAACAGGCATCAGCATCAGCTTGCCGCCCGTTGCTGCGCGCCACATTCAGGTGCTGCGCTTGCAGCCGGGCAACAGCATTGCTTTGTTCAATAGTCTGGGCGAAGTCGAAGGCGAATTTGATGCCGTGGTGCAAAGCATGGGCCGCAGCGATGTGACGGTATTGGTTGGCGACTTCAAGCCAACGCAGATGGAAGCGCCACGCGCCGTGCACCTTGCCATCGGCATGCCGGCCAATGAACGCATGGACTGGCTGGTTGAAAAAGCCACCGAGCTGGGTGTGGGCAGCATTCAGCCTTTGATGACTGAACGCACCGTACTGCGTTTGGTTGGCGAACGCGCAGAGAAAAAGCGCGCCCACTGGAAGGGCATCGCCATCGCAGCGTGCGAGCAATGCGGCCGCAACCGCGTGCCGCTGGTTCACGCGCCTGCCAGTTTGAGTGACTGGCTGAAAACTCTGGCCAGTTCAACTGACGCACGTTTGCTGCTGTCACTGCAAGCCGCATCACAACCGTTGCTCAAAGCCACGGGCACACGCGGCAGCATGACATTTTTAAGCGGCCCGGAAGGCGGCTTGAGTGCGCTAGAGGAAAGCGCCGCGCTGGCCAAAGGTTTTGCACCCGTCACGCTAGGCCCGCGTGTGCTGCGTTCTGAAACCGCGCCGCTGGCCGTGTTGGCATCGCTGACTATCCTCGGCTAATCATTTCAAAAAGTTTTACAATCGTAAAACTTTTTCAAACCCCAGAATGAAAGATAACGCGATGCTCAATGCTTCGTTGCGCCGCTCGGGCGGCTCGCTCATCATGACTATTCCCGCTGTTTGGGCTGAGCAAAACGGGCTGGATGCAGGCAGCGCTGTAGCCGTGGAAGTGGCAGGCCGTGCACTGACATTGCGCGTGCCGCAGGCACGGCCCAGCCTGGACGCACTGTTGGCCCAAACACCACGCGGCTTGCAGCGCGCCAAGGCCTGGGACACCCTGCCTGCAGCCGGGCGCGAGCTGTGACACCGCAACGCGGCGATATCTTGCATTTGGCCTTTGACCCGGCCAGCGGACTTGAGATGAAGGGCGATCACTTTTGTCTGGTGGTGTCACCCCAGGCTTTTAACCAGCGCTTCAAGCTGGCCTGGGTGTGTCCTATTTCAGGCGGGTTGGCAGCAGTGGCTCGTGAAAGTGGTTTTTTGATCTCTTTGTCAGGTTGCGGCACCCGCACCGATGGCCACGTTCATGCGCATCAGGTCAAGGCACTGGACTGGGCTGCACGCAAGGCAAAGAAAATCGAGACCGCGCCTGACTGGCTGGTTGAGCAGGTTCTGGTGTGCATGTCGGCAGTCATCGACATATGAAAGACCACTTTTGAACCGCAACCTCTGGCTACTGACCATTTGCCAAGGTCTTTTCATGACCAACAACGTGGTGTTTATCGCCATCAACGGTTTGGTGGGCTTGAGCCTGGCGCCCTTTGGCTGGATGGCGACGCTGCCGCTGATGGCTTATGTGGTGGGTGGGGCGATGTCAACCGTGCTGGTCAGCCAGACGCAAAGCCGCTACGGCCGCAAGGCGTCTTTTCAAATGGGCCTTAGTGTGGCGGTTCTGTCCGCGCTGCTGTGCTGCTACGCCGCCTATAGCAAGAACTTTTGGCTGCTGGTGGCGGCCACGGTGGTGGCGGGTTACTACAACGCCAATGCGCAGTTGTACCGCTTTGCCGCAGCAGAATTGGCCGCGCCAGCGTTCAAAGAAAAAGCCATTTCGCTGGTGATGGCCGGCGGGCTGATAGGCGCGGTGCTGGGGCCCAACCTGGCGTCACAAACCCGCAACCTGCTGGACGCGCCATTTGCCGGGGCTTACCTGTCGCTAGCCGCGGTCGCGCTGCTGGCCATGACGTTGATGGCGTATGTCAGCTTTGCCCCTGCGCTTGGCAAAACATCAACATCCAACACCGGGCGCCCACTGGGTGAAATCATGCGCCAGCCCGTGTTCATTGTGGCGGCAGCCGCGGGCGCGCTGGGCTACGGCGTGATGAATTTGTTGATGGCGTCTACCCCCATTGCCATGCAGATGTGCGGCCTGCCGTTTTCAGACGTGGCGTGGGTGCTGGAATGGCATGTGATCGGCATGTTTGCGCCGGGCTTTTTTACCGGGCATTTGATCAAGCGCTACACCGCGTTGCCCATCATGGCGATTGGCCTGGCGCTCAATATTGGCTGCGTGTTGGTTGCGCTGTCGGGCATTGAATTCAAGCAGTTTTTAGTTGCGCTGTTTTTGCTCGGCCTGGGCTGGAATTTCCTGTTCACCGGCGCCACCACTTTGGCTTTAACGGCGTATCGGCCTGAAGAAAAAGACAAAGCACAAGGCGCGCTGAACTTTTGCGTGTTTGCCGTGCTGGCCATATCGTCACTGGTGTCTGGCGTGCTGGTCACCACCCAGGGCTGGACATTGTTGAACCTGGGCTCGCTGGTACTACTGGGCATGACTGCATTGTTGTTGGGATGGCTTGCATTACAGCAGCGCAAGCCGCAAAATCTGTAATGGTAATTTGCTACATTGCGGTGGCAAGCGTTTCATTCATAACAACTTTTGGAGTTCATCATGGGTTTACTTGATTCAGTTTTGGGTGCGGTCATGGGTGGTCAGCGGCAGCAGGCGGGCGCAGCGACCGGCGGCGGCGGGTTGGGCAGCCTGATCAACATGGTGACCAGCAACCCGCAAATGCTGCAAGCCATCACCGGCATGCTCAGCAACGAAGGCGGCCAGGGCGGGCTGGGCGGCTTGATGGCCAAGTTTCAGCAAGCCGGGCTGGGCGACGCGATGGGCTCATGGGTAGGTACTGGTGAAAACCAGGCCGTGTCAGGCGAGCAGGTCACCAGCGCACTGGGTGAAGACACCATGAGCGACCTGGCACAAAAAATGGGCATGAGCCAAGGCGACGCAGCAGGCCAGCTGTCCAGCATCTTGCCAGGGCTGATTGACAAGCTCACCCCCAACGGCCAGGCGCCCGCAGGCGGGCTGGGTAATTCGGGGGACTTGATGGGGATGTTGGGTGGGTTGCTTCAGAGGCGTTAAAACGTCTTCAGCCTAAACAAAACAGCCCTTCGACGGGCTGTTTTCGTTTCAAGCTTTGCAACGCGGTATTTGCTGGGTTTTGAATTGATTAGGTCGCGTAGCACCCAGCTGGCCACCAGACGAAGCCAAACCTCATACGCTATTAAATCAGTAGCTGCTTGCGCGTATATTACGTGGGCTAGAGCCCTATTTAATGCCCAAAACTGACCATTTGCATCCGTCATTCCCGCGAACGCGGGAATCCAGTGACCCCTCTTTGTTAACAAAGCAAAAGTTTTATCAGAGCCTGTCTGTGTGGGTCACGGAAAAGTATAGATGCCTCTCTTATAATTAGCCTTAGTCTAATAGCTTAGTCTTCTATTTCTTACCCGCCCAATATCAACACATGACCGCACAACTCATCATCAATGTCCACGAAGCCAAAACGCATTTTTCAAAATTTCTTGAAAGGGCGCACATGGGTGAGGAAGTCATTCTGGCCAAAGCAGGCAAGCCCTATGCGCGGCTGATGCCGCTGGCACCAGTCGTCAGCAAACGGGAGCCTGGGCGGCTTGCAGGGTTTGTCGGCGCGGTCGGAGTAGGTGATGCGTTCTTTGAGCCACTGCCTGAAGCAGAGCTGGCCGCCTGGTCGTTAGATGCAGCATTGAATAAGGCAGTGAAGTGAGGCTGCTTCTCGACACGCACGCCCTGCTGTGGTGGTGGACGAACGACAAGCAACTGACCCAAACTGCCCGCGACGCCATGCTGGACGAGCGCAACACCGTGTTGGTCAGCGCAGCCAGTGTTTGGGAAATAGCCACCAAGTACAGGCTGGGCAAACTCCCCATAGCAGGCATTGCCATCAAGCAATTTCACACACTGATTGAGGCCGACGGCTTTGAGCACCTGCCCATGACCTGGCAACACAGCCTGCTGGCCGGGTCGTACGACAGCGATCACCGCGACCCGTTTGACCGCATGCTGGCTGCGCAAAGCGAGATTGAAAAGGCGTCGCTCGTGACCTGCGATGCAGCGTTTGTGGGGTTTGGTACTACGGTTGTTTGGTGATGCACTGTTGAATGCAGCGTTATTCCGGCAGAATTTATTGCTATTTAATTTATAGCTGCTTGCGCTTATATTACAACGGCTAGAGCCCTATTCATTAACTAGAACTGACCGTTTGCACCCGTCATTGCCGCGAAGGCGGGAATCCAGTGACGGTTTAAACAATGAAATTGTCTAATGATGATGTTGCGTTTAGATACCAATGTCTATACTGGTTGCAACTAACCAAAAGGAAATATGTTGACGACTACTAATTTTAGGAGCGCACACGGCGATAGCTCACTCTTTCACTTTGCTGCGATGCTTGGTATCAGTGTGGTCCTAAGTGGTTGCGCAGTGCAGGCAGTACAACCTATGCAACGCGAAGCGCCCCAGAGCGCAAAAACCCAGCAAGAAGCGCAACTGGCGGTGGCGGCGCAAATTTCAATGACTCCGGTGCTAAAGCGAAAAGTCGCACTTGGACGCGTTACCAACGAAACTAATTACGGCCAGTCACTTCTACGCGATCGTAGTGACGACCCACTGGGTAAACAGGTTACAGATTTGCTCAGTAAAGCGCTAACTGAATCGGGCGCTTACGTCGTATTTGAGCGGCCTGACATAGGCCGGATTCAAGCAGAAAGCAAACTAGCAGACACCAAGCTCAACCTGATTGGAGTCGATGCATTGATCATTGGATCGTTGACAGAGTTTGGGAGGAAAACGATCGGCGAAACGGGTTTCGTTTCTTCAAGCAAGCGACAGGTGGCATTTGCAAAGATGGACATTCGCGTTGTCGATGTGAATAACGGCAACGTGTTTTTTGCAACATCCGGTGCGGGTGAGGCTTCAACTGAATCAGCCTCAACCTTCGGTTTTGGCTCCCAAGCCAGTTACGACGGCACATTGAATGATGCTGCTATCCGCCTTGCAGTCTCGGAAACAGTTAGCCGCCTCTCCACACAAATGCAGGCAAGACCATGGCAAACCTACATTCTCAAGACAAATGGCAATCAGATTTTCATGGGTGGTGGCAAAAGCCAAGGCGTGAAAGCTGGAATGGAGTTCGCGGTTTTTACAGCTGGTGAGCAAATCAAATCACCCCAAACCGGCGCACTTATAACGCTGCCAGGTCAATCAATTGCGCGATTAAAAGTAGAGACGCTTTTCGGGGAAGGCGACCTGAATGAGGGCGCTATTGCTTCCCTAACGTCCGGGTCAATTGCAGGCCAGAAGATTGAACAGCTAGTAATCCGGTACGAAGGAGCCAAATAATGAACACGCTTAAAACAAAATTCATTCTTGCTGCCCTGCTCGGTTCACTGGTACTTGTTTCTGGCTGCACACAGCTGCCAACCGAAAAACGCAGCGTTACAGACATACGACCACAAATCAGCTTCAAGATAACGAATGAAGTAACAAAATCCGCCAACGTAATGGTTGATGGTCTGGTCGTTGGATCAGTTGGCAATTTCATCGATGGAGTTGCCGCAATTCGCGTCCTTCCAGGAACTCACGTTTTGACTGTCGTGCTGGGAAACCAGATCATTCTTGAAGAAAAGTTTTATGCGGGTGATGGTGTCAGCCGCTCATTCGTATTGAACTGAAGGGTATCTGATGCGAACACTGTTTTTTTTAGTGCCAATAGCGATTGTCTTGTCAGGCTGCGCAGCGCCCACGCTTTACAAATGGGGCGACTATGACCAAGGGCTCTACACAAGCTACAAAGACGCCACGAAGACCGATGCCCTGCGTACTCAACTTGAAACGCACATTACGAGTATGGAGAAGTCAAAGCAAAAGATCGCTCCCGGTTTGTATGCTGAATTGGGCACTCTTTACTTGCAAGCAGGTTCCACTGCAAAAGCGATGGCGTTCTATTCGCAGGAGCGTGACCTGTGGCCAGAGAGTAAATTTTTGATGGCGACAATGATCGAAAACTTAGAGCGACGAGAAAAAGCAAAAGCGGAAGGTAAGAAATGAAAACTATTTTTGCTGTCTTGGCAGTGTCAGCTTTGCTTGCAGGGTGCGTCACGCAGCCAACAAAAAAAGACATGGCTGCATTTCGTGAATCTGCGCCGCGTTCAATCCTTGTAGTGCCCACCATCAATAAGTCCCTGGACGTTGATGCACCCAACTACGTTCTGACTACATTGCCAGTTCCCATCGCTGAAAAAGGATATTACGTATTTCCTGTCAATACGACCAAGTACGTGTTGGAGCAAGAGGGCTTTTATGAAGGCGATCGCATCCATCAGCAACCCACCGAGAATTTGGCAAAGCTCTTTGGCGCAGATGCAGTGCTCTACGTTTCAATCAATCAATGGGATGCAAAGTATGCACTGATCAGTACGGTGGTGACAGTTGATTTCGACTACAAACTTGTCTCAAAGACCGGGGTCGAGCTGTGGAAAGAAAACAAACGGCTGCAGTACTCCCCGCAAAACAACAGTTCCAATTCGCTTGCTGCGTTGTTGATTACTGCTGTCGTCAATGCTGCAGTAGCAAGGGCCGCACCGAATTACATGCCACTTACTCGTCAGGCCAATGCTGAGGTTTTTACCTTGGGTGTGAATCCGCTGATTGACGGGCCTTACCGCACAACAGCAACTAAGCCTTAAATTCCTGACGATTCAGATTCAATTGGTTGAGCTCAAAAAAAGAGTTTTCCGGCGATGAGATCAGGGCTCACTTGCAATGGAGCACATAGGCGGCCACGCATGGGCCACATAGCTATTTTGGGTGTGACCAGCAAACGATGGACACCTGCGCAGACGCGCTGCACCAACGCCGGCTGCCCTTCAATGTGCGCAAACGCTCAGGCGACTACAACCCCAGCGCAAATGCCATACAAATCATGACCATGAAGGTCAGCAAGGGTCTGGAATTCCCAATAGTCGTACTACCGGGTGTGGGGCATATGCCTGCGAAGGGTGAGGATGAAGCCGAGGCGGCTCGGGTGTTTTATGTGGCTGCTACGCGGGCTACGCAGAGGATGGTGATTGGGGTGGGTGGTGTGGGCGGGTAACGGGTAACGGGTAACGGGTGGGAGAGTTTAAATACATAATTAAAAGACCTGTCCCCAACGACGCGAAGTAGCAGGGTCTGGTTAGTTAATAAAGCGTCTAAGTTGGCTTAACAATTAACAATCGCTATTTATTTAATAGCTGTTTGCGCACATATTTGTTGGCTTATAAGCCGATTTAATCAATAAATGACATGATTTTAAAATCATTCTGAGATACACACCGGGCAAATTGCTCTTTGACCGGATGGCTCAGATGCAGATACCAAATGCAAGGACTGTCCCCTCATCATGTCGAGCATGAACACCACACCTTCAACACCCCCAACGGCTGCTGGCGATGTGCTTCCCGCCTTGCAAAGCATTGGCCTATCCATCACCCTGATGCAGGGCCAACGGGTTATTTTGGACAGTGATTTGGCTGAGCTGTATGGTGTAGAGACCAAGCGGTTTAACGAAGCCGTCAAACGCAACATCGAGAAGTTTCCAGCAGATTTAATGTTTGAGCTAACGGCTCAGGAGTACACAAACTTGAGGTCGCAAATTGCGACCTCAAGTTTGATGGCAAACAAGCACGGTGGACGGCGCTATGCACCACGGGTGTTTACCGAGCATGGCGCGCTGATGGCAGCCATGGTGCTCAACAGCCCACGCGCTGTGCAAGTGGCGCTGTATGTCGTGCGGGCTTTCGTGCGTCTGCGTGAGGCCGCTGTGCAGCATCAAGACCTGGCCAGGCAGTTGGCCGAACTACAAGAAAAAACTGAATCATTGGCGATGCAGCACGATACCTTTAGCCACAACACACGCAACCAACTGCGCAAAGTGTTTGATGCGCTGCGTGAGCTGACCACGCCACCAGAGCCAGCGAAACGGCCGATCGGATTTGTAACGCCACAGGAAAAGCCGAGCAAGCGAACGGGCATCAAAGTAAAGGCGTCGGGCAATAAGGCGTAGTTCACTGCTATCGACATACGTCCGAGTGTTGATGATCTGGGTTTATTTGAAGGCAAAGTCATGCTTTGTTGGCTGACACACCAGCCACACAACATGGAGCAGTACCGAAGCTGCTATATATTTAGTAGCTGCCTGCGCACTTATTTATTGGGCTAGAGGGTGATTAGATGCCTGAAAATGCCTGTTTTAAACCCGCAGACGGCTAAAGATCACCTCACGGAACCCGTCATTCCCGCGAAGGCGGGAATCCAGTGCCTGTGCCTAAAAAGGTGAATATTTACATATACCCTACAGCCGGTTTACGGCATGATGACGTAACAAACTTTTACGGGTGGTAGCTGACAGATGGCGACTTTGATTCCTTTGATCGGCACTTGCATATCGCGCATGACCAACGATGAAAACGCCATACAAATCATGACCATGAAGGTCAGCAAGGGCCTTGAATTCCCTGTGGTGGCCCTGCCCGGCGTGGGGTACATGCCTGCCAAGGGCGAAGACGAGCATGAGGCCGCGCGAGTGTTTTATGTGGCGGCTACGAGGGCTACGCAGAGGTTAGTGATCGGGGTGGGTGGGGATGGTGGGTCTGGTCGCTCACTGAGTATTGGCCCTGCCACCGCGCTCGGCCTATTCCCGACTCTGGGTTGAATGAAAATCAAAAGTCATGTCAATCACTTTGCCCGACCATAGTTTTCCATACTGGAGTGATCCTGGCGACAGCCAATCGCCACCGGCATTAATTATTGGCGCGGGTTTCTCCGCGCCACAAGTTCGACTGCCTTACCAGTTGGCAATTCACTACGCAGAACAACAAAGTGAAATTGAGAAAGCGCTCGGTATTTATACCAACTTCGAATTCAAACTTGATGGAGCTGGCAAAGCGAATAGCCCCGACGATCTCTATTGTTGGGCAGGTCGATGCGTTGAAGAGCTGATAAAGCTACCTGACGCGAAAGATGAAACAGCAAAACGAAGATTTATTAATGCAATCGGTTTGCTTGAGGATCCGGGTTTTGTAGCAACTGCCAACGTTCCCTTGCGAGGGACGTGTCCACGACATCGCGTGCTCGCCCGCCTTGCACGGGAGGGATGCATTCATAGCCTGTGGTCATTAAATTGGGACTTGTGGCTGGAAGCCGCTTTTGAGGCTGTCGGATTGGTTCGAAGGAATTCGGCATCCCGGAACTTCACGGACGAACTTCCAACGAGTTGGAAAAAGAGCTATCGGGTATTTCTGCCATCGGACCCTCCAGACGAAAACAACAATTGCATCTCACTATACAAACCGCATGGGTGCATTGGTGCGTTCGCTGCACAGACCGACGACACATTCAAAATAACCAAAGCTGAGTTAGAAATGGATGTACTTGTCGACGTAAAACTTCGCCTACAAGCGCAACTGGCCGGTAAACCCGTCTGCGCAATTGGATGGGGCGCAACTGAAGGGAATCTGCAAAGTATTTTTGTAGATTGCGCTACTGCAAATCAGCTACAGAAAGGGAAGCTCACAATTGTTAGCCTGAGCTGGAATGATGACGTGGAAACAACAGACAGTAGGCACTCGAAATTGGCAGAAAACTTTCTTCAAGATGTGACAAACACCTTTTGTTCCGTCCAAAGAAATACCCCTGGTACGACTGACGATTTGATGCAGTGGATTCAAGCCCTACGCACACTGCGCCTGTTCGAAAAAGTGGTGAGGAGCCTCTCTCCCACTAACTCTGCAGTATTGCTGCAACTCGAAAAACAGATCGAGATTTTTAAGCAACCTATTTTCTTTGGCAGTCCATTCGATTGGGCTCTGCATTGGTTTGATACTTTTGTTCCCGTCTGGTCTCGGGTCTGCTTTTCCTTGAAAGCGCTAGTGTTTCAAAAAGATAGCGACGTTCCCGTTAGTGCGCTTTCAATGATGCGCAGAGATGAGCATATTCCGTTGAACGACAACACGACAAAGCGATGGGATATTTTGTCAGCCGCGAATTTGTACTGCGTCTTGCTAAGCATGGACTCTGCAATGCAGAGCGAACTTGATTTTGAAGATTTCCCGGGCGCTTTCTGGCATGCGCCAACCCGTTCGCTGCTAATTCCAATTCCGATGTGGGGCGATGTTGTTGATATTTCCCTTGCAGCAATAAAGCCGCTGATGGAGTCACGTCATTGGACTGGGATGGGCCGAGTAAAGCGAATCTGCCTGCTGCGAGTGAACGGTGGCTTGACGGTAGTAGCGCACCCCAATGAACAAGAGCGTCTTGTGGTGTGGAAACAGGGCATTTGCTCTTTAATGAAGCTACGCGCTTTTGCATGGGCAGACGATATTGAAGATTGGGATGAGCTTGATCTGCAAGCCTATCTCCAAGGTAAAAAGGCTGCTTTATGAATGAGATTCTTGTTGCCCTGTATGGGTGGTTGTCAAATGCCTACAGTACTCAATTGGACGTGGTAGTTGAAAGAAATGAGATGCAGCAGGGCGGACTACCCGTTGCGCTATGGCGTGGCGAAGACCTCGTCGGCGCAGACTGCGCTGAAGTGTTCGACAGTGACCTGGGGGCATGGCTTCGATTCCGTGTCCTCGGCGAGCAGACCTCGGTA
>JAYUVG010000107.1:0-2969 GCA_043754255.1 Polaromonas sp. | reverse complement strand
ATGCCTGCAAAGGCGGTGCAACTCTTTTCTTGCTGACTTTCTGGCCCGGCTTGACCTCAGGCTCATCGCTCCAGACGATTTGCCAGCCAAGCTCGCCAGCAGTCAGGTCAACACGCTCCAGCGTGCCGCGAAATTTTTTCTGGTTGGCCGATACGGTTGAACCAGCTGCCGCCACACCCACTGGCGCTTTCAGGGTGAGGTCAATCAACTCACCGGCAAAGCGCTCAAAATCTCTTTCAGTTTTCAACGGCCTGTCAATGCCTGGCGAGCTGACCTCCAGCCGGGAATATGCAGCACCTTCAACTTCCAGTACGAATACCAATTGGCGCGTGACCTTTTCGCAATCCTCAGCATTGATGAATTGCTCTGTACCCGCCATATAAGGAAAGTCAATCGTTACGCGCAGCAAGCCACCTTTGGTGCGCTCCACGTCCACCAGGTCGTAGCCGAGCCCGGTGACGGTTTGCACTATCGTTTCGTTGGTGGTGGCTGCCATGCGGATACTAAAAAAGGCCTGTCAATTGTTACGTGCTAAAAACAAACGCCCAAAAAAAATGGGCGGTGTGAACCCGCCCATTTGGTCGTGAAGTTCGGATTATAGCGTGTAAACCCTGATCAACACAAGTCATTCAACACGCTGGCTACACAGTTTCAGGGAATGGCAAGGTGCGCAGGCGTTTGCCGGTCAGTTTGGCAATGGCATTGGCAACGGCTGGTGCCACTGGCGGCAGGCCTGCTTCACCAATACCGCCGGGTTCGTTGTCCGTCGGCATGACTTTGACCATGACCACAGGCGTCTGGGTAGACCGGAGCAAGGTGTAGGCACCCAGATTTTTCTGCTGCGCTTCGCCACCTTTGTAAGTCAGCTTCTCACCCAAAGCTGCCGAGAGGCCGAAAATCGCGCTGCCTTCGATCTGGGTTTGAATGTTGCGTGGCGTCAGTGCGTGACCGCAATCCACAGCTGCCCAGATGTTGTGAACAACAGGTTTGCCCTGAACCATGGAAACCTCGGCAATCATCGCAATAAAGCTGTTCCAGGTGTCCGAAAAAGCCAGGCCCAGTGCCCGCCCACCTGTACGTGCACGTGTCCAGTTAGCCATTTGTGCGGCTTCACGCAAAACAGCTTGGGCACGCGGAGATTTTTGGGTCAGGTCCATGCGCATTTTGAGCGGGTCCTGCTGGGTTGCCACAGCAATTTCGTCGATCATCGTTTCAATCGAGAACTTGAGATATCCGGGGCCGACGCCGCGCCAAAAGCTGCACGCCACGCCACGTTCTTCGAGACACTGCTGCACCAGATGGCCGGGAATGTCGTACACGCCTTCCGAGCCCTCCATCACTGGGGAGTCTTTGTTACCGCTTGCCTTGAATGGGCCAGGCAAGATTCGCGAATAGATGCCCTCAGATGTGACACGGTGCCTGAGACCCATCAGTTTGCCATTGGCATCAACCGCTGCAATCAAGTGTTGCGCTGTCAGTGGGCGCGGCTTGGCACGCTGCATGTCATCTTCGCGTGTCCAGATCAGCTGCACTGGCACACCAGGCACGGCCTTGGCAATCAGCGCCGCCTCAACTGCATATTCAGCCTCTACGCGGCGGCCATAGCCACCACCCAGCAAGGTGATGTTGACCTTGATGTTTTCAGGCTTGAAGCCGCCTGCCGCAGCAACGCCACCCACCACAAAGCCAACAGTTTGCGACGGCACCCACAGCTCAATCATGTCGCCATCGACCTTGGCCGTGCAGTTCATCGGCTCCATGGTGAAGTGATAGGTGTGCTCACTTGTGTAAGACGCCTTGAAAGTACGCACACCACCAGCGGCCAGCTCTTTGGCTGCATCGCCATGGCTGTGAAAAGTCACGCCAGCGTCGGCCAGGTTTTCTGCGCGTGCGGTGAATTCCTTGATCGCAGTATCAGAGTCATAGCTGCGCGCTTTGGCAGTTTTGGACCATTCCACCTTGAGCAGGTCACGTGCCTTTTTGGCGGTAAAAAACGAGTCAGCAACAACTGCCACACCACCCGCCAGAGGCACGATGGCTTTGACGCCTGGCAAGGCTTTGGCCGCAGCATCATCGATTTTTTCAGGCTTCTCACCCTGTACCGGGGTAGCCAGCACGGCTGCGTAATGCAGTCCAGGCACGCGGATATCAATACCGTATTGGGCCGAACCATTGGTTTTGCCGGGCAAGTCAACACGCGGTACTTCCTGGCCGACCAGTTTGAAGGCCGACAGCGGCTTGAGCATGGATTTGTCGACTTTGGGCAGCTCAGCGGGCGCTTGGGCCACCTTGGCAACATCGCCGTAGCTCATGCGGCGGTTGGTGGCACGGTGCGTCAACATGCTTTTTTCAGCGGTGATCTGGTCTGCGGGCACGCCCCAGATTTTGGCTGCGCCGTCAATCATCACCAGCTTGGCCTGCAAGCCCGCCAGGCGCAGTGGCTGGTAGTAGCCCTGTACGGTGCGCGATGCACCCGTCAACATGCCGCCACCAAACTTGGGGTTGCCAAAGCGTTTTGCATCTGGTGGTGCCTGCACGACTTTGACTTTGGCCCAGTCGAGCTCCATGTTTTCTGCGATCACCACGGGCAGGGCTGTCATCGTGCCCTGACCCATTTCAGCGCCTGCGGAATAAATGGTGGCTGTGTTGTCAGGCGCAATGCTGACCCATGCCACAGGTGAAAAAGACGTGTTTTGCGCATGTGCCATGTGCGGCGCGAGTGACGACACTGCACCAAAGCTGATGCCCAGAGCGCTGGTACCCGAGCCTACAACAAAGCTGCGACGAGAAATATTGAGAGGATTGACGTTGTTATTCATGATGTATGTGCCTTTCATGCCAGGGTTTTTTGCGCGCGCACCACAGCGGCGGCAATCTGGTTGTAGGTGCCGCAGCGGCAGACGTTTCCGCTCATGCGCTCCAGCGCCTGCTCGCGGCTCAAAGGCGCTTTGGCTTCTTTCAGAACACCT
>JAYUVG010000106.1:0-3078 GCA_043754255.1 Polaromonas sp. | reverse complement strand
GAAGTCGCATGGGTCGGCCTGACAGAAGACCAGGCCAAGGCCCAGGGCATCAAGGTCAAAAAAGGCCTGTTCCCGTGGTCAGCATCAGGCCGCGCCATTGCCAACGGCCGCGACGAAGGCGTGACCAAGTTGCTGTTTGACGACTCACCAGAAGCTCACGGCCACGGCAAAATCCTTGGCGGCGGCATGGTCGGCACGCATGCAGGCGACATGATTGGAGAGATTGCCCTGGCGATTGAGATGGGTGCAGATGCAGTCGATATCGGCAAGACGATTCACCCGCACCCCACGCTAGGGGAAAGCATTGGCATGGCGGCTGAAGTGGCGCATGGCAGTTGTACGGATTTGCCGCCAGAGCGGCGGAAATGATCAGGAATTTTTAAATTAAAACCTGAGCATAGTTTGTAAGTTTTTTGGTTCTTTTCTGACCTTGGGCAGCCCGCATTTTTTGTGAATTTATGAATATACTCATCGGTGGAGAGCAGTAAATAAAACCAATTTGCTATTGAGGAGTATGAAAATGGGTAGTGATACAAGCTGCACTGCAGCTGACATGTTTCAACGAAGTGTGGATGCTACATCACAGCTGCTCCAAGCTTCATCAGTTGCTACTGGCGGTCTGGCCATGTCGTTTGCCCGATCTGTCAACTTGTCTTTGGCTGTAATTGCCGGTATTACCTGTATTTATCTTGGGTGGAAGCTTTATCACGACACTGTAGTTTCTAAAACTGCGGGGGAGTTCTCATGGAAAGAGTTTCGAGTCAAGCTCACGGCTTCTGGTCCGGGCATTTTTCTGGTGTTTTTTGGTGCGTGGCTAATCTATTCTGTAGTGTCGCAAAGACTGAGTTTTGGTGTAAACCAAGAAGAAGTCGGGTCCAGTAAAACTTCTTTTCGAAACGTCAGACCACACAGCACGTCAATGCAGGAGTTACAAGCGCGTTTGTTGCCAGTTCAAGCAACGCCATCGGCTCCTCGAGACCTGGGGTGTGCGGTAAGGAAATCGCAAAGCTTTGGTTTTTCAGGTCAAGGCGGCGTGGAGGCAAATACGAAACCTCAGGATATAGAAAATGCATTGGACACAGGCATTTCGCAGATTCGAAAAAGTGCTGCAGCTGAGCTTCAAGCCAACCCGCAGTCGAATATACAGAGCTATGCCCAAGCGATACGCATATTGACTCAGATGCGGGCGAATGTTGTCGCAGAAAGACTCTGATTAACAGCGCGTGATCAAGACATTTAACGTGCGGATCAAAATATTCATGCGCAAATGGATACTGATGGCAGGTTTGGTGCTGTGTACTTTTTCTCAAGCGCAGCAAGTTGATGTTCTGCGTAATCAGGATGCTGCATTCGCCCGCCTTCAAGAATTGATCCAGCTTGAGCTGTCTACAGCCGATCGGGTGAAATTCAATTCATCGTTTCTCGCTTTTGGTCTAAGAGACCAATCATTTGCGCCATGTTCTGACCCAGCAATGTTGGGTTTTGTGCCTACTGCCTATGAAGGACGAAAAGACAGCCTCGATGCGGTGATTCATGTTTGCAGTACTAATATTTTTTGGGCTGCTCACACGACCATGGTGTTGATGCTTCTTCAATGGACAATCCCTCCTGAAGAACAACAGCGCCTAGGCGATTTAATGCGGGATCTAGCTCTTTACCAACGCGCCATGAGCGATCAGGTATTGATCTCAAACCAAACCGTGTTATCGATGTGCGGTGAGATATGGGCCACATATTTTTTGGCACGTTACGGCCGTATTGGCGACTGCCGGGGAAACGGCAGACCCACTGTGTACTTTGATGAAGCGGTCGCCTGGCTTACCGGGAAAATGCGTGTCACCATGCAAAAGCAGCTGTCTGGTGCGAATGTCGCAGCACCATTGACTGTTGGTAATTTCGTTAATTTGATGGATCAACTCAAGCAGCGGTTGTCCACCATGTCGTTTGACCGGGTTGTACTGCACGAGATGGGGCATGTGGTTTTAGGGCATCATAGAAATCCGATGTCAAACCCAGACATCGAAAATGCTCAACGCGAGCGTGCAGCAGATAACTTTGCATCCAGGCAAAAAGTTGAGGATGAAATGGACAGGCTGCTTCATTATTCTGTGAATGCTGGTCTTGCCGTGCATGTCGGCGCCCATCTTGCACTTAGAGGTATTACATCCAGGCTGGCTTTGGATCGTCTTGCAGATACACACTTGGCTTGCGCTGCAATAGCGTCAATTCGAGATCCTATGCTTGATCAGGCTCAAACTGCTCAAATTTCTCGCCTGCGCGTTCAGCTGTCTTGTAAATAGCAAGTCTAGTCAGTTGGCAAGGCAAAGAATCAGCGGGATCATCAGCGGGGCCAGATACCGTCTTGCATTCATGCACAAAGTTATTTTCTTGAAATCATCGAGCGAATAAGCGAGCTGCAAAGGCAACAATGAGATTGCCAGTGCAGCATTCAACGCCAGAGTGATTCCGTCAGTCGCCTACACCGACCCTGAAGTTGCATGGGTCGGCTTGACAGAAGACGAGGCCAAAGCAAAAGGCATCAAGGTAAAAAAGGCTTGTTCCCCTGGTCAGCATCAGGTCGCGCCATAGCCAACGGCCGCGATGAAGGCGTGACCAAGCTATTGTTTGATGACAGCCCCGAAGCGCACGGCCACGGCAAAATCCTGGGTGGCGGCATGGTCGGCACCCACGCAGGCGACATGATTGGTGAGTTTGCCCTGGCCATTGAAATGGGTGCAGACGCAGTCGATATCGGCAGGACGATTCACCCGCATCCCACGCTGGGCGAGAGCATTGGCATGGCAGCTGAGGTGGCGCATGGCAGTTGTACGGATTTGCCGCCTGCGAAGAAGTAATTCAAGAACGCGTCCCCAAATGCAAAAGCCCGAACCTTCACAGGTTCGGGCTTTTGTTTCATCTGGCTGCCAGAAGCGTAGAAAATATCAGTAAGCCTCATCTTCGCGGACGTGGTGTTCAATCGCGTGCGTCAAGTCCGACGCGTGGGATCCGATCATGAAATGGTTTGCGCCTTGCAGTGTCATGATTTTCGCCCGAGGCAGATGGTCAACCAGCAGCTGG
>JAYUVG010000105.1:0-8002 GCA_043754255.1 Polaromonas sp. | reverse complement strand
GGCTTGCTGCAAAAACTCGACAAAAACAAACTGGGTAATATCGCCAACCTTGACCACGCCATCATGGCCAAGCTTGGGACGGTAGATGCGGGCAACGCTTATCTGGTGCCGTGGGCATGGAGCTTTACAACGGTTGGCATCAACAAGGCAAAAGTTGCTCAGGCATTGGGCAACATGCCTCTGCCTGCCAATGCGTGGGAGCTGGTGTTTAACCCCGAGTACACGGCCAAGCTCAAGTCGTGCGGCATCGCGTTTTTAGACTCGCCCACTGAAATTATTCCGCCAGCCATGCATTACCTGGGCAAGAACGCCTATTCAAACGATGCTGCAGACCACAAAGCCGCAGGCGATATGCTGGCCACAGTGCGGCCGCACATTCGCCTGTTTACCAGCACCATGATTGACGACCTGGCCAGCGGCAAGGCTTGTGTGGCACTTGGTTGGGCGGGCGACATCAACATTGCGCGCGCCCGTGCGATTGAAAACAAAAATGGCAACGACATTCAAGCTTTGTTGCCCGCAACAGGTGGCTTGATCTTTTTTGACAACCTGGCAATTCCCAAAGACGCCAAACGCCCTAACAATGCCCACGCTTTTATCAACTATTTCTTAAAGCCCGAGGTGTCCGCATTGCTGAGCAACGAGCTGGGTTATGCCACCGCCAACAAAGCCAGTCTGGCCTATGTCAAGCCAGACATCGCCACCGACCCAGCGGTATTTCCTGATGCGGCCAACCTGCAAAAAATGGTGAGCCCCAACAGTTTTACCAATGAAGCACGCCAGTCCTTAAGCCAGGTGTTTACGCTGTTTAAAAAAGGCAGCTGATTTTGATGTCATCCGACTTGGGATTTTTGCAAACTGACCAATTGGTCAAGCGGTTTGACGGCGCGGTGGCAGTTGACAATGTTTCGTTAAGCATCAACAAAGGCGAACTTTTTGCATTGCTGGGCAGTTCGGGCTGTGGCAAGTCCACCTTGCTGCGCATGCTGGCCGGTTTTGAAACCCCCACATCGGGCCGCATCACTCTGGCAGGCCATGACATTGCAGCCATGGCGCCGCATGAGCGGCCGATCAACATGATGTTTCAGTCCTACGCGCTGTTCCCGCACTTAAGTGTGTGGGAAAACATCGCCTTTGGTCTGAAACGTGAGAGCTTGCCCAAAGCGCAGATTGCCCAGCGGGTTGAGGAGATGTTGCGCCTGGTGCAACTACAGGACTTTGCCAAACGCAAGCCGCACCAGTTGTCAGGCGGCCAGCAACAGCGCGTGGCGCTGGCGCGCAGCCTGGCCAAAAAGCCTCAACTGCTGCTGCTGGATGAGCCCCTGGGCGCGCTGGACAAAAAACTGCGCGAACGCACCCAGTTTGAGCTGGTCAATATTCTTGAATCGGTCGGTGTGACCTGCGTGATGGTGACGCATGACCAGGAAGAAGCCATGGCCATGGCGACCCGCATCGCTGTCATGAGCCAGGGCCGCGTACTGCAGGTGGGCACCCCCCGAGAAATTTACGAAAACCCGAATTGCCGCTTTGTGGCGGACTTTATTGGCAATGTCAATATGTGGGAAGGCATCTTGGCGCTCGTTGCAGCAGACTGCTGCGAAGTTAAAACTGCGCACGGGACAGTAACCGTGGCGCGCGAAATCAGTGGCACGCAGGGCACGCCTTGCGCAGTAGCCATCCGGCCTGAAAAAATCACGATTTCCAGAACCAGGCCAGCGGTAGCAAACAACCTGTTTACCGGCACTGTCAAAGAGATTGCCTACTTTGGCAGCTACAACACTTTTATGGTTGAAATGCCAAGCGGCGGTACAGTCAAAATCCTTGAAACCAACACATTGCGAGAAGGCAGCGCAGGCATTACCCGGAACGATGCGGTATTTTTCTGGTTTGATGAGATAGCACCTGTCGTGCTGACGCAATAAACATGAAATCAATGTTTACGACCGGCAAACGTTTTGTAATCGGCGTGCCTTACTTCTGGCTGCTTGTGTTTTTCGCCTTGCCGTTTTTCATATTGCTGCGCATCAGTGTCACCGACATGGGCAGCGGCGTTGACCCGTTTGCCCCACTGGTGGACACCTCGGGCAACGCATGGCGGTTGATGCTGGCGTTTAAAAACTACATCAGTATTTTCAGCGACGGCGGCAACGGCCCGACCATTTATGTTGCGGCCTACAAGACTTCACTGACCTATGCGGCGTTCACGACACTTTTGTGTTTGTTGATTGGCTATCCGTTTGCCTACTTTCTGGCACGCTGCAGTCCGTCCGTTCGCCCTGCGCTGCTGATGCTGGTCATGCTGCCGTTCTGGACATCGTTTTTACTGCGCATTGCCGCCTGGAAAGGCATTCTGGCCGACCAGGGCGTGCTGAACAATCTGCTGCAGTGGCTGGGTGTGATCAAGGCTCCGTTGGTGATGCTGTATACCGATGTGTCGATGCTGGTCGGCATGACGTATGTGTACCTGCCTTTCATGATTTTGCCGCTGTATGCAAACCTGGTGAAGATGGACATGCGCCTGCTGGAGGCTGCGCATGACCTTGGCGCCAGCAGCTTCAAGGCGTTCTGGCTGATCACTGTGCCGCTGAGCAAAACCGGCATTGTGGCGGGGTGCATGCTGGTATTTATTCCGGCGATTGGCGAGTTTGTAATTCCATCGCTGCTCGGTGGTGCGGAAAACATCATGATTGGCCGCGTCGTATGGGACGAAATGTTCAGCAGCAACAACTGGCCACGGGCCAGTGCTTTGTCAGTGGTGATGATTGTGTTGATACTGCTGCCACTTAGCTGGTATTACCGTGCCAAAGACGCGGTTGAAAAATGAAAAGTGGCAAGGTTTTTGAGAAGAACACGGGTCGTTTTTGGCTTGCATGCGTATTTGTATTTCTGTACATTCCGCTGCTTTTTTTAATCGTTTTTTCATTCAACAGCACCCGGCAAGACGGTGTGTTCACTGGCTTTTCCCTGCGCTGGTATGAGGCTCTATTGACCGATTCGCGGCTGGTTGACGGCTTCTGGCTGTCGCTTAGGGTGGCATTTCTCACGGGTACGCTTTCAGTTGTGCTGGGCTGCTTTGCGGCTTTTGTTCTGGTGCGCTACAAGCGGTTTTCAGGCCGCACGCTTTTCTACGGCATGGTCAACGCGCCACTTGTCATGCCTGAAGTGATCATTGGTCTGTCGCTATTGCTCCTGATGGTGGGCAGCCAGCGCTTGTTTGGCTTTCCCGAACGCGGCTTTGTCACGCTGGTGTTGGGCCACACGCTGTTGGGCATGGCCTATGCCACCACGGTCATTCAGTCGCGCCTGCAGGAGGCAGACCGCTCGATTGAGGAAGCCGCGATGGACTTGGGCTGCAAGCCCGTGCAGGTATTTTTTCTTGTCACACTGCCAGGCATTGCGCCAGCCTTGGTATCCAGCTGGCTGCTGACATTCACGCTGTCATTTGACGATGTGGTGCTGTCGGAGTTTTTGTCTGGCCCCGGCGTCACCACGCTGCCTCAAGTGATCTTCAGCTACGCGCGGCGTGGTGTGAACCCTTCGATTTACGCGGCAGCCACTTTGCTGATTGCTACCGTGTCCCTTGGCATCATTGCGTATATTTTGTATACCCAACGCCAGCAAAGGCGGGCTATTTTCGCGAAGGCAGCGTAGCCAGCACCACGCCTAGCAACGCCACCCCAAATGCGAGCATCTGCAAGGGCGCCAAGCTTTCACCCAAAAACACCACGCCGACGGCAGCTGCACTGACCGGCAAAAATACGGTAAACACTCCGGCACGGCTGGCTGAAACGGTTTTTAGCCCCGTCATCCACAGCCAAACCGTCCACACACTGGCCGCCAGCGAGTAAAAAACCAGCAGCAGCCAACTGGGTGCAGCCACATTTGAAAAGTCAAACTGCCAGGCTGCCCACAGCCCTAATGGTGTGACCAACGCAAAACCCCACAAATTTATCAGCGCGGAAATGCGCTTGGGGCTGAGCACCCCAATCAGTTTTTTACCAATCACGGCATAGGCCGCCTCGCACAGCACTGCTACCAGCAACAATGCAGTGCCCCAAAACACCTGCAAATCGGCCTGGTTGAGTGCCAAATCGGCCTCTAGCCCATATAAAATGCGCGCAGGCAGCTCCTGTTTTGATAGCGAAACGAGCATCACACCTATCACTGCACAAACCACAGCTGCCCAGACTCGCAACCCAATACGCTCTTTTAAAAACACCCAGCTCATCAACGCCACCGCTGCGGGGATCGTCGCCATTACGATGCCAGCTGTTACAGCACCTGTCATGCTGACGCCAAAAAGCATGCAAATTGAAAACAAAAAATTACCCAGAAATGATTCAAGAAACAACAAGCGTTTCGTCTGGCGCGTCATGGGCAATTCGTCGGCAGGCTTTTTCAGCCAGGCCAGCATGGCAACAGTGCCAATGCCAAAACGAAGCCAGGCCAACAAAAAAACAGGTAGCGCGGCAACCAGCGGTTTGGACAAGGCAACATAACTGCCCACCAGCGACATGCTCAGGGCAAGACAGGCATACGCCACAATTCGATTCATGACCAATACCTTACCTGACTTGACAGCCGACTTTAAAAGATACGTTTTTGTCTATGGCACGCTGCGAAAAGGCGAGGAGCGCGACATCAATCGCTTGCTGCCCGTCCCCCGTTTTGTAGGCATCAGTCAAACCGCCGGCACGCTGTACCACCTGGGTAGCTACCCCGGTATACGTCTGGGCGGCCACAACTGGGTGCAGGGAGAGGTCTACCAGATCGACGTTGAACTGGAGCGCCAACTTGACGTGATTGAAGGGATCATGCCTAACTCAACCGGGGAATATATAAGGCGCGAAATCGTGGTGCAGTGCGCGGGAGCTGACGTCAATTGCCTGGTTTATGAAGTGGTGGATACACACGCTTCAGGCAAGGATGTCATTGTTTCAGGCGATTGGGTTAAGCGCAAAGCTGATGTGTGAGCAGCGGCACTTTGGTTGCAGATCACACCAGAATTTTTTGCAAAAACAAAAGCCGCAGTTCCCAATCAGAAAACTGCGGCTTTGGATGAATTGGGTATCTGACTTTTCAGACACGGCCCTGCAAAACTATGCTGGCAAGTCTGCCAGCGATGGTTAATTTAACGCGAAGCGCCAGGCGATGGCATGATAACCACGGTGTCGCCACCTGTAGCGCCGGTCTTGCCGTCAGCACCTGTGCTGCCGGTGCTACCAGTACTGCCTGCGCTGCCAGTAGCTCCAGTACTGCCAGTCATTCCCGTCGAGCCGCTTGAACCGCTAGGCCCGGCTGGCCCTGCAGGGCCAGGTACTGTGACCACTGCCGGTGTGGTAACCACTGTGGGACGATCACAACCGGCTAAAGCAAGTGCAGCAAAGCCAATCAACAATGATGCAACAAGTGGCGATGTACGTGAACTGTTCATAAAAATTCCTGACTTAGATGTAAATATTAAAGAGACACTGTCCGCTCAAACAGCGGCAGTTTGGCAAAAGTGATGGGTCATTACCAACTTTATTATGGAAGCATCAAGAAGACATTTGATGTAGGGCAACAACCCTTTTGCATGTCATCCGGCAAACCAAATGCTGCCTGTATATATGTCTTAGGCGCAGCTGTGCAAACCGGTGCAAGGCGACTTTGGTGAAGTGAATCTGATCTGTTTATTCAAGTAACTACTCAGCGCTTGTCGTCCCGGCCTTGAGCCGGGATCCATCTCCCCTACGGTGATTACATGGGAACTGGTTCATGGATTGCGGGTCAAGCCCGCAATGACATGCAAAGGAGCTGAGTAGTTACTCATTCAAGCATAAAAATGGCCTGTAGCCATTGTATTATGAGCGCAGACAGCTATTAACTTTATAGCATTTTATTGTGCGGAAGGTGACGGATTCCTGTTAGGGGAATGGCAAATAGCCTCTTTAGATGAGCCCCAGCTGACAGTTTGAGAAATCCGCTTCTGTGATTCGGTTGGCCCGGTCAATCCGGCGTTGGCACTGCCGAATCAACCGCCACCGTTTACACACTGTCATCCACGTCACACATTCAAAATTCAGGCACGGTGGTAAAAAGTTACGAAAATCGAAAATTTGTGAAGGACTGCTTTAATTAAGTGTTCAATGTCTGCATTTGCAAACGTAATAATTATTTTAAACATGAAAGTTTTAGTAAAATCGTTCTACGACCTTGCGGTTGTGTGTTCATCTGTTTTATACGTCTTAAAGGCATCCTCATGGTATTTAATCCGACATCCAGCGTAAAACTCTCCTTCGTTTGTTTGGCAGTTGCCAGCCTCAGTGCCTGTGGTGGAGGCGGAAGCACCAATACACCGCCTGCAGCGCCCGTGCAGGTAACGCCTTACAGCCAATCAGATGTTAAGACAGTAGCTGCTACTGGTTTGCTGCTGGTCAATCTCAGTGCCACACAGGCTCAAGTAGAGCAATCATTTTTCGCGGCTTTGCTTGAAGGGTTTATCAATGCGCCGGCCGGCGGTAGTCTTGCTGCTACGACTATTCCTTGTGCAGTGAATGGGCTTGGCAGCGGCAGTTTTACTACCAGCGTTTCCAGGGCCGGAATCTATGCTGGGTTACGCACCAATGACATTTTAAATTTCACTTTCAATTCCTGTGTTTTCGGAAGCGCTGCTGGGCTCACGTTGAATGGCAGTACTTCATTGACCTCTGGAAATACATACACATCCTTAGCGCCCGCCTTTTTGATCCAGTACAACGTTGTAACTACCAATTTTGATTTTATTACCAGTGCCGGCAAGATTCGTAGCAACGGAAATCAATCTGTGACATTTGATGCAAGAACAGCAGGAACCAGTTTGCCTGAGATTTCAGTTCTCGCCGGTTCAGCTGGATACGGCAGCAGTTTTTTTAGCCCGGCAACTGCAACCGTGCCAAGCATATCCAATACATTGAAGTCTGGAGGCACAATTTATTCAAGGCTAGGAACCGGGAGTACTTTTGTTTCAGGAGTAAATGGGGTCGTTGATATCGTCACCAGCTCAGGAATGCAATCGTTTACGCTCGTAACCAACACTCGCCTGTCTGGCAGTACTGCATCAGGCAGCGCAGTGCCCACAGCTGGTAATTTGAGCGCAAAGAACAACACTTTGAATCTGCAAACTGTTGTGTCCATTCAAGGTTTGAATGCGACGGTTCAGGCTGATACAAATCAGGATGGCACGCTTGATTCCACAACAACGAGTTCATACGCACTTCTTATCCTTTAAGAATCAAGCATCAATAGTCAAGCGCTCATGAGGTGCTTGACTGTTAAATGCTTATTGCTTTCCGGGCAAATATAAAAACTGCGCTTCCCATTTATTTGTGGTGCATCAACTCGCTGCCACTGCAATCCCCTTGAATTCGCCTGACCTGACCGACTCAGCAATCCGCTTTTGCCACTCAGCGGGCCCGGTAATGTGCGCACTGGTGCCGCCTGAATCGACCGCCACCGTCACTGGCATATCGACCACGTCAAATTCATAAATCGCTTCCATGCCCAGGTCGGCAATGCCAACCACTTTGGCATGTTTGATGGCTTTGGACACCAGATGTGCTGCGTCGCCAACGGCCATGAGGTAGGCACTCTTGTGTTTTTTGATGACTGCAAAGCCCTCTGGCCCGCGTTCAGCGTTGCCGATCATGCTGATCAGACCGGTTTGCGCCAACATCATTTCAGCAAGGGCGCCAGTGTCAGTTCTTGCAAGGCAGCATAAATTACTGTAGTCACTCTTATAGCCCAATAAATACAGGCGCAACCAGCTATTTATTTTGTAGCAATCAACTAAAAGCCCGCATCTCTTTGGCATCCGTCTTCAGCACCTCACCCACCCGCTTTAGCACAAACATGCCTTTTTCTTTAGCCGCTTTAACTGCATCTGGTGGGACACTAAAACCAGCAATACCGCCGTACAAGGCATAGTTTTTGTGTTCAGGAAAAAAATCCCTGTACCTTTTCAAGTTTTTAGCAGCTTTGTCAA
>JAYUVG010000104.1:0-8856 GCA_043754255.1 Polaromonas sp. | reverse complement strand
CGGGCAGCCGCATTTAAAAAAACAAAGCCGGGTGTGAACAGCGCAAATCGGTCAGCATCTTTCTCAGGCATTGGCATCAGGGCAGGTGCAAGCTGCGCCACCACCAGCGCGTCCAGCCCCACAATGCGCAAGGCACTGCGCTTGCCGTTGGCAACCGCATAGGTCGCCAGCTCCAGCACCGGGCTGGCCACACTAACTTGCAGGTTGCTGGCCACACGCTCAAACACCGCTTCATCAAAGCTGCCCTGTACCGCACGCAGTTCCAGATCCGGCTGGCCATTGACCGACCGCACTGCTGTTGAAAATTCAGACAACGCCGATGCGTTGATAAGGTGCGTCGCAAACGCCAACGCCACCCCCAGCATGACAGCCACCACCGCAGCTGCATTGCGCCACGGGTGATGCGTGAGTTCGCGCCAGGAGAATTGGCGAAGGAGCTTGACGAGTACAGAGTTGAAGTTAAAACTGCTCAATGGGTTGCCGTAAAAATGATCGCCGCCCAAGTTAACACCGAATGGCCAAGTGCATGGGTAATGGCTTTTGTACGCCGTCGTTGCAAAGGCTTTGCAAGTCATCTTATAAGAGTTCACAGTTTGACACCCGGCCATGATTGTCAATATCCGCCCGCCTTGCAATCTGGTTTAATCTCAACAGCTATTCATTTAGTTCACCAGCAAAAAAGGTCAAACCATGACAGCACGTGAGGAAGAGGCCGCCCTGCTGACTGACTGCGTGCAGGCTGCCAAGGGCCAGCAGGCAGCACACAGCCAGCAGCAAGCCCATGTTTTCAGACTTGCGGCGATGGTAGTGCAGTCCCGTTATCCGGTAGCCTCCAGCGCACTCATGAAAGCCAGCGACGGCTACTTTGCAATGCACCCCGGGCATTTGTTGGCTAATCGCGAAGTCGTATCGCGTGGCTGGGTAACCAGTTTGCCCAGACTTCGGGACATGCTGAGTTTGCAGTTGCGTGCCTGATTGACATCATGGATTCGCCTTTGCTTCATACACACACAGCACTTGCAAAAGGGCTTCGCAAGCTGTTTACAGAGCTGGAACAGCGTCTGGATTTAACGCGTCCAATGAATGTTTATCTGGCTGGCGGTATGGCCGTGCATTTGCACACTGCCAACCGCGTGACCACCGATGTTGATGCTGAGTTTGCGGGCAGGGTTTTACTGCCAAATGATCTGTTGGTCGATGTGACGCTTGAAGACGGAAGCCCGCAAGTCATTTACCTGGATACAAACTACAACCCAACATTTGCTTTGCTGCATGAAGACTATCAGCTTGATGCGCTGCCCGTCGAATTTGGACTGCAACAGCTACAGCTTTTTGTCCTGTCCCCAGTTGATCTGGCCGTCAGCAAAATTGCCCGCATGAGCGACATTGACAAGGAAGACATCCAGGCGTTAACCAGACTTGGTTTAACTACTTATGATGCTATCGAACAGCGTGCGTTGGCAGCATTGGGTGGGTATGTGGGCAGGCCAGAGGCACTGCTGCTTAACTTGCGCGAAGTGCTGCGAATGCGATCAAATTAATTGCTGGTCAGCGTTAATTTAAGTAAATACCATCGCTGCGCAAATATAAAACCCGGTCGGCCCGACTGGCTGCTGCCTGCGAATGCGTGACCAGCACCAGTGATGCATTGTGCTCACGCGTTTGTGCGATCAATGCGTCCATCACTTTGGCGGCGGTGGTGGGGTCCAGGTTGCCGGTGGGCTCGTCTGCCAGCAGTAAACCCGGGCGGTGGACAAGTGCTCGCGCAATCGCTACCCGCTGCAGTTGCCCGCCGCTCAATTGCTGCGGCAAGCGCGCGCCCAACCCGGCCAGTCCGACAGCTTGCAGCATGTCTTGCACCCGCGCCTCATCGTGTTGGCCCAGCAGCAGCAGTGGCAACGCCACGTTTTGCGCTACATCCAGATGCGGCAGCACATGAAAAGCCTGGAACACAAAGCCCACATGCTCACGGCGCAGCAGGGCGCGTTTATCGTCTGGCAACCTGCCCAGGTCAATGCCCTTCAAACTTACTGAGCCTTCATCCCAGCTGTCCAGCCCCGCCATGCAATTTAGAAGCGTTGATTTGCCAACGCCTGATTCGCCAACGATGGCGACAAACTCGCCCGGCGCGACGCTTAATGTGACGTTTTTAAAAACAGCGCTGTCGCCGTAGTATTTGGCCAGGCCAGTAATGTGCAGTGTCATGCGGCTTTGGTTTTCACAATATCAAGTACCTGCTGCAATGCATCTGGCGCATCACACGCCACCACATGCCGCTGCGCCATGCTGCGCAGCCAGGTGATTTGCCGTTTGGCCAGCTGGCGGGTGGCAAAAATGCCCCTGTCGCGCAGTTCGCTTGCTGGCAGCAATCCACCCAACATTTGCCATGCCTGACGGTATCCGACGCAGCGCATGGACGGCAGATCAGCATGCAAATCACCGCGCGCTTGCAGGGCTTTGACTTCGTCGATAAAACCTGCTGCCAGCATCGCGTCAAAGCGCTGGGCAATACGCTCATGCAACCAGACCCTGTTACTGGGTTCCAAGGAAATAAGGGCTGTAGCTGTTGTATTGTGCGCGCAGGCAGCTATACCTTTAGTAGCATTGTCGCGATGATTCCGGTGAAAGTGTGACAGCGGCAAACCCGTCAGCCTGAACACTTCGAGCGCGCGCGAGATGCGTTGTGAATCGTTTGGCTTCAAGCGCTCCGCAGTGACCGGGTCAATCAGACCAAGCTCGGCATGCAGTGCAGGCCAGCCTTTGCCAGCTGCTTCTTGCGCAATCACAGCGCGCACAGCAGCATCAGCCTTGGGCATGTCGTCGAGCCCATCCATCAAAGCCTTGAAGTACAGCATGGTGCCGCCCACCAGCAGCGGCAAGCGCCCACGTGCGGTAATTTCATCGATCAACTGCCCGGCGTCTTGCACGAACTCCGCCGCGCTGTAGGCATTTAGTGGGTCGCGAATATCAATCAGGTGGTGCGGCACCAGAGCCTGTTCGGCCACTGTCGGCTTGGCAGTGCCAATGTCCATGCCGCGGTACACCAGGGCTGAATCAACACTGATGATTTCAACGTCGTGCTGCGCCGCAATCGCAAGGGCTGCAGCCGTTTTGCCAGCAGCTGTTGGCCCTGCCAGGCAAATCGCGTGGGGCATGGTTTGCAACTTCATTGGACAGCTTGAACTGCTGATGGCTCAGTGACATGGGCTTGCCCGCCGTACCGCCGCACCAGCGTCCACGCCACCGCCCCAATAGCAGCGCTCCAGAACCACACGCCGTAAGCCAGTGGTTTGACAGTGCCGTTCATGTGCGTGCCCAGATACATGCCAATGCCAAACGCCACAACCATCATGAAGAATCCGTTCAGTGCAGACGCCGCGCCCGCTGCTTTGGGGAATGGGCCAATCGCGCCGCTCTGGCTGCATGGCTGGTGCACACCGTGGCCCAGCATGAACAATGCCTGCGGCACCATGATGGCCCACACATTGCTGTAACCAACATATGCCAGCACACCCATACCAGTACCGCCTGCCAGCGAGAAGAAAGCAGCCAGCGCAACCGCTTTTTGTACACCCCAGCGCGCCAGCCATCGGCGGCATAAAAACGTGCCCAAAATATACGCCAGTGAATTTAAAAACATCAGTCCGCCGTAAGCGGCATTGCTCAGGCCCAGCACTTGAATGAACACAAATGACGACGTTGCCAAAAACGTGAACAGCCCGCCATAAGACGCTGCCGACAACGCCGAGTACGACAAAAACGCCGGGTTCGCCAACACTGCCCGCCACACTTTAAACAACGTTGCTGGTTGCAGCGCAGCCGGGTTCTTGTGCAGCAGCGGCTCCCTGAACCGCAGTGCCACCAGCGCCAAAGCTGCGCTGCCAAAAACCGCCAGCGCCAGCAGCGCATAACGCCAGCCGAAAAATTCAGCCAGTAGCCCGCCCAGCGGCGCGCTGATGCAGGCCAGCACGCCCAGGCCACTCAAGCCCTTGGACATGACGTGTGCACCCTCGGCCGGGGCGTACAGGTCGCGCACAGTGGCCCTGGCGCACACCACAACCGCTCCCATTGCTACGCCTTGCACCACGCGCCAGGCAATCAACATGTCCATACTGCCAGCTACCGTTGCGCCAATCGACGCAGCCACGTTCATCACCAATCCCACCAGCAGCACCGGCCGGCGTCCAAAGCGGTCAGACAGCGGCCCCCAGATCAATTGCGAGCAGCCAAACGCCAACAGCAAGGCACTGAGCGTGAGCTGCGCCTGCGCCATGCTGGCAGAAAAACCGGCTGTCAATGCCGGCAGAGCGGGCAGGTACAAATCGGTGATAACAGGCTGTATGCCCAGCAACGTAGCCAGCAGCAGAACGACCAGGCTCTGCGGCATCGGCTGGGCTGGTGTTTTTTGCAGCAAGGTTGCTTGAGGTAAAGAATTCAACAAGGGCGGGCAAACGAAAGGTAAGAAGCAATTGCCCATGAGCTTAACCCGGCTCGCCTCTCGCAGAAAGGTACGGGTGTTTACTTCAGCGCAAACAGCTTGGCCAGCGCCTCGCGGTACTGTGGCATGCCGACCAGATTGGTGTTGTGGTGCGAGCCGCCTTCAACCAGCACAAACATTTTTGGCTGAGCTGCAGCATCAAACAGCTTGCGACCCAGCGCGGGTGCAATCAGCCGGTCTTCAGCGCCATGAACCACCAGTAGCGGAGAGCCGATTTTCGCCACTTTTTTAATCGCTTCAAACCGCTGCGTGATCAAAAGTGACACTGGCACCCAGCCCCATTTCGACGCGCCCACGATGTCGGCAATCGATGTGAACGTGCCTTCAACCATCGTGCCGCTTTCATCGTCCACACTTGAGGCCAGTTCAATGGCAATTGGCCCGCCCAGCGAATGCCCAAAAATAAAACGCTTTTGCTGCGGGTACTGCTGGCCCAGCCAGTCCCACGCGGCGCGCGCATCGGCGTGCGCTGTGGCTTCAGACGGCAAACCCGGGCTGCTTTTGCCAAAGCCGCGGTAGTCAATCGCCAGCACTGAAAAGCCCAACTCCTGCATGCGGCGAATGCGCGGCGCTGAACCTGTGACGTTGTAACGCGCGCCGTGCAGGTACAGCATGACCGGCGCATTTGGTTTGGCTGCGGCAAGCCACAGGCCATGAAGTTTGGTGTCTGCCGGACTGCCGCCGGGCAGAACTCCCGTTTTAGCCAGGGGAATCCACACGTCCTGCATGCCCTCAGCGGCTGCCAGGCCGCCGCCCCAGGTGCGGTCGCTGGGCTGAAAAATCCATGCCCGCTGCCGTTCGTCCAGCGTGGTGCAACCCGCGAAGAGCAAAGCAGTAACGAGCGCTGCGATAAAAAAGTAAAGTTTTTTCATGACGTCAATAGAGCCCGGCCAAAGTGCAAAAGTTCACGCAAAAGTTCACGCAAAAGTTCAGCGCCCGCGCATAAACAGTGCATCCAGTTCCTTGACGCTGATTTGCCGCCAGGTAGGCCGGCCGTGGTTGCACTGGTCAGACCGTTCAGTGCCTTCCATCTGGCGCAGCAGCGCATTCATCTCTTCAATCGTCAGCTTGCGATTGGCGCGCACCGCACCGTGGCAGGCCATGGTAGACAGCAGCTCATTTTGCGCACGCTGGATGACAGTACTGGCATCATGCTGGGCCAGCTCTGCCAGCACGCTGCGCGCCAGCTCAACCGCATCGCCCTGCGCCAGCGATGTGGGCACGCAGCGTACCGCCAGGGTTTTGGCTGAGAAAGGCGTGATGTCCAGGCCCAGCACGGCCAGCGTTTCAAAGGCGCTTTCAGCCGTGGCCACTTCCTCTGGGCTGGCAGCAAAAGTAGCAGGTATCAGCAGCGGCTGGCTCAAAATGCGGGCGCTGTCCATCTGCGTTTTAAGCCGCTCGTACACGATGCGTTCGTGCGCTGCATGCATGTCAACAATCACCAGGCCCTGGGCGTTTTCGGCCAGGATGTAGATGCCCTGCAGCTGGGCAATGGCGCGGCCCAACGGCCAGACGGGCACTGCGCCTTGCGCTGGCACACTGTTTTGCAGTGGTTCAGGCTGGGACCACATCGCAACAAAGTCACTGACATGATTTGCAGGTGCTATTAAACTTATAGCTGCTTGCGCGTACTTTACGTGGGCTACAGGCCTATTTTGTGCTTCAAATGCAGCAAGATCGGTCACCGGAGCGGCTGCAATGGAAGCTGCTCGCGGAGCAGCCAGCACGCTTTCTACCGCGCGGCGCACCGCGCTGTGTACCTCCCGGCTGTCCCTGAAGCGCACTTCAATTTTGGTCGGATGCACATTGACATCAACACGTGTGGCATCCATCTCGATGTACAGCGCATACACCGGCTGGCGGTGGCCGTGCAGCACGTCCTCATACGCACTGCGGGCAGCGTGGGCAATCACCTTGTCACGCACAAAGCGGCCATTGACGTAGGCAAATTGCTGGTCAGCCCTGGCGCGTGCTGCATCTGGAATGCCAGCCCGACCCCACACGCGAACCAGCGGCTTGCCATCACTGCACACAGCTGTACTCGCGAAGTTGATAGCCACAGATTGCCCAACAAACCCGCTGCCCAGCACATCGGTCAGGCGCTGCTCCATCATTGCCGGCCCGGTGCAGGCACGCCACTGCTCTGCCAGCTTGCCTTCATGCCAGATGGCAAATCCAACATCGGGCCGCACCATCGCATGGCGGCGCACCGCCTCTACGCAGTGCGAAAGTTCGGTGGCATCGGTTTTTAAAAATTTGCGGCGTGCCGGTGTGGCGTAAAACAATTCGCGCACAGTAACCGTTGTGCCCTGGTTGTGTGCCGCTACGCTTAATTCACCGGTGCGTCCGTCAAGCTGCCAGGCATGGTCTGCGCCTGCTGTTCTGGAGGTCACGCTCATGTCTGCAATTGAATTGATAGCAGCCAGCGCCTCGCCCCTGAAACCCATTGTGTGTACTGCCTGCAGGTCTTGCAGCGAGCCGATTTTGCTGGTGGCGTGGCGCTTGAGGGCAATCGGCAGCTCAGCAGGTGGGATGCCAGTGCCATCGTCTTCAACACTGATCAGCCGCACGCCGCCAGCTTGCAGCCGCACCGTGATCTGGCTGGCTCCAGCGTCGAGCGCGTTGTCTACCAGTTCACGTACCACCGATGCAGGGCGCTCCACCACTTCACCGGCAGCAATCTGGCTGATCAAGTCGTCAGGCAGTTCACGAATAGAGCGGCGCGGGGCAAGGGAAGACATGGGTATTGATTTTAGGGCGGATAGCCATTGGATTCTGTCAAAATCCGGGCATGGAATTCATTACCTTTCTGATCGACTTCATTGTTCATATTGACAAATACCTGGAAACCTTTGTCGCCAGTTACGGTGCATGGGTCTATGCGCTGCTGTTTTTGATTATTTTTGTTGAAACCGGTGTCGTCGTCATGCCGTTCTTGCCCGGCGATTCGTTGCTGTTTGTGGTGGGCACCATGTGCGGCATTGGCCTGATGAGTTACCCGGTAGCGGTTGGTTTGCTGTTTGTTGCAGCGGTGTTGGGCGACCAGTGCAATTACTCCATTGGCCGGTACTTTGGCCCCAAAGTGTTCAGCTGGGAAAACTCGCGGTTTTTCAACAAGCGGGCATTTGACAAGTCCCATGCTTTTTACGAGCGCTATGGCGGCATCACCATCATCCTGGCGCGCTTTGCACCGTTTTTGCGAACCTTCGCTCCGTTTGTGGCAGGCGTGTCGGAAATGAATCGCGGCAAGTTCACGTTTTACAACGTGGTGGGCGGCGCTTTGTGGGTTGGCGGCATCATCACCGCTGGCTACCTGTTTGGCAACATCCCCATCGTCAAGGCCAACCTGGAGAAAATCATCTGGGCGATGATTTTGATCCCCGGTTTGCTGGTGATTTACGGTGCCTGGAAAGCCGGGCGAACACCGTCAGAGCCAAAGTCGGTAAAGATCTGAATCAACAATCAATCAGGCTTAACATCTGATCATGCCTTCGACTCACGAGCCTTCTGTCTGGCAGCAGCCCGGCTCCAGCCGCATCCCGTTTTGGGTTTACACCGACGCACAGCTTCACAGCCAGGAGCTGGACAAAATTTTCTACGGCGCGCACTGGAGTTATGTGGGCCTGCAGGTTGAAATCCCCAACACGGGTGACTACAAACTGAGCCATTTCGGTGAGCGGCAGGTGCTGATGGTGCGTGACCGAAAAAAATCGGGGTCAGATTCCAATTTCTTTGATCATGGCATCCGGGTGGTTGAAAACCGCTGTGCACATCGCGGCGTGCGCTTTTGCCAAACGCCGCATGGCAATGCTAGAGCCTTTGTTTGCCCGTACCACCAGTGGACGTACAAACTCAATGGCGACCTGGCAGGTTTGCCGTTTAAAGATGGTGTGAAAGATGGTGATGCTCCAGACGCCAAAGTACACGGCGGCATGCCGGATGGTTTTGATGTGAAAGACCACGGCTTGACCAAGCTGCGGGTGGCGGTACTGCATGGCATGGTGTTTGCCACTTTCAGCGACAGCGTAGAGCCGCTGGAGGACTATCTGGGCCCCAGCATCCTGCCGTGGATCAACCGTATTTTTAAAGCCGAAGACGGCACGGGCAGAAAGCTGACGCTGCTGGGCTACAACCGCCAGCGCATACCAGGCAACTGGAAACTGATGATGGAAAACATCAAGGATCCGTACCACCCGGGCTTGCTGCATACCTGGTTTGTGAGCTTTGGCCTGTGGCGTGCCGACCAGAAAAGCCGCATGGTGATGGATGCGCAGGGTCGCCATGCAGTGATGATTTCGCGCCGCAACGAAGGCGGGCAAGCGGCCGTGACGGAGGGCGTGACTTCTTTCAAGGCTGGC
>JAYUVG010000103.1:0-12460 GCA_043754255.1 Polaromonas sp. | reverse complement strand
AGCGCAATCAATTTGCCCTGGCTGGCCGCGCAGGGCGTGAATGCGTGCATCAAACGGGCCGTCGCTGCCGCGCGCGGCGTCCAGCGTGAGCGCACCTGCAATGACCGCTGCCTCAAACACACGCTCAGTGGCAAACAATGCGTCGAGTGCCATGGCGGTTGATACCTGCGTGCCGTTGATAAGTGCCAGGCCTTCTTTGGCGGACAAGGCTACCGGTTGCAAACCAGCTTGCATCAATGCCTGCATGGCTGGCTGGCGCTGCCCTTTGTAAAACACTTCGCCTTCACCCACCAGCGGCAAACACAAGTGCGCCAGCGGAGCCAAATCGCCCGATGCACCGACTGAGCCCTGGCATGGGATGACGGGGCAAATCCCGTGGTTGTAAAGCTCAAGCAGTGCATCAACAACCTCTTCACGCACACCTGAATAGCCACGCGCCAGGCTGGCAGCTTTCAACAGCAAGATCAGCTGCACAGTATTTTCTGCCAGCGGTTCGCCGACACCCACTGCATGGGAGCGCAGCAGTTTGAGTTGCAAAATGGCCAGGTCAGCTTTGGCAATGCGCGTGTTGGCCAGTTTGCCAAAGCCGGTGTTAACGCCGTACACCGCAGCGCCGCCGTCAGCAGCGCGCTGCACCAGTTCAGCGCTGGCGCGAATGCCTTTGCGACATGCGCCGTCCAGCTGGACGGGCAGGGGCTGGCCGCTACACAACCTGCGCAACTGCGCAAGGCTTAATTGCCCAGGTATCAGTAATTCATGCATCACATCAACCAATCATCGGCAAATTCAAGCCGTTGGCTTTGGCGCTTGCTTTGGCAATGTCGTAGCCTGCATCGGCATGGCGCATCACGCCGGTGGCTGGGTCATTAAACAAAACGCGACCCAATTTTTCAGCCGCGTCATCCGTGCCATCCGCCACAATCACCACGCCTGAATGCTGCGAATATCCCATGCCCACGCCGCCGCCGTGGTGCAGGCTGACCCAGGTCGCGCCGCTGGCGGTGTTGAGCAAAGCGTTGAGCAGCGGCCAGTCGCTCACTGCATCGCTGCCGTCCTGCATGGCCTCGGTTTCACGGTTGGGCGACGCGACTGAGCCGCTGTCCAGGTGGTCGCGGCCAATCACGATAGGAGCTTTCAGCTCGCCACTTTTTACCATTGCGTTAAAGGCCAGCCCGGCAATGTGCCTTTCGCCCAGGCCAATCCAGCAGATGCGTGCCGGCAAGCCCTGAAAAGAAATGCGTTCAGCGGCCATGTCCAGCCAGCGGTGCAGGTGCTTGTTGGCCGGGAAAAGCTCTTTCATTTTGGCGTCGGTTTTGGCAATGTCTTCCGGGTCGCCACTCAATGCCACCCAGCGGAAAGGCCCGATGCCGCTGCAAAACAGCGGGCGAATGTAGGCGGGCACAAAACCAGGATAGTCAAATGCGTTGGCCACGCCAAAATCCTTCGCAACCTGGCGCAGGTTATTGCCGTAGTCAATGGTGGGGATGCCGAGCGCATGAAAGGCCAGCATGGCTTTGACCTGTGTGGCGCATGACTCGCCTGCGGCTTGCGTCAGCGCCGCGTGTTGCGCCGGGTCTTTGCGTGCGGCCCACCAGCGCTCATTGGTCCAGCCTGCGGGCAAGTAGCCATTGATGATGTCATGCGCCGAGGTCTGGTCGGTCACGATGTCGGGGCGAATCAGCCCAGCTTGCGCGCGCCGCGCCAGCTCGGGGAACACGTCCGCAGCATTGGCGCACAGCGCAACCGACACGGCTTCTTTGCGGCCAGTATGGTGCTTGATCAATTCAAGCGCTTTGTCCAGCGTGGCAGCCTGTTTGTCAACATAGCGGGTGCGCAGCCTGAAATCAATGTGGCTCTGGTCGCATTCAATAGTGAGCGAACACGCACCTGCAAACGTGGCGGCCAGCGGCTGCGCACCACCCATGCCGCCAAGGCCTGCAGTCAGCACCCATCGGCCCGACAAATCGCCGTTGTAATGCTGCCGGCCCGCTTCAACAAAAGTCTCATACGTGCCCTGCACAATGCCCTGCGTGCCAATGTATATCCAGCTGCCAGCCGTCATCTGGCCGTACATCATCAGGCCAGCGCGGTCGAGCTCATTGAAGTGCTCCCAGGTTGCCCACTTAGGTACAAGGTTTGAGTTGGCAATCAGCACGCGTGGCGCACCAGTGTGGGTGCGAAACACGCCGACTGGTTTGCCAGATTGCACCAGCAGCGTTTCATCCGGCTTAAGCTTCTTGAGTGAATCAACAATCGCATCAAAAGCAGGCCAGTTGCGCGCCGCCTTGCCAATGCCGCCGTACACCACCAGCTCATTCGGGTTTTCGGCCACTTCAGGGTCGAGGTTGTTTTGCAGCATGCGAAGCGCCGCTTCAATTTGCCAGTTGGCGCAGGTAATTGCAGTCCCACGGGGCGCGCGAACCACTCTGGCTTTGCTGTCCATGAATTTGCTCTGGGATAAATCTGACATGGTCTTACTCCACTCTGAACTGACGTGTACAAAATATAGTTGTCTATACAACTTGTGTCAACTGGGGTAAAACTAGGGTAATCTTGGGGGCATGAAAGTTCAGCTGTTTGCCTACGAGCAGGTCAAAGCGTTTATTAAAACCCGCATCACGTCAGGCAGCTGGAAGCCGGGCGACGCAGTGCCGAGTGAAACAGCGCTGATGGCTCAGTTCAACATCAGCCGCATGACTGTGAATCGCGCCCTGCGCGAGCTGGCTCTTGAGGGCATGGTCACGCGCATTCAGGGCTCCGGCACACGGGTTGCCGAGCTGCACCGTATTTCTTCGCGCCTGACGATTCGTGACATCAAGGACGAAGTGGTGGAACGTGGCCATCGGCATGCCAGTTGCGTGCTGCTGGTTGCCACTGAAAAGGCTGCCGCGCCGCTGGCCAAAACATTGGGTTTGCGCACGGGCGCACAAGTCTTTCACACCGTGCTGGTGCATCTGGAAAATGGCGTGCCCATTCAGCATGAAGACCGCTACGTTAACCCCTTGGCCGCGCCGGATTTTCTTCAAACTGATTTCACTCGCTACACGCCTGCCCACCATTTGCTGACCCGCGCACCGCTGACCGATGCCAGTTACCAGATCGAGGCTTGCCTGCCGGGTAAAGATATTGCCAGGTTGCTGCGTATCAAGCCATCTGAGGCCTGTCTGGCGATCACCCGCCGTACGGTCAGCGGCGCGCATGTCGCCAGCCTGGCCCGGCTGGTGTACCCCGGTACGCGCTACAGTTTTGCCGGGCAGTTTCAGGCATGAGCTGGCAAGTGATTGATTTAAAAACTGTTGCGCCCGTGCCCTGGCGCAATGGCGGCGGAACAACGCGTGAGCTGCTCGCCTGGCCCGACGCTTTGACGTGGCAGTGGCGTGCTTCTGTGGCCAAGGTCGCCCGGGACGTTCTGTTTTCAAACTTTGCTGGTGTGCAGCGCTGGTTTGCAGTACTTGACGGAGACGGCGTGTGTTTGACGGTTGACGGCTACCTGCACATGTTGACCAAAAGCGATGTGCCGTTGCAGTTCGATGGTGCAGCACAAACCCATTGCGAGCTGCTGGGCGGTACAACGCATGACTTCAATTTGATGGTGCAGGGCAGTGCCAGAGCGCGTATGCTGCGGGTTAACGGCAGTTTCCAGAGAGTTGCAAACGCTCCTGAAATAATAGCTGCCTACGCGCATAAATCAAGGGCTACAGTGCAAATTGGCACTGAAATATACAATATTCCTCCGCATTCGTTCGGTTGGACGCATGTTGACGCAGGCGCGGCTATTCATGTGCTGGCCAAAGATGCACTGCTGATGGAAATTGAGCCATGAATTCTTTGTCAAGTGTTTGGCTCAACTGCAAAGTGGCCACCATGCAAGCCGGTGCAGCAGTGCCCTACGGTTTGATTCAGGATGCAGCGCTGGTTGTGACTGGTGGCGTACTGCGGTGGGTGGGGCCGCGCAGCGACGTGCCAGCGCAATTGCTGGCTACCTGCACCCAAACCCACGATGCTGGAGGTGCGCTCATCGCGCCCGGGCTGATCGATTGCCACACGCATCTGGTTTACGGCGGCAACCGGGCAAGTGAGTTTGAGCAGCGCCTGAATGGCGCAACCTATGAAGACATTGCCAGGGCGGGCGGCGGCATTGCATCAACAGTGAAGGCCACCCGCGCTGCGACTGAAGCTGAGCTCTTGGAGCAAAGCACACCGCGCCTCTTGGGCCTGCTGGCTGAAGGCGTGACGACGATTGAAATCAAGTCCGGCTATGGTCTGGCGCTGAAGCACGAACGCAAAACACTGCGCGTTGCACGCAGCTTGTGTGCAACGTATCCAGTCAATGTACTGACAACGTTTTTAGGCGCACACGCCATACCGCCTGAGTTTGCAGGCCGCACCGATGACTATGTTGACGAGGTGCTGCGCATGTTGCCGCTGCTGCATGCTGAAGGGCTGGTCGATGCGGTTGATGCGTTTTGCGAGCGGATTGGTTTTAGCCTGGCGCAGACGGAGCGTGTCTTTCAGGCGGCACACGCCCTGGGCTTGCCCGTCAAACTGCATGCCGAACAATTAAGCGACAGTGGCGGCGCGCAACTTGCTGCGCGTTACAACGCCATCAGTTGCGACCATCTGGAGTGGCTAAGTGACGCGGGTGTTGCTGCCATGGCGCAATCGGGCACCACTGCGGTGTTGCTGCCCGGTGCGTTTTACTTTCTGCGTGAAACAAGATTGCCGCCGATTGCGCAACTAAGAAGCGCGGGCGTGCCCATGGCCATATCAACAGACTGCAACCCTGGCAGCTCGCCCTGCACGTCGCTGCTGCTAATGCTCAACATGGCCTGCACGCTTTTCAGGCTGACGCCGGAAGAAGCTCTGGCAGGCGTGACGCGCAATGCCGCCCGAGCGTTGGGTTTGAAAGATCGCGGTGTGCTGGCAGCTGGCATGCGCGCTGATTTTGTGCTGTGGGATGTGCAGTCGCCGGCTGAACTCAGCTACGCTTTTGGGAGCAACCCGCGTATACAAACTGTGGTTAATGGCGTTCTTTCTCCCTCCCCTTCCGGGGGAGGCAAGCTCCATGTTCCCTCCCCTTCCGGGGGAGGGTTAGGGTGGGGGCAAGTGCAGAACGACTCCCAGCACCGTGCGTGCCCCCATCCCAACCTTCCCCCGGAAGGGGAAGGGGCAAGAGGCGCGTCATGACTTTCACCCTGCAAACAGGTACTGCCCCCATGCTCGTCAGCATGCCGCACATCGGCACCGACATTCCGCTTGAATTGCAAGGCAGCTTTGTGCCCAGAGCGTTAGATGTGGAAGACACCGACTGGCATCTGGCCCGGCTCTATGACTTTTTACCAGCGCTTGGTGTCAGCGTGTTGCAGCCGCGCATTTCACGCTATGTGATCGATTTAAACCGCCCGCCAGACGACACACCCATGTACCCAGGCGCAGCCAACACCGAGCTGTGCCCGACGCATTTTTTCAGTAGCGACGCGTTGTACAAATCGGGCCAGGAGCCATCACCGCAAGAAGTGAAGCGCCGCCGTGAAATGTATTGGCAGCCGTACCACGACGCACTGGCCGCCGAGCTGGCCCGCATCAAGTCCGTCCACGGCTTTGCGCTGCTGTGGGACGCACACAGCATTCGCTCGCACATCCCGTGGTTGTTTGACGGAAAGTTGCCTGACCTGAACATTGGCACGGCCAGCGGCGTTGCAGCGGCGACGGTCATTTCTGACGCCGCCGCCGGGCAGGTCGGAGCTTTCACACATGTCACCAACGGCCGCTTTAAAGGTGGCTATATCACGCGCCATTACGGCCAGCCTGCACAGCACGTCCACGCTATTCAACTTGAAAAATGCCAAAGCCTGTACATGCAAGAAGCGCCGCCTTTTGCTTATGACGAGATGCTGGCCAAGCAGTTGCAACCCACGCTGAAACGCATGGTTGAGGCCAGTTTGCAGGCAGCAAAAGCGTTGTATGACTGACCCGCTTAAAACCTATTTCGCACCCATGGCCTGGGTTGAAGGCGCATGGGCCAAGGATGTGCTGCTCAGTGTTGCAGCCGACGGCACCTGGGCCAGCGTAAATGCCAACGCCAGCAGTGACCAGCAACGTAGTGCGGTCCGCTTGAGTGGCCCTGTCATTCCCGGTCTGGTCAATGCCCACAGCCACGCTTTTCAGCGCGCTATCGCTGGTATGACCGAAAGATCGAACGGATCGCAAGACAACTTCTGGAGCTGGCGCGACCGTATGTACAGCGTGGCCAATCGCATCACACCGGGGCAGCTCGAAGCCATTGCCGCGCTGCTCTACGCCGAGTTGCTGAAGGCGGGCTACACGCAGGTGTGTGAGTTTCATTATTTGCACCACGACTTGCAAGGCAAACCGTATGCCAATCCGCTGGAGATGTCTTCTGCCCTGATGCGCGCTGCCCAGCGTGTGGGCATCGGCATCACGCTGCTGCCCACGCTGTACATGCGCTCGGGCTTTGGTGCAACGGGTTTGCGGGACGACCAGCAGCGCTTTGCGTCAACGCCCGAATCTATCTTCAAATTGTGCGAAGGAATCGCACAGCAGTTCAGTGGCGACCGGGTCACCACAGGCCTGGGCCTGCATTCCCTGCGCGCTGTGGGGCCGGGCGCGATGCAAGAGGCCGCCGCACACGCCAGAGCGCGCTGCATGCCCATCCACATTCACGTGGCTGAGCAAACGGGCGAGGTGGCTGACTGCATTGCTGCCCTGGGCCAACGCCCGGTTGAGTGGCTGCTGAGCCACGCAAACCTTGACGCCAGCTGGAACCTGGTACACGCTACCCACACCACGCCGACAGAGCTGCAGGGCGTCAAGGCCAGCGGTGCATCCATCGTTTTGTGCCCCTCCACTGAAGCAAATCTGGGTGACGGCGTGTTTGATTTGCCAACCTATGCCAAAGCGCAAGGCAATTGGTCGATAGGCTCGGACAGCCATGTCACACGCAGTTGGCAGGAAGAACTGCGCTTGCTGGAGTATTCGCAGCGCCTGGCGCTCAGGCAACGCAATGTGATGTCAGGTTCCTCAGGTGCATCAGGCGAATCGTCAACAGCCGCAGCCTTGTTTAACGCTGCGTTGGCCGGCGGGTCAGCTGCCTGCGGCCTGAAAGTTAACGGCTTGAAAGCAGGCAGCCAGGCCGATTTTTCAATAATTGACACCACATTAACTGCGTTGATGGGCATACCTGACAGCCATCTGCTGGACGCAATGATTTTTTCTAGCCCCGATGCGCGATTGAGCGATGTGTATGTTGCAGGCAACTGCGTGGTGCGAGCCGGTACCGTTGAAAACTGGCAGGGCTTGAAATCAGACTTCACCCAAGCTATGCGCCTGCTCTGGACGTGAGCAGTTCGCTTTACACACAGTACCCGTACAAAAATTAAGGACAGTCAGAGGATAAAAACGGCTTATTTCAGCATAAAAACTGCCTGTAGCCCACGTAAAGTGCGCGCAAGCAGCTCCTGATTTAATAGCAACTCTCTGTGTTCTCACCAGGATCGAGACCGTCCCCTATTTCAGGCGTTGTGCAGCTTTTATGATGCGCACATGAACCCAACATCCAGCTTGAGCAACCTTCGCGATCTTTTCAACGCCCAGCACGCTGCCAGCCGCCAGCATATTGAGGTTCCACTTGAGGTGCGCCGCAACCGGCTTGTGCGCATGAAAGCACTGATTGATGACCACGGCACTGCACTGGCTCATGCAGTGCAGGCTGACTTTGGCGTGCGCAGTGTGCAGCTGACGGAAATTGCCGACCTGTTTGTGCTGCGCACGATGCTGTCGCACACGCTCAAGCACCTGCCCAAATGGATAAAGCCGCAAAAGGTCAGCACACCGCTGTATCTGCTGCCGGCCAGCGGGTATTTGCAGCGCCAGCCGCTGGGCGTGGTGGGCGTGATTTCTCCGTGGAACTACCCGGTGCAGCTGGCGCTTGGCCCGGTTATTACAGCATTGGCTGCGGGTAACCGCGTGATGCTCAAGCCAAGTGAATTGACGCCTGCAACTTCAAAGTTGATGGCTGAGTTATTGGGTAATGCGTTTGCGCCAGACGAGGTGTGTGTGGTGCTGGGTGACGGTGGGGTGGCGGCTGAATTTTCAAGCCTGCCCTTTGACCATCTGTTTTTTACCGGGTCTACAACGGTAGGCCGCATAGTGGCCAAAGCTGCTGCTGCCAACCTGACGCCAACAACGCTGGAGCTCGGCGGCAAGTCGCCCTGCATCATTGACGCCAGCTGCGACATGCATGCAGCTGCTATCAAGATTGCCCATGGCAAATTGCTCAACGCTGGCCAAACCTGCATTGCGCCTGACTACGTGCTTTTGCCGAAAGGGCGAGAAGCTGAATTCGGCCATGCCTACGCGCAAGCGGTTGGCAAACTGTTCCCCACCATTGCAGGCAACCCGGACTCTGCCGCCATCATCAGCCAGCGCCATCATGAGCGGCTGCAAGCCATGCTGGCTGCCGCAGAGCAGGGCGGCGCAAAGCTGCAGGTGATTGACACCGGTGGCCTTGGCGCAACGCACCGCCAAATGCCGCCTGTGCTGGCCTTTGATGTGCCGCCAGATGCCCAACTGATGCAGGAAGAAATTTTTGGCCCCATCCTGCCAGTGTTGCCGTATGAATCCTTGGGCGAAGCCATCGACTACATCAACGCCCGGCCCCGCCCATTGGCGTTGTACTGGTTTGGTACAGACGGTACAGCACGCGATAAGGTGCTGGCACAGACCGTCAGCGGCGGCGTGACGGTCAACGACACCCTGATGCACATTGCGCACGAGAATTTGCCCTTTGGCGGTGTTGGCGACAGCGGTTGGGGCAGCTACCACGGCGAGGCGGGCTTCTTGCGCTTGACGATGCAAAAGCCGGTGCTGGTGCAGTCCAAGTGGGCGCGTGGTGATTTGTTTTATCCACCGTATGGCAAGCGGTTTGATCAGATCATGGGGCTGCTCAAACGCTGGTTGTGATCTAGCCCCGACCCGAATCCGTCATTCCCGAGAAGGCGGGAATCCAGTGCCCGAATTTGCTCGATATCCCTGGATTCCCGCCTGCGCGGGAATGACAAAATCCATCAAACGAATGCGTGGATTGCTATAAATATAATAGCTGCTTGCGCCCTGTTTGATTTGGCTGGAGTGGTATTTACTCCTTCCCCTACTGGGGGAAGGCAGGGATGGGGGCAGGCGCGATGCGAGCTTTCGTTCAGCATTTGCCCCCACCCTAACCCTCCCCCAGCGGGGGAGGGAACTTTCATACACCTCCCCCAGCGGGAGAGAAAATTTAAATTCAATCCCCCAACACAACACCCTCACGCCTTGGATCCGCACCACCGAAAAAGCCTTTTTCGGTTTTTTGAATCGCCTGCAATCCACTCGTCATGTTCATCTCGCGCACTTCAGCGCCGCGTGCGCGCAGGGCTTCAATCGTGGCGGGTGAAAAGCGTTTTTCTTCCAGCAGGCTCGGGCCGTTGAGTGATCCAAAATTTGGCAGGTCAATCGCTTGCTGGGCGTTCAGGCCCCAGTTCAGCGTGCTGAACAGCACCTTGGCCGTGTAGTGAATGATCAGCGCGCCGCCGGGGCTGCCGCCGCTCATCACGATCTGGTTGGTAGATTTGTCAAACACCAGTGTTGGCGCCATTGAAGAGCGGGGGCGCTTGCCGGGCTGCACGCGGTTGGCCACCGGTTTGCCGTCCGCATCAGTCGGGGCATAGCTGAAGTCTGTTAACTCGTTATTTAGCAAAAAGCCCCCAGCCTTACCTGTGCCGCCATTGGTCAATTGCCGCGCGCCAAACGCATCTTCAATCGTTGTCGTCATTGCAATCGCGTTGCCAAAGCCGTCGATGATGCTGATGTGGGAGGTGCCGTATTCGGGCTGGTCTGGCATGGGTGCGTAGCTGGTTTTGACAGCACCGGGCACACCTGGCTTGGCTGTTTTCATGCTCTGGCCGCCCGGTTGCTGGGCAATCAGCTTGGCGCGGTCAGCCAGGTAGGCGGGAGCCAGCAGGCTCATCCAGCTGCCGCCGGGTGCCGTCACGAAGTCAGGGTCGCCCAGGTACTGCGCGCGGTCAGCAAAGGCCAGGCGTGCGGCCTCGGTGTACAGATGCAGCCAGTCGGCAGAAGGCGTTTGGCCTGAGCCCATCAAGCTGCCTGCTACGCCGCTCATGCCGTCAACCGGCGGCATGGTTGCCGCATTGGTGTTGGCCAAAATGCCAAGAATTTGCCCGATTGCAATCGCACCAGAGCTGGGTGGCGGCATGCCGCAAATTTTGTAGACTGAATGCGCAGCTGCATAGTCAGTGCAAATGGGTTCGCGTTTTTTGACCTGATAACCCGCCAGATCGGCCATAGCAAGCTTGCCGGGATTGGTCGGGTGGCCCTGAACTTTTTTAACCATCGCCTGAGCCACCGCACCCTCATGCAGCGCACTGGAACCTCTGGCCGCAATTTGCCGCAGTACGTCTGCCAGCGCCGGGTTTTTAAGCAGCGTGCCAGCAGCCAGCGGGCTGCCATCAGCGTTGTAAAAATACGCGGCTGCTGTGGGGTCAGCTTTCAGGTATTTTTCATCCTTCAGCAATGTCGCCAGGCGCGGGCTGACTTTAAAACCGCTTTCTGCCAGCGAAATGGCAGGTGCAAACAGCTGCGCCCATGGAAGTTTTCCGTGTTGCCTGTGCGCGGCCTCCAGCATTTTTACAGTGCCAGGCACGCCGACTGAGCGGCCGCCGACCACACCGTCGTAAAACGTCATCGGCTTGCCATCAGCACCGATAAACAGTTTTTCATCGACACCTGCTGGCGCGGTTTCGCGGCCGTCAAAAGCCTCAACCTTGCTGCCGGTTGAATGCAGCAGGAAAGCGCCGCCGCCAATACCGCTGGACTGCGGTTCGACCAGCGTCAATACCATCTGCACCGCAACCGCAGCATCAATCGCCGAGCCACCTGCGCGCAGCACCTGCAAGCCTGCATCAGAGGCCAGCGGATTGGCAGCAGCCACGGCAAATCTGGTGGTGGCCCAGCCGGGTTTGGCGGTGTAGCCAGACGAGCCCTCAGGCTGCGCTGGCGCGGTGTACACAAAAGGTGCAGGAGTAGTTGCACAGGCTGCAAGCAGGCAGGCCAGAGCGACAGAAGTTAGCAGGCGTTTCATGGATGATTTCCAGACAATGGTCAAAGCCGACATCGTACGCCTGCCGTAATGAATATCTGCCTGACCGCCTGAATGATTGGCTGAATAAACGCAGCTCAAACCATGCTAAAACTGGTTCGGCTTGACGTTTGAACAAGCCACCATCACATTCACTCGACTTTTGCGCCAGACGCCTTGACAACTTTGGCCATGCGCTCAAAGTCAATTGCCAGCAACTTGGCAAAGTCGATATTGTTCATGGCCTGCGGCTCAATGCCTTGCTTGTCCAGCCGAGCCAGCACAACTGGGTCTTTCAGCAGCGTAGCCATGGCGGCATTGACGCGGTTGACCTCAGCTGCGGGCGTGCCCACCGGCCCCAGCAAGCCAAACCACGAATCGAACTGGTAGCCGGGCAAGCCGCTTTCAGCAATGGTGGGCACATCTGGCAAATACTTTGAGCGTTTCGGCGAGGTCACGCCAATCAGCCTGATGCGGCTGTCTTTGGCAAAAGCCAGCGCGCCAATGCTGGCAGCAATCACGGCCTGGGCGCGCCCTGAAATCACTTCATTGATCGCCTCGCCGGTTGCCTTGAGCGGCACATGCACCACGTCAATGCCAGCCAGACCATTGAAGTAAGCCATCGACAAATGGGTGGCGCTGCCCACGCCCGCAGTGGCGTAGTTCAATTTGCCGGGATTGGCTTTGGCATGGCGAATGTATTCGGCAGCGGTCTTGGCGGGCACGTCGGGGTGCACCATCAATACGTAATCGGCCGTGCCAATGTGGGCCAGCGGCACAAAATCTTTTTGCGGGTCGTAGGCCAGCTTGGTGTACAGGCTGCCAGCAATGTTGTGGCTGGCAGCTGCCATCACCATGGCATTACTGTCGGGTGCTGACTTGGCAACAAAGCCAGTGCCGACCGTGCCGCCCGCGCCGGGTTTGTTGTCGATGATGACAGTTTGGCCCAAAGCCACACCCAGCTCAACAGACAGTGCGCGGGCCAGCAAATCTTGCACCCCGCCAGCCGCAAACGGCACGACGATGCGGGCGACTTTGGGGTTGGTTTGGGCAAAAGCCAAAGCGCTTGAAAGTGCAAGAGGTGCGATGACGAAAGTTCTGCGTTGCATCATGATGTTTGAGTCCAGGTAGTTGTAAAAAGTCCGTCATTCCCGCGTAGGCGGGAATCCAGAGGCACTGCGCAAATTCGGGCACTGGATTCCCGCCTTCGCGGGAATGACGCGTAATTGCATTCAAGAAACACAAATCTCATCAGCCAGTTTGCGCATGAATCGCTCACACCAGGCCAGTTGCTCCAGTGTCACCCAC
>JAYUVG010000102.1:0-7646 GCA_043754255.1 Polaromonas sp. | reverse complement strand
TCCATCACTGAGATGGTCAAAATCGCTCAATCGACTGAACCAGACCCTGCTTTGGACTCCCAAATAGAGCTGCTTTAAATTCCACCGGACAGTAGTGGCATTGGCTGCAAGTGTGCAAGACGAGTTGTTGGCGCATGCCTTGTTGTTGCGCGACTACGGCCCCGGCTTGGGTCGCCCAACAGTGGATACGCTCAACGGTAGCAAGCACGCCAATATGAAGGAGATGCGTTTTCGGCTGGGCAAAGAAGTCTGGCGAGTAGCATTTGCTTTTGACCCATCACGGCAGGCCGTGCTGCTGGTGGCGGGTAACAAAACAGGCGCTGACCAGCGGCTTTTTTATAAACGGTTGATTGACAAGGCCGACACCAGGCTAACGCAACATCTGGTTGAAATAAATCAAACACCCCAGGAAAAACACCATGGCAAAAAGACTTGAAGATGTTTTAAGCGCGTTGCCCGCAAAACGCCAATCAAAAATCAAAGAGCGAGCCGCTGAACTGGCTACTTTGCGTGACCTGCGTGTGGCGGCATCACAGACTCAGGCCGAGATGGCGCAAGCTCTAGGTGTGCGGCAAGACACCATCTCACGCCTGGAGCAGCGCAGTGACATGCTGCTGTCGACCATGCGCCGCTATGTTGAGGCCATGGGCGGGCAGCTGGAAATTGTGGCAACCTTCCCCAATAGGCCCAGTGTCAAGCTTGCGCATCTGGCTGATATTTCTGGTTAAAAAGCGGCCGGTACAACTTAAAAATCTGCGTCTTTACCCACCAGTAAATCTCGCAGCAGAATAAATATGTGTGCGAGCAGCTATAAATTAAATAGCTGGCCACAAACAGGAATTCAGCTGGCGCAATTATCTGGCTTTGTAATTCAGTCGCGCGCAATATTGGGTGGCCGCAACCGGGTCTTTTTAACCACTCCATCTGGCGAAAACAAAATTACAAACTCGGCTTTTGCCGCAGCAGGTTCGCGCGACTTGGCGCGGTAAATCCACACTTCATAGCCGCTGTCGAAATTGATCACTGTGGCTGCGCCCAATGCTGCCATCACGTCGGCTTTGCTGCTTTTGCCAATCGTGATGCTGTCGTTGGCGCTTTGCATGGACATGGTTGAGTTTCTGAAGGGCGGTGCATCGCTACCAGCGCTGAACAGCCCCGGCCCTGCGCAGCCTGCGAGCCACAGGCAGCACGTACATGTGATGAGTGTCAATCTTGCAGTCGTGGTCATGCTCAATCGCCATCCATATATTCAAATTCAACCAGCGCATCGTCTGGCCAGCTGCGGTCCCCTAGCGGCAGCACGTAGGTGCGGTCAACCAGCACCTCACAGTCGCAATACGGCAAGTCACTTTTCAGATTCGGGTCGTCGCCGGCTGATGCGTACAGTTTGTCTATCGGCAGCACTTCCCGCCGGTTGCCGGATACCAGCGCCACGCTGAACAGGGGCCGGTCGGCAAAGAACAAGTACAGCGGCGCTTTGCGGTCGCAGTAGGCTGGCGTGTCCAGCACTGCCTGCGTGAGGCGGCCAATGATGTTGCTGCTGTTGGATATCAAACCGGCTTCCATGCCCACGCGGCATTCAAGCCGCAAATCACCCAGGCGACGTGTGTTGGGCGCAAGCCCCGGTGTGCGGATGTCGCTGCGCCAGGTCATGGTTTGGGATTTGCGGTTGGGTATGACAGTCGCGTTTTCGTCAAATGCTTTGGCGTTGCGCTCCAGCGTGAAAGTGCCGTCTGGCAGCACCTCGACTGGAAAAGCAACAGTGGACCCGATGACTTCCATCTCAATGCTCTTCATGTCTGTATCCGGCTTGCGCGGCAACAGCTTGAAGCGCAGCGCGCCGTTGGGTGACAAGCTGCGCTCAGCCGCAAACAAGTCCATGCCCCGCACCATTTTTCGGTAAGACTTTTCAACCGGGTCCCGGTTGGCTTTGGCGGCAATGGTGACGGAGGGCAGGGCTGTGGTGGGCCTGACCTGCGCGGTTGCATGGCTGCACAGCGATACGAACAAGGCAAACAATAACAACTGGTTTCCTGCGGAGCGGAGGAAAAATAACTGTTTGAATGACGTTTTAGGCTTCAAGTTCATCCCGCAAATATATTGCGCAATTCAGCCAAGTTTTGTAGGACGACCCTAATATGGAGCATTGTGGTTTGCCATCAATTCAAAATGGGGTACTAAGTGGCATAGTAGACGGCATGAAATGAGTTTTGATAGTCATTATTTAAGCGGTAGAAGACACATCACTGGAGGAAATTTGTCATGAAGCAACCCGCTAAATCCGAAATTAAGCCCAAAACCAAAAGCCTGATTCTTGAAGCCGTCCATGAGACCGAGCGGCAACTTGCATCGGCTGGGGTTCATTCACAAACGCAACATGCACAAGTTCGACGCGCTGTGCCTGGCATCGGTACCGGACTACAGCAGCGAAAAAATCAAGGCTTTGCGTGATCACCTTAAATTGAGCCAGGCAGTCTTGGCCGCAGTGCTGAACACCAGTCTGTCAACGGTACGCAAGTGGGAGGGCGGCAAAAAACACCCGAGCGGGCCTTCATCAAAGCTGCTTGATCTGCTGGAGCGTAAGGGGCTGGAAGCGGTGCTTTGATTCGGGCATTGGTGTTTGTGGAAAAAAAAGCGGCATGAAAACCTGTAGAAAGTGTTTCCTTAAGTAACTATTCAGCGCTTGTCATCCCGGCCTTGAGCCGGGATCCATCTCACCTGCGGTGATTGCAGGGGAGCTGGTTCATGGATTGCGGGTCAAGCCCGCAATGACATGCAAAGGAGCTGAGTAGTTACTCTTTAACAGTGTTTAATGCCTCTAGCCCACGTAATATGCGCGCAAGCAGCTCCTGAATTGATAGCATTCAAGTGTCATTCAGGTCAACAACACGCTCTGCCAAAAACTGATTGCTGCTGTCAGCCAGGCCGCGATACATTGCCGCGCACAAGGCACGCGCCTTGTTGCCTGACCAGTTAGCGGGCAGCAAGTCAGCGGGCAGTTGTGGGTCGCGCAGCAGCACTTTGCGGTATTCGTGAATCAACAGCGTGCGGGTGAAAAATGCGGCTGCTGGGGCGAGGCTGGCAGTACCTGGCTCAACGAGTGCAAAGCGTTTTATAAAGTCTTGCCACGCCTGGCCCACGGCTGCCAGCTTGAAGGTGTCTTGCATCACTGTGGCCAATGGCCTTTGGGCATAGCCGTCCATGCTTTGTGCACGCAACACCACCAGCTGGTCTTGGGTTTTTGTGCTGTTGATAACGTCTTTAAGCGCGTCCTGGTCAGCATGCGGGTGAGCAAACACGTTGTTTGACAGCTGCCCAAACCCCGCCCACAAAAGCTCACGCTTCAAATGCTGGCGGGTGCTGGCTTTTAGTTGGGCATCAACCAGCGCCAGTGTCCAGTGGCCGTCCCATGGCATCGGTTTAAAGTCGTAAATACGCCGCTGCGCATGCACCACGCGCTGCTGGCCCAGCGCCGACAGACCATAAAAACTGCGCCGCCCGAGTTTGGTCACGTCAAACCAGCCATCAGCCGTCAGCCGAAAAACGCTGGTTCGCACCAGCCTGGGCGACAGGCCGAACAAGCCAGCCAGCTCAATCAGCGTTGCCAGACTGACAGGCGCACCGCGTGCCGCCAGGCAGTCGCCATACAGCGTGATGAGCAGCGAATTGGCGCGTAGCGTGAGGCCTTTATGCAGCTTCAGCACGCCTTGTGATAAGTGATACATAAAAACTGATTGTAAGTACCATTGTGTATCACTATCATGGAAACATTCAAAGCTAACAAGGCATAACCATGTACGCACAACTTGTTGAAACCGGCACCAAAGGCGTTAAAACGCTGGACGAAATGTCGCCCCAGGAGCGCGCCTGGCAAGAAAAAATCAACGCCGGCGTCAAGGTTGAACCCAAAGACTGGATGCCAGACGCCTACCGCAAAACGCTGGTGCGGCAAATCTCGCAGCACGCGCATTCTGAATATGTCGGCATGCTGCCTGAATCGAACTGGATTGGCCGCGCACCCACGCTCAAACGCAAAGCGATTTTGATGGCCAAGGTGCAAGATGAAGCGGGTCACGGCCTGTACCTTTACAGCGCAGTTGAAACGCTGGGCGTGACGCGTGATGCGGTGTATGGCGACCTGCTGAGCGGCAAAGCCAAGTACTCCAGCATCTTTAACTACCCCACATTGACGTGGGCCGACATTGGCGCGGTGGGCTGGCTGGTAGATGGCTCGGCCATCGTGAACCAGGTGCCGATTTGCCGCTGCTCTTACGGGCCGTATGCGCGTGCGATGGTGCGGGTGTGCAAGGAAGAGTCGTTTCACCAGCGCCAGGGTTTTGACATCATGGTGGCGCTGTGCAACGGTACGCCTGAGCAGAAAGCCATGGCGCAAGACGCGTTGAACCGCTGGTGGTGGCCGTCGATTGCGATGCACGGCCCGGCTGATGAAGTGTCTACGAACAGCGCGCAGTCGATGGCTTGGAAAATCAAGCTGAGCAGCAATGACGAGTTGCGCCAGAAATTTATCGACCAGACCGTGCCGCAGATTGAATTTTTGGGTTTGGAGTTGCCCGATAAAGATTTGAAGTGGAATGAAGCGCGTGGGCATTACGACTATGGGCAGATTGACTGGGTTGATTTTTTTAATGTAGTCAAAGGCAAAGGCCCGTGCAATGAAGAGCGTCTGGCAGCTCGCAACAAGGCGTGGGACGACGGTGCATGGTTTCGTGAAGCGTTGACGGCGCATGCTGACAAGCAGGATGCTGAACAGCTCAAGGCTGCATGATGACCGAAGCTGCAGCCCCGCGAGCACCACAGAGGGAGTGGCCGATGTGGGAAGTGTTCATTCGCAGCCAGCACGGCCTGGCGCACAAGCATGTGGGCAGCCTGCACGCGGCCAACAGCGAGAGCGCCTTGCAGCATGCACGCGATGTGTATACCCGCCGAAATGAGGGCGTCAGTATTTGGGTGGTCGCTGCCGCTCACGTGGTGGCCAGCAGCGTTGAGGACAAAGCCGCGCTGTTTGACCCGGCGCAAAGCAAGGTGTTTCGCCACCCCACTTACTTCCCCACGCCTGATGGCGTGAAGCATATTTAGGTCGTCGAGACTTTCATGGCGCAAAACGAAAACGTGTTTTCTTGTCCCCTCTCCCGCACGCGAAGCCAAAGGCTTTGCCTTCAGGTGCGGGAGAGGGCTAGGGTGAGGGTGCCTTCCCAGCGCAAAACCCCCTCACCCCAACCCTCTCCCCAAGGGGCGAGGGAGCAATACCAGTTCTTACAAAATCAATGACCGCCAAATTTGAATACCTTCTGCGCCTGGGCGACAACTGCCTGGTGCTGTCGCAGCAGCTGTCTGCCTGGTGCGGCCACGGCCCAGCGCTTGAAGAAGATTTGGCGCTGACCAACACAGCGCTGGACTTGCTGGGCCAAGCGCGTCTGTGGTTGTCGTACGCGGGCGAAGTGGAGGGCACAGGCCGCGATGAAGATGCGTTGGCCTACCACCGCGATGCTGGTCAATTTCGCAACCTGTTGATACTCGAGCAACCCAATGGCCACTACGGCAACACCGTCGCCCGGCAGTTTTTGTTTGATGTTTGGCATCAACAGTTGCTGGCAGGTTTATGCAAATCCAGCGACGTACGCATCGCTGAAATTGCGCAAAAGTCAGTCAAGGAAGCTCGTTACCACGTTGAGCGTTCTGCGGGCTTGATGGTGGCGCTGGGTGATGGCACGGCGCTTAGCCGTGAGCGCATGCAGGGCGCGGTAAACAAGCTGTGGCCCTACGCGCATGAGTGGTTTGAGTCTGATGCAGTGGATGAGCAGTGCGCTCTGGAGGGCCTGTGCCCAGCCGCTACCAGCATGACCGCCCACTGGCAGGCCAGCGTGAAGGCGGTGCTTGACCGGGCCACGCTAACCATGCCCGACTACACCGGCCACCAAAAAGGCGGCAAGCGCGGCTTGCACACTGAACACCTGAGCCACCTGTTGGCGCCCATGCAGGTGCTGCAGCGCACGCACGTGGGAGCATCGTGGTGAACGCAATTGCACAGGTAAGCCGTGACACATTGCTTGGCTGGCTCGGTCAGGTGATGGATCCGGAAGTACCGGTGGTGTCGATTGTTGACCTCGGCATTTTGCGGGACGTGCAGTGGGTTGACTTAACTGAGAACTCAGTCGTTGTGACAGTCACGCCCACCTATTCAGGCTGCCCGGCCACAGAAGTTATTGCGCAGTCGATTCGTGATGCGCTGCAAGCACGTGGCATTGCCCAGGTTGAAGTGCGTACCCAACTCGCACCCGCCTGGACGACCGACTGGATGACCCCGCAAGGCCGCGATGCCCTGCGCGCCTACGGCATTGCGCCGCCAGCAAGCGGTGCGCCCAGGGCCGACGGCAGCTTGCCCATCGACATCAGCGCGCTTGCTGCGGGCAAAGTGGTGGTGCCGTGCCCGCAATGCGACTCCCGCAAGACGCGCTTGCTGTCGCAGTACGGCTCAACCGCCTGCAAGGCGCTATACCAGTGCAACAGTTGCCTGGAGCCGTTTGATTACTTCAAGCCACATTGACCAAATTTGACGGTAGCTGATTTTGACAACCCATTCTTTTCACAAACTTGCCGTAGCCAGCATTGAAGCGCTGACGCGTGACAGTATGGCCATCACTTTCAAAGTGCCCGAGCATTTGCAGGGCACCTTTGCCTACGTGCAAGGCCAGTACGTCACGCTGCGCGCGGTGATTGATGGCGAGGAAGTGCGTCGCTCGTACTCGATCTGTTCAGCGGTGCAAGACAGGCGTCTGCGCGTTGCTATTAAAAAAGTAGCTGGTGGCGCATTTAGTACCTGGGCTACAGGGCATTTACTGCCTGAATCAACAATTGACGTGATGCCGCCGCAAGGTAATTTTCATATTCCGACGCAAGCAGACGCCAGCCGCCATGTGATGGCTTTTGCCGCGGGCAGCGGCATCACGCCCATGCTGTCAATCACCAAAACCATGCTGCTGGCCGAGCCGTTGACCCGCATCACGCTGGTGTACGGCAACCGCTCCTCCAGCAATGTGATGTTCAAGGAAGAGCTGCAGGATTTAAAAGACACCTACCTTGACCGCTTCAATCTGGTATGGGTCATGAGCCGTGAGTCGCAAGACATTGAGTTGTTCAATGGCCGTATTGATTACGAAAAAACTAGCGAGCTGCTTGCGCGTTGGGTAGACCCTGCCAGCATTGACGCCGCATTTATTTGCGGCCCGCACGAGATGATGCTGGCCGTCACACGCGCCTTGCAAGACAAAGGCGTTGTCAAGTCACGCATCAAGGCCGAGCTGTTTGGAACGGGTTTGCCGACCAAGCCAAGAACGGTGCAAGCCGTCGCGGCAGGGGACGAGCAGTGCGAAGTCGAAGTGATCCTCGACGGCAGCCGCCGCAGCTTCATGATGGCTAAAAACGGCAGCAGTCTGGTTGACGCTGGCTTGAAAGCCGGCATCGACATGCCATACGCTTGCAAGGGTGGCGTGTGCTCAACCTGCCGCGCGCAGGTGTTGGTGGGCGAAGTCGATATGGACAACAACTTTGCCCTGGAAGACTACGAAGTCGCCCGCGGCTTTGTGCTGTGCTGCCAGAGCTTTCCGGTGTCCAATAAACTGCTGATT
>JAYUVG010000101.1:0-29283 GCA_043754255.1 Polaromonas sp. | reverse complement strand
GCCAGCTCACCAGCAAGCTGGCCGCGCCGCAGTTCCGCACGATTTACGCAGAGGTCAAAGGCGTCAAGGTGGTGTCCGAGCGGGTGGTGCGATTCGACTTCGCAACGCCCAACCCCGAGCTGCCGCTGGTCGTCGGCGGTATGCCTGTCTTCAGCAAACGCTGGGGCGGCGGCAAGCCGTTTGACAAGATTCTTGAGGACATCCCCATCGGCTCCGGCCCCTACAAACCGTCTTCCGCCGCGATGGGCCGGGACATCACCTACCTGCGTGACCCAAAGTATTGGGGCGCAGAGTTGCCCGTGCGCAAAGGCCTGTTCAACTTCGACCGCATCACCTTCAAGATTTACCTCGACGAAACCTCGCGCTTTGAGGGGCTGAAGGCGGGTGAATACGACTTCATGCGCGAATTTATTTCGCGCAACTGGGCGCGGCAATACACGGGCAAGCAGTTCACATCAGGTGAGCTGGTCAAGCGCGCGTTTGAAAACCGCAACCCGGGCGACTTTCAGGGCTACGTATTTAACCTGCGCAAGCCGATGTTTCAGGACGTTCGCGTCAGGCAGGCGATTAGCCTGGCTATGGATTTTGAATGGATGAACCGGCAGCTTTTTTACGGCATTTACAAGCGCGTCAATGGCTACTTTCCTAATAGTGAATTTCATGCAGAAGGCCTGCCCAAGCCTGACGAGCTGGCACTGCTGGAACCATTGCGAGACAAATTAAAACCGGAAATTTTTGGCCCTGTTCCGGTAGGAGCCAGCACATCGCCACCTGCCAGCTTGCGCGACAATTTGCGCAAAGCCCAGGCGCTGCTCAAAGAGTCCGGCTGGGAATACAAAAACAGTGCGCTGCGCAATGCCAAAGGAGAAGCTTTCACGATGGAGTTTTTAAACGACCAGCCTTCGCTAATTCGCGTGGTGGGGCCGTTTCAAAAGGCGCTTGAAAAGCTGGGTATCACGCTGGTTTATCGCGTGGTGGACTTCTCACTCAGCAAGCAAAAAATGGATGCGTTTGACTTTGAACTGACCACCGCACGCTTGCCGGGCTCTACTGCACCGGGAGGCGAATTGATTGAACGCTTTGGCTCCGAAGCGGCGAAAACGCCGGGCTCATCGAACATCTGGGGCATTGCGGATCCAGCGGTTGATGCGCTGCTGCAAAAAATAGTGACGGCCACCACGCGGCCTGATTTGTCTGCTGCCACGCGCGCACTCGACCGGGTGCTGACGCATGGCCATTATTCGGTGCCGCAGTATTACGGCGATGCTTTTTTGATTGGTTACCGGCCTGGGCAGTTTGTGTTGCCTGCGGTGATTCCACCTTACTATGACGCTGGCAATTGGGCGATGTCAACATGGTGGGCTTCACCAAAGAACAGGTAACTGGTCACCATCATGAATCACCATCTTGTTTGTCATTGCGGCCTTGAGCCGCAATCCATAGCAGTGTCCGTGCAGCACTGCGCGCGTCACGGTACGGGTTCATGGATCCCCCCGGATCGCGGTCCGGGGCAGGCTCGTCGAGCCCGGGATGACAGCCCAAGCACTGCGAAACAGTAAAAACAATGGCCAGCTACATCCTCAAACGCCTGCTCTTGATGATCCCGACATTGTTCGGTGTGCTGCTGCTGACCTTTGCCATGGTGCAGTTTGTGCCCGGTGGGCCGGTGGAGCAGATGGTGGCGCAGTTGCAGGGGCGCGATTCAGGCGGCGAGAGCGCTGCTGCTGCAGGCGCTGGCTACCGGGGCAGGCAGGGGGTGGACGCCAAACGCATTGAAGAAATCAAGGTGCTGTATGGCTTTGACAAACCCGTGCTGGAGCGCTTCTGGCAAATGCTGGGCCAGTTTGCGCGCTTTGATTTGGGCAAAAGTTTTTATCAAAACAAGGACGTGTGGGAACTGGTCAAAGAAAAGCTGCCTGTGTCCATCAGCCTGGGCCTGTGGACGTTTTTTATCAGCTACCTGATAGCGGTGCCGCTGGGCGTGGCCAAAGCGGTGCGGGCGGGGTCACGCTTTGACTTCATCACCAGCCTGATTGTGCTGGTCGGTTATGCCATTCCCGGCTTTGTGCTCGGCGTGGCGCTACTGGTGGTGTTTGGCGGGCAGTTGCAATGGTTTCCGCTGCGCGGGTTGACGTCAAGCAATTGGGAAACGCTCAGTTGGGGCGCAAAAATTACTGACTATTTGTGGCATATCACGCTGCCCATCATCGCGATGGTGCTGGGCAGCTTTGCCGTGACAGCGGTGCTGACCAAAAACTCGTTTCTGGAAGAGATTCGCAAACAGTATGTGCTGACGGCGCGGGCCAAGGGATTGAGCGAAAGGCAGGTGCTCTACAAGCATGTGTTTCGCAACGCGCTGATCCCGATCATCACGGGGTTTCCGGCGGCTTTCATTGGCGCGTTTTTTACCGGGTCGCTGCTGATTGAAACGCTGTTTTCACTTGATGGCCTGGGGCTGCTGAGTTATGAAAGCATCATTCGGCGTGACTACCCGGTGGTGCTGGGCACGCTTTACTTATTCACATTGATTGGGCTGGCGACAAAACTTATTAGCGATCTTTGCTATGTACTTGTCGATCCACGTGTGAAGTTCGACTGATGGCAGCAGTTTCCATTTCCCCATCAAAACGCGCCTGGCTGCGTTTCAAAAAGAACAAGCTCGGCTTCTGGAGCCTGGTTGTTTTTTCAACGCTGGTAGTGCTCAGTTTGCTGGCTGATGTGCTGTCCAACGACAAGCCGTTGATCGTCAGCTACAAAGGCAATATTTACTTTCCGATTGCCAAAGATTATTCTGAAAAAACCTTTGATGGTGACTTTGCAACGCCGGCTGATTACCTGGATCCGTTCATCAAAGACAAGATCACAGCGGGCGAAAACTGGGCCATTTATCCACCTAACCCGTACGGCCCCAAGACCATCAATTACTTTGCCAAATCACCCAACCCGTCGGCGCCGTCATCGGGCAATCTGCTGGGCACTGACGACCGGGGGCGCGACCTGCTGGCGCAGCTGATTTATGGTTTTCGCTTGAGCGTGATGTTTGGCTTGGCATTGACTTTTATTGGCGTAGTGATTGGCGTCATCACCGGCGCGATTCAAGGCTACGCGGGCGGCAAAACCGATTTGGTGGCGCAGCGGTTTATCGAAATTTGGGGTTCGATGCCCGAGCTGTATCTCTTGATAATTTTCAGCGCCGTTTTCGCGCCCAGCGTGGCGCTGCTGCTGTTTTTACTCAGCCTGTTTGGCTGGATGGGCCTGTCTGACTACGTGCGCGCCGAGTTCTTGCGCAATCGTCAGCTCGATTACGTTCGCGCTGCGCGGGCACTCGGCGTAAGCAATTTGCAAATCATGTGGCGGCATATTTTGCCCAACAGCATGACGCCGGTTGTGACGTTTTTGCCGTTCAGGATGAGTGCGGCAATTTTGGCGCTGACCTCGCTCGACTTTTTGGGTTTGGGTGTACCGCCAGGCACGCCTTCGCTGGGCGAGCTACTCAGCCAGGGCAAGGCGAATATTGATGCGTGGTGGATATCACTGTCTACCTTTGCAGTGCTGGTCATCACGCTGCTGCTGCTGACGTTTATGGGCGATGCGCTGCGTGATGCGCTAGACCCGCGCAAGGCGGATGTATGAGCGGGGAAATTTCACGAGGAGATCGAAAAGGCAGGGCTACCCTTTTGGAACAACGCCACCGAAAAAGCCTTTCAATTTTTGGTTGAAAAAAATGATCTCTGAATTGAATCCATTGCCTCCTGATCTCCTTGTTCAATTCTTTTGAGCATGACCCAACCCCTACTCACTGTCAAAGACCTGCGCATCTCCTTCGCGGGCAAAGAGGTCGTTCACGGCATCAACTTTTCAATTGCGCCCGGCGAAAAGCTGGCACTTGTTGGTGAATCAGGCTCTGGCAAAACCATCACCGCGCTCAGTCTGCTGCGCCTTGTGCAAAACGCTGAAGTGCAAGGCAGCGCAGTTTTTCAATCGCCCAAAGGTGAAGTTGAGCTGCTGGGCATGCCTGAACGATTGCTGCGCGGCATTCGTGGGCAGGACATTGCGATGATTTTTCAGGAGCCGATGACAGCGCTGAATCCGCTGTTCGCAATTGGCAATCAGATTGAAGAGATATTGGCATTAAAACAAGGTCTAGCCCATACAAAACGCGCGCAAGCAGCTATTAAATTGCTAGCAGATACGGGCATCACCGAGCCTGAGCGCAGGGCTGGGTGCTACCCGCACCAGCTCTCGGGCGGGCAGCGTCAGCGCGCCATGATTGCGATGGCACTGGCCTGCCAGCCCAAGCTGCTGCTGGCTGACGAGCCAACGACAGCACTTGACGTGACGGTGCGCTCGCAAATTTTGAATCTGCTGGCCGACCTGCAACGCAAAAACGGCATGGCCGTGTTGATGATCACGCATGACTTGAACCTGGTGCGCCGCTTTGCTGACCGGATTGCGGTGATGGAAAACGGGCACATCGTGGAAGAGGGCGCTGTAAGTGACGTGTTTGCCAGGCCGCAGCATGCGTATACCAGGAAATTGATGGACAGCAAGCCAACGCGTGATGTGCAGGAAGCTACAGCTGATGCGGCCTTGCCGTCTGTTATGCAAGCCAGCAATTTGCGCGTCAGCTACCCGGTCAGTTTGCCGGGCTTTAAAGGCTGGTTTAAGACTGGCGAGTTTGTGGCGGTGCAGGGCGCGAGTTTTGACATTCCGGCTGGGCAAACATTGGGCGTGATTGGCGAATCAGGCTCTGGCAAGTCCAGCCTGGCGCTGGCGGCACTGGGCTTGCATCCGTCAAAAGGTGATTTGACCATCGCTGGCAAAAAATGGAACGGTGATTCAGCCAACAACAAAACCATCCGCAAGGCCGTGCAGGTGGTGTTTCAGGATCCGTTTTCATCCCTGTCACCGCGTATGACAGTTGAGCAGATTGTTGGCGAGGGCCTGGCGGTGCATCAGCCGAATGTCAAAGCGGTTGAGTTGCAGCAACGCGTCCTGCAAGCATTGCAGGAAGTCGGCATGACTGAAGCGCAATTTCCCGGCTTGCTCCAGCGCTACCCGCACGAGTTTTCAGGCGGCCAGCGCCAGCGCATTGCGATTGCCCGGGCGCTGATGGTCGAACCCCAATTGCTGGTGCTGGACGAGCCCACCAGCGCATTGGATGTGACGATTCAAAAGCAGATTTTGCAGCTGCTGCAGCGCCTGCAACGCGAGCGCGGATTGAGTTATTTATTGATCACTCACGACGTCGATGTGATTCGCGCCATGGCGCACCAGGTGATGGTGCTCAAAGACGGCGTGGTGCTGGAGGCCGGGCCGCTGGCGCAAATTATGGATTCGCCTGCGCACCCGTATACGCGCACGCTGGTGGCTGCGCAGGCCTGAATCCGCTCGATATCTACTGGATTCCCGCCTTCGCGGGAATGACGAATCTTTTTAGTGCCAGTGTCTGCTATTAAAAAAGTAGCTGCTTGCACGCATTTCGTAGGGGCTAGAGCCCTATTTGACCTGTTTTTTTATGCGAATGCAGCCGCAGCCATTCGGCAAACGCGTCTTCTGTGATGTCGCCAGTGGCTACAGCCAGCATGGTCAGCACGCAGTCCGCATCATCAACAATAAGCCGCCAGCCGTTGAGCTGTAAAAAAAGCTCGGCTGCCACCAAAGCGGTACGCTTGTTTCCATCGATAAACGCTTGATTGCGTGAAATGCCGTAGCCATAAGCTGCGGCTAACGCGGCTGCGTCAGGCTCGCCATAAGCAGCCAGGTTTTCTGGTTTGGCCAAGGCTGATTCGAGTAAATTGCCGTCACGCAGGCCTGCTCCACCACCATGCTCGGCCAGTTGCATATCGTGTATAGCGATTAAAACCGTGCGGTCAATCCAGCGCCAGGTAGTCATTTGGCCAACTCACGCAGCACGGCGCGCCGCTCTTTCATGATCTCGCGGCCGATGCGCATTTGCTCTTCAAACTCAGGATTGTGTGAGGTGATACGCAGGCCGTCTGGCGTTTCGGTCACATAGAAATCATCGCCTTTTTCCAGCCGCATCTGCGCCAATAAATCTTTGGGAAAAATGGCGCCAACGGAGTTCCCGATTTGCGTGAGTTTTAGCATGTGCATGGCAAATTCCTGTTATTACACTTGTAATACTAATCAGGAAGTCAGCCGGTGTCAAGTCATTTGAAATTTTAAAAACACCAAGCCACCAGACAGCTAACCCTGCGCCATGGGCCGCCTCGCATCACTGCACCAGTCGCTCCAGCTGCCTGCATACAGCCCGGTCATGCCAAAGCCAGCAATCTGCATGGCCAAAATATTGGACGCTGCGCTGACGCCACTGCCACAGTGGTGCACCACGGTCGCCGGGTCGCGGCCTGCCAGCAGCGCGGTGAATTCAGCCCGCAGTTCAGCAGCAGGTTTGAATTTGCCATCAGCGCCCACGTTTTGTGTGAAAGGGCGGTTCAGTGCGCCTGGGATATGGCCGGCTACCGGGTCAAGCGGCTCTACCTCCCCGCGAAAGCGTGGTGCGCCGCGTGCGTCAATCAATGTCTGAGTTGGGCGACCCAGGTTGTCTGCTACTGTTTTAGTAGCTACCAGCGCGCTGATTGCGTTGGCTAGAGCGTAGTTTGATGGTGAAACGGGTGATTCCGGGCCGCTTGCCACAGTGCCGCCCGCTGCCTGCCAGGCCTGCAAGCCGCCGTCCAGCACCGCCACGTTTTTGTGGCCTGCCCACTTCAGCATCCACCAAAGGCGGCCGCAGTAATTGGCACCGTTGCGGTCATACACCACAGCTTGCATGGTGTTGGTCAAACCAACGCTGGAGAGCCACTTGGCAAACGTCTCGCGGCTGGGTAATGGGTGCCTGCCGCCTGAAGCGCCTGTGCCGTTTTTATCGCTCAGTGTTGTGTCCAGTTCGGCGTAGACCGCGCCAAGGATGTGCGACTCCAGGTATTTTGCGTGTCCAGCAGCGGGGTCAGCCAAATCAAAAGTGCAGTCAAACACAAGCACGGGCACATCTTCAGCCAACATGGATTTCAATTGGTCAGCAGAGATCAACAAGTCGTAGTTCATTTCAATTTCCTTTTTATTTCAATGTTCTTCAGCCGGTGCATCCGGTGCGGTGCGCGCTCTTAAAAACGTAGCAGCAATGGCGCTGAAAATGATCAGCCCCATACCGGCCCAGCCCAGCAGCGGGATATGGTCGCCAAACAGCACCAGACCATACAGCGCTGAAAAAATAATGCCCGAGTATTGCAAATTGGCCACCATCAGCGTACTGCCATGGTTGGTAGACATGGCATACGCTTTGGTCATGCACAGCTGGCCCAGGCTGGCCAGCAGGCCAATTGGCAGCAACCACAGCGCATGACCCCAGTCCCAGACTGAAACGCCAACCACGGCCATGCCCAGTCCACCTGCAATGGCTGTACCGACCGCAAAGTAAAACACCGTACGCGCTTCCGGTTCGCCCATGCGGGCCAGCACCATCACCTGCATGTAGGCAAAGGCTGCGCCCAGCCCTGACAGCAGCCCGATCAACCCGGCAAAGGCCTGATTCTGGTCAAGCGTAGGGCGCAGCAGCATGACGACACCCGCAAAGCTGGCCAAAATTGCCAGCACCAGTGGCCCTTGCGCCTGGATGCGCTCGCCGGACTTGGCAAACATCAGCGCGCCGCCAACCAGAAAGGCGGCAATCCACACGCTGCTCATGTAGTTCAAGGTCATGGCTGTTGCCAACGGCAAATGCGCAATGGCGTAAAACCACGCTGATAGCGCTACCACACCGACAAGGCTGCGCCAGATATGCATCGGCAGCACAGCAGTTTTCAGTGACGTACCCCTGGCATAGGCAAAAACTGACATGAAAACAATGCCGATCAATCCCCGGTAAAACACCAACTCCGCATTGTTGAAATAGTTAGACGCGAACTTCACGCACACCGCCATCGTTGAAAAAATAAAGGCGGACAACACCATCCAGAAGGCTTGCATGAATTGTTTTTTCGGGTTGAACAGTCAATGGGAAACAGGCACAGCCCAGTTTAGCGGCAGCTAGAAAACGCAATGGCCGTAAAAGTTCCGTGAAGGCAAAACCCAACACCGCATCTGGTTGCAGGCTGAAATATGCCGTATTTCCAATAGCTACTCAGCGCTTGTCATCCCGGCTCTGAGAGCTTGCCCCGGACTACGATCTGGGGGGATCCATATCCCCTGTGGTGCGTGCAACAGTGCGGGTTCATGGATTGCGGGTCAAGCCCCAATACTGTTAGTTTTAGCTCTTTTAAATTTGTCATTGCGGACTTGATCCGCAATCCATGACTCCGTTCGCTGGTGGCATCGCAAAAGACATGGATCCCGGCTCAAGGCCGGGATGACAGTCAGGGGGCAAAAATAACAGTATTGGGTCAAGCCCGCAATGACGAGTAAACGAGTTGAGTAGTTACTATTTCTGATTAAAAACTGCCTCTAGCCCACATGAATAGCGCGCAAGCAGCTCCTGAAATCATAGCATTCGGCCGGTCTGTCGAGCGATGCCACGCTGCTGTCCTGTCACACGATTGCCATTCAACTGACACAGCCGCGTCACTTGGGAAACACACAATCTGGGCATGCAAAAAATCAGCTTGAACCGTAGCGTCGTCAATTTCAACCAGCAGTGCCTGCGCATTTTGCGTTGCACCGCCAAGGCGTTTGCAAGTTCGCCGGGCGGGCTGCGCTTTGAGCCAGATGCCCGGCCCTGGCTGGAAGGCTTGCAGCAGATTGCCGGCATGCAGCCAAAGGCTGTCAAGTGACTATCCAACAGCAGCCCCGCCCCCGGGGCTTTTTTACACCGCAAACATTGCACATCAAATTGCTTGATAAAACCACAAGGAGCGCCTCATGAAAGAACTGCCCAACCCCACCTTTGCCCTGTCGCCCGTGGCCATGCCACAAGTTATACGGGGGTCACTTTGTCCAAGCGGTCAAACTGTTATTTCCAAGGCTGTTCAAAGGCCTGCCGTGGGGAAAATCTCGGTCGGCTGGGCCAAGCATCAAGACGAAGTTCGGGCGGCGCAGCGTCTGAGGCATCAGGTTTTCGCAATTGAAATGGGCGCGACTTTGCCGATGACGGTTCCTGGCCACGACATTGACCTGTTTGATGACTACTGCGAGCACCTTTTGGTGCGGGACGAGGCCAGTGGCGAAGTCATTGGCACTTACCGGGTACTAACACCAACGCAGGCCAAAAGGGCGGGCGGCACGTACAGCGACACCGAGTTTGACCTGACCCGCCTGCGCAACCTGCGGGCCCGCATGGTTGAGCTGGGTCGCAGCTGCGTGCACATTGACCATCGACATGGCGGCGTTATTCTGGCGCTGTGGGGCGCGCTGGCTGAATTTATGGCGCGCAATGAGCTTGACACCATGATCGGTTGCGCCAGCATCCCGATGCAAACCGCGGGCTTTAACAGTGGCCAGGCCGCAGCGAGCATTTGGCGCCAGGTCAGGCAAACGCATTTGGCCCCGATTGAGTACCACGTCACGCCGCGCCTGGCATTACCTGTTGAGAAACTTGATGATTCCTTGAATATTGAACCACCAGCCTTGATTCGCGGCTATTTGCGGCTGGGTGCAAAAGTGCTGGGCGCACCAGCCTGGGACCCGGAATTCAATTCAGCTGATTTGCCGATGATGATGCGTATCGCTGATTTGCCGCCGCGTTTTTCGAAGCATTTTCAGGCGTAGGCCTGTGAGGTTGGGGCAAGCAGCTCCGCGAGTGTCCCCCGCGCGGCCTAGGGCCGCAGCTCCTCCTTGATTTCGCTGCGCTGCTCACCCCAACCTCACAAGCTTGTTAGCGGCTGGTCTTAACAACGATTTGCGAACACACACATCACTCACAAGATCACGTCGATGCGGTGCCTGGCGCAGCGGCATCAAGGAGGAGCAGTCGCTATAGGCGACGCGGGGGACAGCCGCGGAGCCAGGTACCGCGTCGGCGGGATGCAGAGCGAATCTCCACTTCCCAGCACACCAATGTCACACCACTGTCACCAAATTTGTAAACACTCAAAGCTTTGCCATTGCCCTGCATTACCATTCATGAGCGTTGTAACCGACCCAAACCTGTCCACAAGAGCTGCTGTTTTGCCACATCCACCTGTCTTGAAGCCGGTTCAGTTTCTGGACCGCGACCACAGCATTCTGGCTTTCAATGAGAGGGTGCTGGACTGGGCCCACAGGCCTGATGTGCCGCTGCTGGAGCGGCTCAGGTTTTTGTGCATCGTGTCGTCAAATCTGGATGAATTTTTTGAAGTGCGCGCGGCACCGCATCTGACAGCAGTAATTGCCGGTGATCAAAAAGGCCAGTACTCCGTTGAATCATTCAACGCGTTGGCTGCTGCTGCGCATGACATGGTTGACAGGCAATACGCCTTGTACAACGACAATTTGTTGCCTGCATTTGAAAAGCACGGCATTCGTATTGTTTCGCACGGTGAGCGTACGGCCAGCCAGAGGCAGTGGGTCAAGGCTTATTTTGAGCGTGAGGTGCGGCCGCTGCTGATCCCTGTGGGGCTGGATCCGTCGCACCCCTTTCCGCAGGTTGCCAACAAATCGCTGAACTTTATTGTCCGGCTCAGTGGGCACGACGCTTTTGGCCGCGAAAACGAGATTGCTATTGTCAAAGTGCCGCGGGTGCTGCCGCGTTTTATTCACATGCCGGCCAAGGACGGCGGCAAAGGCACGCTGTATGTGTCACTGTCCAGTGTGATTCGTGCGCACCTGGCAGAGCTGTTTACCGGTCGTGTCATGGAGCAGTTTTCGCAGTTTCGCGTGACGCGGCATTCCGACCTGGCGGTTGATGAAGACGATGTGAAAAACCTTCGTACTGCACTGCGCCAGGGGCTGGAGCAACGCCACTATGGGCAGGCTGTTCGGCTGGAGGTGTCGGCGGGTTGCTCCGAGTATTTGTCTGCTTTTCTGCTCAAGCAGTTTGGCCTGCCTCCTCTGGCGCTGTACCGCGTGCATGGCCCGGTCAATCTGGTTCGGTTAACGCAGATTGTTGACCTGGTCAATGACCCGAAACTTTTGTTTCCATCTCATAGGCCCTGCTACCCGGTACAGCTGGTGCGCGGGCAATCGTTTTTTGAAGGCCTCAAACAAGGCGACGTGTCGATCCATCAGCCGTTTGAAAGTTTTGATGGCGTGCTGGATTTTTTGCGTGAGGCGGTTCATGACCCCCAGGTGCTGGCCATCAAGCAAACGATTTACCGCACAGGCCCAGATTCAGAGCTGATGGTGCTGCTGCGCGAAGCCGTGCGGCGCGGCAAAGAAGTCACTGTGGTGGTGGAGCTCAAGGCGCGCTTTGACGAGGAGGCCAACATCAACTGGGCAGAAATGCTTGAGTCCGTTGGGGCGCAGGTTGTGTATGGTGTGGTCGGCCTGAAAACCCACGCCAAGATGCTGCTGGTCACGCGGCGGGAGGGCCGGCACATGGTGCGTTACGGCCATTTGTCAACCGGCAACTACAACCCGCGAACGGCGCGCCTGTACACCGATATCAGTTACCTGACGGCCGAGCCAATGCTTACGCTGGACATGGACAACGTTTTTGTGCACCTGGCCAGCCAGAGCAAGCTGCCCAAAATGCACCATTTGCTGCTGGCTCCGTTTCAATTGCAGCGCAAGCTGATTGAAAAAATCAACGCACTGGCCGAAGCAGCACTGGCTGGCAAAGACACCCGCATCGTTGCCAAAATGAACGCCCTGACCGACGAAAGTTTGATGCTGGCGCTTGTCAATGCCGGCCAGTGCGGCGTAAAGATTGACCTGATCGTGCGGGGAGCCTGCATGCTGCCTGCAGGCGTGGCTGGCATCACAGACAACATCCGGGTGCGCTCGGTCATTGGCCGGTTTTTAGAGCACTCAAGAGTATTTTATTTTCGCAACCAGGATGTCCAGGAGCTGTATTTGTCCAGCGCTGACTGGATGAACCGCAACATGCTGCGCCGCATTGAACTGGCCTGGCCCGTGACAGACGCAAAAATCCGCCAGCGCATCATTGACGAATGCCTGGTGGCTTATCTGCATGACGGTCTGGATGCCTGGGATCTGCAAAGTAATGGCCGTTACACCCGTGTGAATGCAGCGCAGTCGGGCAGTGGCCATGGCGCGCAAGCTGCGCTGGTGGCGCGTTATTCAAGCCCTGAGCGACGTAAAAAATAGCATGAACCAGCATGAAAAGGCAGCAGTATGGATCTGATCCTGTGGCGTCATTCCGAAGCAGAAGACAGCGCCATTGACGAGGCGCAAACGCCGCTTGACATGGATCGCGCACTGACCCAGCGCGGTGAAAAGCAGGCCTTGCGAATGGCTGCCTGGCTGGATCGGCAGTTGCCCGAAGGCGTGCGGATTTGGGTCAGCCCGGCGCGGCGCTGCGAGCAGACGGCTCTGGCTTTAGGCCGCAAATACAAGCTGCGCAATGAGCTGGCCCCCGACAGTTCGCCCGCGCAATTGCTGGAGCTGGCGCAGTGGCCACACCACAAATACCCGGTGCTGGTGATTGGGCATCAGCCAGTTTTGGGGCAAACCATCGCATTGCTTTTGGGGCTAAAAGAAAGCGAATGTGCGGTGAAAAAAGGAGCACTGTGGTGGCTGCGAAACCGTGAACGCGACGGCTCCAGTCAGACCGTTGTCGTGACGGTGCAATCGCCCGAGGTGCTTTAAAAAAGCGTTCAGGGCCCTTGCTACTGGCGAACAGCAAAAGTAAAAGCCACGGGCGTTTTTTGCCAGGCAATGACTTCTTCACGCAGCAAATGCGCTGACTGTGGATGCGCATCGGCCCAGGCTCTTTCGCAGCGAAGGCAAAAAGCCTTTGGATTGTCAGCAGTACCCAGCAGCAAAAATCCGTTCACCTCAGGCATTCGCCTGGCATGACACAAAATAACCGCGATGCGCAGGCACAGCAATTGCGTCATGAAGCTGGGGTCATCAAAGAAGGCATCGAGCTTGCGCAGCTTGCCGCGATGGCCTAGCACCAGCAGGCTCAGGCGGTGCAGCTCTGGTTGCGCAAAGCCGGGCGCGTCAGCATTGTCCAGAATGTAGGCGCCATGTTTGTGGTAGTCGCTGTGCGATATCTGGCTGCCAATTTCATGCAGTTGCCCCGCCCATTGCAGCTTGCGCACCAGGCGCTGTGCATCAGGCTCGCGCACCGAATCTGCAAGCTTTAAAAAAAGCTGGCGGGCAACGCTGCTGACGCGCTCACCCTGCGCCATGTCTACATCAAAGCGGGCTGCCAGCCTGGCAACGCTGGTTGAGCGCAAATCTGTTTCATCGTGCTCGCGGTCTATCAGGTCATACAGCACACCATGGCGCAGTGCGCCCTGCGCTGTTTGCATTTGTTCAATGCCCAACAGGTCAAACACCGCTCGCAAAACGCTGACGCCGCCGCCAATTACCGCCCGGCGGTCATCCTTCATGCCGTCCATTTTCAGGCGGTCAACACTTTGCGCCTTCACCAGCCGCTCCAGCAACCAGTCCAGTCCCGCCTGGCTCACAACGCCTGCGGGCCAGCCGCCTGCGACCAGCACATCACCCACAGCACCAATCGTGCCGGATGAACCGTAAGCAACATCCCATGAGCTGGCATGGTAGGTATTGATCGCCTCGTCCAGCACTGCCTTGGCGGCAACCTCGGCAGCCCTGAAGGCACGCAGGCTGAATTGCCCGTCGGCAAAATATTTCATTGACCAGGCCACACTGCCGACCCGATACGATTCCATGTGCAGCGCAGTCATGGCCTTGCCAACAATCAGCTCGGTGGATCTGCCGCCAATGTCAACCACCAGGCGGCGCTCGCTGGATTGCGGCAGCATGTGCGTCACGCCCTGGTAGATCAGTCGGGCTTCTTCACGGCCCGCAATCACATCAATGGGAAAACCCAGAATTTTGTTGGCTTTGACTAAAAACTCGTCACGGTTGCGCGCCTCACGCAAGGTTTGTGTTGCAACAGCTCGCACCTGGCTTTTTTTGAAACCCGCCAGTCGCTCGCCAAAGCGCGCCAAGCAGTCCCAACCGCGCTGCATGGCATCCACCGTCAGATTTCGGTCAGCGTCCAGCCCATTGCCCTGGCGAACTGTTTCCTTCAGGTATTCGGTGCGGTTGATGTGGCCTGTGTCATACCGGCCAATCTCAAGGCGAAAACTGTTGGATCCCAGATCCACAGCCGCCAATAGGGTTCCATGTTGCATCACCAAGTTTATCGCGACGTCCGCTGTGTATGAAAGCGGTCAGCAGAAAAACCATCGGAGCGTGAAAGCGCTGCCTGAAAGCGCTGCCTGAAAGCGCTGCCTTGAAGCGCTGGGTGACAGCGAGGTCATAAAAACCTGACAGCCGTGTGACAACCCTTGTCAGGCAGCAGGACGTGAAACTAGCATACGTCTCAATCTGTCATGACTTTGTCACACAAGACTTTTAAAGTTCTGTCATGTTTGCAATTAACCCAAGGAGTATTTCTATGAAATCCAGGCTCAAAAGTTCTTTTTTTATCAGCGCAAGTGTTGCCATGCTTGCTTTGCCAGGTTTGTCTTTTGCCCAGGATGTGACAGGCGCAGGTGCAAGTTTCCCCGCGCCGCTTTATTCCAAATGGGCGGCTGACTACAACAAGGCAACTGGTGTAAAAATCAATTACCAGTCGGTCGGCTCAGGCGCCGGGTTGCGCCAGATCGATGCCAAGACGGTTGACTTTGGCGCTTCTGATGCGCCGCTCAAAGACGATGAGCTGGCCAAAAAAGGATTGGTGCAGTTCCCCACTGTCATTGGCGGCGTGGTGCCGGTTGTGAACATCAAGGGCATCACCCCGGGCCAGCTGAAGCTTAACGGCGCCATTCTGGGAGACATTTACCTCGGGAAGATTACCAATTGGACCGATCCGGCCATCAAAGCCTTGAACCCGACCCTGCCATTGCCTGATGCAGCCATTTCTCCGGTTCGCCGCGCCGATGGCTCGGGCACCAGTTTCATCTTTACCAACTACCTGAGCAAGGTCAACCCCGAGTGGAAAACAAAGGTAGGTGAGGGCACTGCAGTCAACTGGCCAGTGGGTGCTGGCGGCAAGGGCAATGAAGGCGTGGCTGCATTTGTGAGCCGTTTGCCCAATTCCATCGGCTACGTTGAATATGCCTATGTCAAGCAAAACAAAATGACGTTTGCCCAAATGCGAAATGCGGCTGGTACTTTTGTCTCGCCTGAAGATGCAGCATTCAAGGCTGCTGCGGTTGGCGCAGACTGGGCCAAAAGCTTTTATCAAATCCTGACCGAGCAGCCTGGCAAAGATGCCTGGCCCATCACCGGTGCCACGTTTATCCTGATGCATAAAGCACAGGACAAGCCAGCACAAGCAGCCTCATCGCTAAAGTTTTTTGAATGGGCTTTTAAAAACGGTGACAAGGTTGCCGATGACCTTGACTATGTGCCGATGCCTGCAGCGGTGAAAGCCATCATTGAAAAATCCTGGAGCGATATCAAGGATGCGTCAGGCAAAGCCATCGCCATCAAATAAAGCAGGCGGCTGAGGTTGTTTAAACTGAGGGGGTTCCAGCGTGTCTTCAACACTTCCGGCCAATGAGTCTGCTTTTGAGTTGGCTTCAAAAGCAGACCACAGAGATATGACAAAACCTCCAAAAAATAATTTAAAACGCCGGAGCCCCTGGGCAGACAAAATTTTTGGCTGGGTGGCCCAGGCAGCAGCCTGGCTGACCTTGAGTTTGCTGGCTGGCATTTTGATTTCACTTATTTTTGGTGCGTGGCCTGCCATCAGCAAGTACGGGCTGGGATTTTTGACCAGCACCACCTGGGATCCTGTCAAAAACGAGTACGGCGGCCTGGTCATGATTTATGGCACGCTGGCCACGTCGTTCATTGCTTTGCTGATTGCGGTTCCGGTGAGTTTTGGCATTGCATTGTTTTTGACCGAACTTTCGCCCGCCTGGTTGAAAAGGCCTTTAGGTACAGCTATTGAGCTTTTGGCTGCTGTTCCCTCTATCGTCTATGGCATGTGGGGTTTGCTGGTGTTTGGGCCCATCCTGGCGACATACGTGCAGCAGCCATTGCAAAATGCATTTGGCCAGACGCCGATCATTGGTGCACTGGTGTCAGGCCCGCCAGTAGGCATTGGTATTTTGTCGGCAGGCATTATTTTGGCCATCATGATCATCCCGTTTATTGCATCGGTGATGCGGGACGTTTTTGATGTGACGCCAGTGCTGCTGAAGGAATCAGCCTATGCACTGGGTTCCACCACCTGGGAAGTGGTTTACAAAGTTGTGCTTCCGTACACCAAAGCCGGTGTTGTGGGTGGCGTCATGCTGGGGCTGGGTCGGGCACTCGGTGAGACGATGGCGATTACTTTCGTCATTGGCAACTTTAACCAGCTCGATTCATTGAGTCTGTTCCAGGCCGCAAACAGCATCACATCTGCTCTGGCCAACGAATTTGCCGAAGCTGCTGAAGGCTTGCATCAGGCCGCATTGATCTACCTTGGTCTTGTACTGTTTTTCATCACTTTTGTGGTGTTGTCGCTGTCCAAGCTGATGCTTGCACAACTCAACAAGAGCGAAGGCACCAAAACATGAGCGCCGCACTGATTGACGCGCGACTGGCCAAATTTGGCCGTCGCAAACTGACTAACAAGGTTGCATTGGTTCTGTCACTGGCTGCCATGTCATTTGGCCTTTTCTGGTTGTTCTGGATTTTGTGGGAAACGGTTCGTCTGGGCATCGGTGGTATCTCCCTTGCAACCTTTACGCAGATGACGCCCGCACCGAATGAAGCGGGTGGAATTGCCAACGCCATTTATGGCTCGTTTTTCATGGTGTTGCTGGCAACGTTTGTTGGAACGCCTATCGGTATCATGGCCGGTATTTATCTGGCTGAATACAACGTCAAAGGCTGGCTGGCGTCAGTCACCCGGTTTGTCAATGATATTTTGTTGTCCGCGCCGTCGATTGTGATTGGCCTGTTTGTGTACGCCGTGGTGGTGTCGCGCTTCAAGTCATTTTCTGGGTGGGCCGGGGTGATGGCCCTTGCCCTGATCGTGATTCCAGTGGTGATTCGCACCACTGAAAACATGCTTCAGCTGGTGCCTCCCGCGCTACGTGAGGCAGCCTATGCACTGGGTGCTCCCAAGTGGAAGGTCATTATCAGCATCACTCTCAAGGCAGCGCGTGCAGGAGTAGTGACGGGAGTGCTTTTGGCAGTGGCCCGAATTGCTGGTGAAACCGCCCCATTGTTGTTTACCGCGCTGAACAACCAGTTCTGGACATCTGACCTGAGCCAGCCGATGGCCAGTTTGCCTGTCACGATTTTCAAGTTCGCCATGAGCCCTTACGAAAATTGGCAGAAGCTGGCATGGGCGGGCGTGTTTTTAATCACTGTTGCTGTACTCGGGTTGAATATTCTGGCGCGGGTTTTAACGCGCAACAAGAATTGATTCAGAGCAGACTACCCACCAAAGATATAAATAAGGCTAAACATGCAGGCTACTGTGGACCAAAAAATAGCGTCAAAGATCTCGGTAAAAAACCTCGATTTTTTTTACGGCAAGTTCCATGCGTTGAAAAATATCAATCTGGAAATTCCTGACAAAAAAGTCACCGCCTTTATCGGCCCATCCGGATGCGGAAAGTCGACGCTGCTGCGGATTTTTAACCGCATGTATGAGCTGTACCCTGAGCAGCGTGCAGAAGGCAGCGTGATGTTTGAGGGTGAAGATCTGCTGACATCAAAAAAGGATGTGGCTCTGATTCGCTCAAAGGTCGGCATGGTTTTTCAAAAACCCACGCCATTTCCAATGTCCATTTATGACAATATTTCTTTTGGCGTGAAGCTGTTTGAGAGTTTGAACAGCTCCGATATGGACGAGCGCGTGGAATGGGCCTTGCGCAAGGCTGCCCTGTGGGGTGAAGTCAAAGACAAATTGAACCAGAATGGCTCAAGTCTTTCAGGCGGTCAGCAGCAGCGCTTGTGCATTGCGCGCGGTATCGCGATCAAGCCAGAGGTGTTATTGCTCGATGAGCCATGCTCGGCACTTGACCCCATTTCAACAGCCAAAATTGAAGAATTGATCACCGAGCTAAAGAATGATTACACGGTGGTCATCGTGACCCACAACATGCAGCAGGCCGCGCGCTGCAGTGATTACACCGCTTACATGTATCTGGGCGATCTGGTGGAGTTTGGCGTGACCGAGGAGCTGTTTTTCAAGCCCAGGCGCAAAGAAACCGAAGACTACATCACCGGTCGTTTCGGCTAGATATTCAAAAGGAACGTATGCCTGATAAACATTTATCCAGTCAGTTTGACAGCGAACTCAACGGCGTTTCCTCGCGTGTGATGGAGCTTGGTGGTTTGGTGGAATCGCAAATTCGCCTGGCCATTCATTCACTGTCCCAGTTCAACGCGGACACTGCCAACCAGGTGCTGGAGGCGGAGGTTCGCGTCAACGCCATGGAAATCGACATTGACCGCGAGTTGTCGTCGATCATCGCGCGACGCCAGCCAACCGCGCGTGACTTGCGGCTGTTGATTGCGATTTCAAAAACAACCGCCAATCTGGAGCGTGCAGGCGATGAGGCAGACAAGATTGCCCGCATGGTCAAGTCCATTATTGAAAGCGGCTCTGCCCGTTCATTGCCGTCGTCAGACCTGCGCGTTGCTGCAGAACTTGCGTCCGGCCTGCTGAGAAAAGCGCTGGATGCCTTTGCCAGGCTCGACACCGCGGTTGCCTTGTCCATCCTGAAAGAAGACGATCAGATTGACAAGGAGTTTGATGGTTTTGTGCGTAAACTGATCACCTACATGATGGAAGATCCCCGAACCATTTCAGCCAGTCTTGATTTGCTGTTTGTGGCAAAAGCGATTGAGCGGATTGGTGACCATGCCAAAAACATCGCCGAATTTATTATTTACATCGTCAAGGGTGAGGATATCCGGCACACGCCAATGGCTCAAATCGAATCGGCTATCCGGTAGTTTTGTTTATCTTTCAGTTTTTTTAGTCTTTGTGTTCGGCTAACAAGATGAAAATTCGCCCCCGTATTCTGGTCGTGGAAGACGAGCCAGCCATTGCCGAGCTGATTGCTGTCAACCTGCAGCATGGAGGGTTTGATGCCATCGTCGCCGGTGACAGCGTGACAGCCCAGCGCGAGCTGGATGCAACGCTGCCAGATGCCATCTTGCTCGACTGGATGTTGCCAGGCCAAAGTGGTTTGTCATTGGCACGCCATTGGCGCAAACAGGAGCGCACCAAAAGCATCCCGATCTTGATGTTGACAGCCCGTGGGGACGAGTCTGACAAGGTTGCCGGGCTGGACTCAGGCGCAGACGACTACATCACCAAACCATTTTCAACCCAGGAAATGCTGGCGCGCATTCGCGCTGTGCTGCGCAGGCGAGCGCCAGAATCGCCCGGTGACTGCGTAACTGTTGGAGCATTGGTGCTTGACGCTGCAACGCACCGTATTTCCTTTAAAGGTCAGGAACTCAAGCTGGGGCCAACAGAGTTCAAGTTGCTACATTTTTTCATGACCCACACCGAGCGCGTCCACAGCCGCAGCAATCTGCTCGACAAGGTATGGGGTGACCACGTGTTTATTGAAGAACGTACGGTGGATGTTCATGTCAAGCGCCTGAGAGAAGCACTGGGTGCTGCTGGTGCAATGGTTGAAACCGTACGGGGTGCAGGCTATCGGTTGACAGCAGCCCCGATGGTCGCTGCGGCACAATCTGCCGGATGATCAATCGCTGGTTTTTTCTTTTCATCTGCCTGGGTGCAGGCGCTGGTTTGGGTTTTTGGACAGCAGCCAGGGATGGCCTGATTGCTGGGGTGTTGGCCGGCATCATGGTCTGGATGGCTCTTGACAGTTTTTACCTCGGCCGTTTTTCCCGCTGGCTGCGTCTGGTACAAAACAACGAAGAGTTGGCCAGCACCGGTCACCTGCTTCCAAAGCTTGTGGGTATCTGGGGCGATCTGGCGGGATGTGTTCGCAAAATCATCCGGCAGCAAGATCTGAAAATTTCAAATGCGCAGGAACGGCTTGATGAATTTTTGGCTGCGATGCAGGCCTCGCCGATGGGTGTTGTGCTGCTGGACAAGCAAGACCGCATTGAATGGTGCAACGACATGGCCACGCAGCACTTTGGCTGCGATGCCCGGCGCGATGTGTTCCAGCACATTGCCAATCTGGTCAGGGCGCCGGGGTTTAAAGCCTACATGGCGTCCAATGATTTTTCTCGTGATGTAGTGATTCCGGGCAGTGCCAGCCAGACAGGGCGGCCGGTCAATTTGTCTGTGCATGCCCATGCTTACGGCAACGACCGCAAACTGCTTTTGTCGCGCGACATTACTGCAGTCGAGCTGGCAGAAGCCATGCGGCGCGATTTTGTTGCCAATGTATCGCACGAAATTCGCACACCGTTGACGGTTCTTTCCGGGTTTATTGAAACCCTGCAAACGCTGCCGCTCAACGAGGCAGACCGGACGCGTTATCTGGCGCTGATGTTCCAGCAATCGCAGCGCATGCAAACGCTGGTCAATGACCTGCTGACACTGTCAAAGCTGGAGGGCAGTCCGCAGCCAGGCGCCAACGAGTGGGTTTCTTGCAGCGCGCTGATGGCCCAGTGCGAGCAGGAGGCGAGGGCGCTGTCCAGGTTGCTGACAAAAGAGGGGCATCAGTTTTTGTTTGAGGCTGAACCTGCTTTTGAAATTGCAGGTGTGCAAGCTGAATTGTTCAGTGCCTTGTCAAACCTGGTGACGAATGCCGTACGCTACACACCCGATACGGGTCTGGTTCATGTCGGCTGGACTATGCTTGCCGATGGACGCGGACGGTTTTTGGTCAAGGACAGTGGGCCAGGCATCGCGCCTGAACATATACCTCGCCTGACCGAACGCTTTTATCGGGTTGACCGCAGCCGGTCACGCGAAACTGGTGGTACGGGTCTGGGTTTGGCAATTGTCAAGCATGTGGCGCAGCGCCATGGTGCTGAACTGCAGATACAAAGCGTCATTGGCCAAGGCTCGGCATTTTCCATCACCTTTCCGGCAACACGTGTGCGTGCTGTTGCCAAAGCTAAGGTTCAAACCTTCGTCTAGATCCACTTTGACTGGCACGGACGGCCCGCCATAGCAATGCCATAAAACAGGCTGCAACACACATCAATGCCAATGTCCCGGCCAGCCAGAAACTGACAGGTGTCTGGCTCGCAGGCTGGTTTAGTGCAAAGCCTGCCACCCCTTCCACACCTTCGTAAGTCAGCACATAACCGCCATACAGCCCTGCTCCCCAGAGCAGCACGCTGTACACCACCAGCGGCGCAATCGTGATGCGATAACAGCGCAGTAAAAAAGCGCAGACGGCCTGAACACTGTCTGCCAGGTGGTACAGCGCAACCCACCCCAGCAAGGTGGACGCCAGCGCTATGATGCCCGGGCTGGTTGAATAGAGCGCTGCCAGATTTTCTTTTGCTATAAAAAGCGTAGCTGCCAGCGCGCAAGATATAACGGCTACAAGCTTAAAACCCAGTAAAACAACGTGCCTTGCGTGGTCTGGCTTGCCCGCACCCAGCCAAAAGGAGGTGCGGGCGCTGCATGCAATGGCAATTGACAACGGCATCATGTAGAGCACTGCTGCCATGCTGGCTGCGATCTGGTGGCTGGCCAAAGCAGTGGTGCCCAGTCTGGCAATGAACAGCGCCATCAGCGTGAAAGACGTTATTTCCACCAGGTAAGCCAGCCCAGCTGGCAGGCCCAGCCGCACAAAGCCGGCAATGGCCGGCCAGTCTGGGCGTTCTATGGGCTGCCAGATACGAAAAGGTCGGTACAACCCCTGCGTTTTCAGCATCACCAGGCTGACAACCAGCAACAGGTAATTCACCACCAGCGTGGCCCAGGCGCAGCCCACCACACCCATCGGCTGAATGCCTGCACCACCTGCCACCAGCCAGATCGACAAGGGTATTTTTATGGCAAGTGCACCCAATTGAAGCCAGGTGACCAGCAGTGGTTTGCCCAACGACTGGTTGAACGTGCTGTATAGCCTGAACAGCAGGCCTGGTACGAACGCAAACGCCAGTACCGTCAGGTAGTTTGTCACTTCGTCCAGCATGCTGGCAGGGACTTGAGCCCAGCGGAGCAGCGGCGCTGGAAACAAAAGCACCGCCATACCGACAAGCGAAATCAAGCCGGCCAGATACAGGCTTTGCCGAAGTGATTTGCCTACGGCTGACTGTTGGCGTGCGCCCAGCATTTCGGCCCAAATCGGCAGCAGAGCCTGCACGATGCCCATCAGGCTGACATAAACGCTGATGTAAATGGCCGAGCCAACTGCCAGTGCTGCCAGGGCAGTGTCGCTGTAGCGCCCTGCAATCACCGTGTCAGCCACGCCAAAAGCCATCACTGCCAGCTGGCCCACCAGCACCGTGCCCGCATGGCGGGCGATTATCTTTAGCTCGCTCAAGGAGCCGTCAAACTGCGGTTGCTGCCAGACACCCGCTTGAAGACCAGCAATGTTTCGTTCTTGTCCGCGGGTCTGCGCAACGTTGCCATGAACGCCCAATCCGGCAAATTCACACGATTGCCAAGGGTTGACTGGGCGCTTGCATCCACTATCAAATAGGGGCAAACGGCTGTTGCTGATGCCTGCTGCAGCGTGAGGCGGCCGTGGTATTGCAATGCAGCTGTCTGTGCAGTGCTCAGGCCATAGATTTCACTGCACGCGGCCTGGTCTACCTGTTTGGCGACCTGCCTTGCCATCGGCGCATAGCTTCGTGCATAGTCCAGCAACGGCAACCAGAGCGTCATCAGCAGCAGCCAGCACAGGGTAGCGCCGCCAGCTGGCAGTACCAGCGACTTCCACACCGCTGCCCGATGGGCACCAACCCGCCACTTCACCAGCCAGACCCAGGCCAGTGTTGCGGCTAATGCAACTACAAAAGCAAAAACTGACAAACTCGGTTCAAAGCCGGGCGCCAGTTTGGCGACATTGGCAGCAGGTTGCTGGGGAACTCCGGTTTGCATGGCAATCCAGATGACCCATATGGTGATGCCGCAACCGGTGAAGAAAATCAGGGTGAACCAGTCAATCAGCGAAGCCACCGTGCGCTTGAGGGTAGGCAGCGCAAAGGCTGCCAGCGCGGCTAAAGGCGGAAGTCCCAGCAACAGGCTGCGGTCAGCCGCCGGTGTGGTCAGAGTTGCGGCAATGGCCACCAACGCAAACCACAGCGGCAGTGCCACATGCCGGCTTGCCAGTTGCCTGCGCCAGCGCCAGAGTGTCCACAGCGCCAACGGCCAGGCAGGCCAGGTAAACCACAACAGTAACCTTGCCAGTTTGCGCCACTCATTGAAGGCGTCGGGTCCTAAAAAAGGTTGCCACTGAATGCGCCAACGCCACAGGCCCAGCAACCAGGCAAGCAAGGCCGCAAAAACTGTGACGCCAACAATCAGCAGCACCCATTGCAGCGAATGTCGTTGGGCAGTCTGGTCAGCTGTCTGCCTTGCCCAGCGCAGGTGCATCGCTTCAATCACGGCGCCGCCCACACCCAGCAACACTGCCAGCGTGGGCGCCCCACTTAAAGCCAGCCCTGCCAGTCCGGTCAGCAGCCCAAAAGCCGGTCCTGCCAGCTTGGTTGCACGCCGGTACGGGCTTGCTGCCAGCGCATAAAACGCCAGCGAAACACACGCCAATTGCGCCACAGCTGGCGTGGTTTCATGCGACAACTGCGCCAGGCCCAGGCTTGCAATCAGGGCCAGTACGCCCGCATCAGCGATGGCGCGCGCGTAGTCAGTGGGGCTGGCCTCGCCACCAAATGCAAAGACTACAGGCTGCGCCTGCGGGCTGCGAGCCAGGTAATAAACAGCGTACCAGGTGGTAAAAAGCGTTAAAGCCAGCAGCGCCATGAATGGCAGGCGTACCGCAAAAGCCGGATCCAAAAACGGCAGCAGCTTGATGGCCAATGCACCGAGCCAGTAAGGCAGCAAGGCATCAAAGCCGCCTGCCATGCCGAGCAGTTGGGGTGCAAACCAATCTGATTTGTTGAAGGCCAGCTGCTGCATCATGCCGAACGAAGCTATATCGTCAATTTTCCAGGGCGCCCGTCCAAAAAACCCAGGCAACACATAAGCCGCGCAAAACAGCAGCAAAGCAAGGCGCGGCAACCGGCGAACGGCCGACTGGGCAATGATGGCTGGGGAGGGTTTGTTCAAAAGGGCTACAACTTTGAAAAACTATTTTCAGACAATTTTGGCAACAGCAGGCGAAAAAAAAAGCAGCCTGAACCTCAGGCTGCCTTGGTGAGTTTTTGAGCTCGGTGCGCTACTTAAGCAGCAGCGGCGGGTGCAGCATCTTTAGCAGCAGTTTTGCCAAAACGGTTGCGGAATTTCTCAACGCGGCCGCCCATGTTATCGACAGATTTTTGGGTACCGGTGTAAAACGGATGCGACTCGCTGGACGTGTCCAGTTTGTACAGCGGCAGCTCACGGCCGTCTTCCATTTTCAACATCTCTTTGGTGTTGACGCACGAGCGGGTGACAAATTTGAAGTTGTTGGACAAATCCAAAAAGCACACGTCGCGGTAGTTGGGGTGAATGCCGTCTTTCATTTCTCTTATCCTTAAATTTCGTTTCGGCAGCCACTCAAAACTATTTTTGAGCACTTTCCGGCAAGCCTTTGATTATAGCCCGGCTACCCGCCCCGGCGCATCATGTCAAAAAACTCATGGTTGTTTTTCGTGGCCTTCATGTTTTTCAGCATCAGCTCCATCGATTCGATTTCGTCCATGTTGTACATGAACTGGCGCAAAATCCGCGATTTTTGCAAAATTTCAGGTGCCAAGAGCAACTCTTCTTTACGCGTACCGCTACGGTTCAGCTGAATCGCCGGAAACACGCGCTTTTCATACAGGCGGCGATCCAGGTGAATTTCGCAATTGCCGGTGCCTTTGAATTCTTCAAAAATCACCTCGTCCATCCGGCTGCCTGTATCGACCAGCGCGGTACCGATGATGGTCAGGCTGCCGCCTTCCTCAATTTTTCGCGCCGCACCAAAAAAGCGCTTGGGCCGCTGCAGCGCGTTGGCATCCACGCCGCCTGACAACACCTTGCCGGATGAAGGCAACACGTTGTTGTAAGCGCGTGCCAGGCGGGTGATGGAGTCCAGCAAAATCACCACGTCCTTGCCGAGCTCAACCAGGCGTTTGGCGCGCTCAATCACCATTTCGGCCACATGCACATGGCGTGCAGCGGGTTCGTCAAAGGTCGATGAAATTACTTCGCCGCGCACACTGCGCTGCATCTCGGTCACTTCTTCAGGCCGCTCATCGACCAGCAACACCATCATCACGGAATCAGGGTAGTTGGCTGTGATTGCGTGGGCAATGTGCTGCATCATCACGGTTTTGCCAGACTTGGGCGGCGCCACCAGCAGGGCGCGCTGGCCTTTGCCAATCGGTGCAATGATGTCGATGATTCGGCTGGTCAGGTTTTCTTCACCCTTGATGTCACGCTCCAGCTTGTACTGCTCGCGCGGGAACAGCGGCGTCAAATTCTCAAACATCACCTTGTGCTTGTTAGCTTCAGGCGGGCCGTCATTGACCTTGTCGAGCTTGTTCAGAGCAAAGTAACGCTCGCCGTCTTTGGGTGTGCGCACTTCACCTTCAATCATGTCGCCGGTGTGCAGGTTTAAGCGGCGAATCTGGCTGGGGCTGATGTAAATGTCGTCTGTGCTGGCGGTGTAACTTGAGTCCGGAGCCCGCAAAAAGCCAAAGCCATCGGGCAGCACTTCGAGCACGCCGTCGGCCACAATGATTTCACCGGTTTTGCTTCGCTTTTTAATGATGGCGAACATCAGTTCCTGCTTGCGCAGCCGGCCTACGTTTTCAATCTCAAGGGCTTCGGCTTGCTTGAGGACTTCAGACACATGCAGTGCCTTGAGTTCATTTAAATGCATGGATTAACCCGCTGGTTTGACGTGGTGGTTTCAAAGAAAGACAACTCGCTGGAGAGTTGACAAAAAAATCAGGGGAGGTTTGGGTACGGGTCATGCAGACATGAAGACTTTGCCTGACAGAATTCAAGCACACCCGCAGCTTTTCGCTACTCAATCTTAATTATGACAGGAAAAAAGACTGCAAAACAACGGCATCATGCAGGTGTTTTAACAGCCATATACCCGGCCCCGGACAGTTTCCGAGGCAGTAAAATCAGACCAGTTGCTGGTCGATAAAAGCGGTCAGCTGGGACTTGCTCATGGCTCCGACTTTGGTGGCTGCGAGTTCACCATTTTTAAAGATCATCAATGTCGGAATGCCGCGAATGCCGAATTTGGCCGGAATGTCGCGGTTTTCATCCACGTTCATTTTTGCAACCTGCAGCTTGCCGCTGTAGGTGGTGGCAACTTCGTCGAGAATCGGAGCAATCATTTTGCAGGGCCCGCACCATTCAGCCCAATAGTCCACTAGCACAGGGTTTTTGGATTTCAAAACGTCAGTTTCAAACGTTGCGTCGGTGGTGTGTTTGATCAATTCGCTGGCCATGGGGGCTCCTTTTTCGGGTTTTTAATGCACGCTAATTTCTTTATTTTGTCAGAAACCACATTTGAATGTTGACCCGCATCAGCCCTGACCGGCCATGACCTTGATCGTCAACGTTGCCAGCACCAGCTGGTCGGAGGTGATGCTTGAGCTGACCGACCTGCTGCGTGCCAAAGGCATTCACCCGAGCAAAGCCGTGGTGTTGGTGCCGTACGCGCAGTTGATGCAGCAGGCCAGACTGGCCTGGATGGATCACAACGCGCTTGATCAAAGCTTTTTCATGCCGCGCTTTGAAACCACGCTGAACTGGGCCAACAGTTTGCCCAGCCCTGGCGCAGCGCCAGACGATATCCAGATGAATGGCGCGATTGACACACTGATCGCTGCCAGCTTGCTGCAACGTGCGGGGTTGTCGGACCGGCAAAACGACTTGACGGGCCGACTGGTAGAAGCGGCCATGACTTTGGCACCGATGGCGGCTGCGCAGCCACCTGCCAGTCGCCTGGCCTGGGGCGCGCAGCTGGCCAGCGAAATAAGTGCTGGCTTGCAAGGCCCGGCGCTGGTGTTTGAGCTGGCTGTCTCCCGTATTGCGCTGGCCTGGGCGGCAGCCTCCAGTTATCCGACAGACGTGCTGTTTGCAACCCACTGCGATTTTCTGGTGGTGATTGAAGGCTTTCAGTGCGACCCTTTGACCGTTGCCCTCAAGGCACATTGGGGCGAGCGTACTGCCAGAGTGCAACTGAAAACGCAACCGGTGCAGGGCGCGGCGGCTTTGCATGCAGCGCCAGACCTGGAAGGAGAAGCGCACCTGGCAACTGCCTGCGTGCTGGCGCATCTGGCGGCTGGCCGCAGCCCGGTGGCACTGGTGGCGCAAGACCGGCTGCTGACCCGGCGCATGCGCGCCATGCTGGCGGGCAAGGGCGTGGTGATGCGCGATGAGACCGGCTGGAAGCTGTCAACCACCCGCGCGGCCGCCGCACTGATGGGTTTGCTGCGTGCCATGCCCTGGGATGCATCGACTGACACGGTGTTGAACTGGGTAAAAAATGCCCCAGCGTTTGATCGATCTGCCGTGGCAGTGGCAGAAGCGGGCTTAAGAAAGCTCGGGGTTAGTCAGTGGAATGCAGTTCCGACTTCGCGGGCTGACTTGGCGGATGTTTGCGCCCAGGTCAATGCGTGCCGGGACACCTTTCAAAGCAGCAGGCCGATTGCAGAGAGGTTGCGCGAGCTGGAGAGCGCCCTGCAATGCGCTGGCCAATGGGAAGCATTGATTGGCGACGCAGCAGGGCTGGCAGTTATTGAGGCGTTGCACCTGGGCGACGGGCTGGCGCTGCCTGTAAACCCCCGCATGAGCCTGCAAGAATTTACCTTGTGGGCCAGCCAGGTATTGGAAGCTGCCAGCTTTACACCTGCGCATCCAGCTGACGCGCAGGTTGTGATTTTGCCGCTCAGCCAGTTGCTGGGCCGGCCGGTGCAGGCGGTGGTACTGCCCGGCTGCGATGAAGTGCGGTTGGCTGTTTGCCCTGAACCGGCTGGGGCATGGACAGCTGCACAGCGCACCTTGCTGGGCTTGCCCACGCGCGCCGCTTTGGCGCAAAACCAGCGCGCCGCCTGGCAATATGCTTTGACCCTGCCGCATCTGGACGTGTTGTGGCGCCTGAGCGAAAGCGGTGAACGCCTGATGCCCAGCGGCTTTGTGCAGGAGTTGCTGTTAACGCGAACACTGGCGCTGCAACCAGCCGCGTTGGCGCCTGACCCCCGGCCATTGCGCCAGGTGGCGATTGCGCCGGTGTTTGCGCCGCAGCCAAGTGCCAAGTCCTTGCCAGTGCTCCGGCTGTCCGCCAGTGCGTATGCCGACTTGCGGGCTTGTCCGTACCGCTTTTTTGCACTGCGCCAGCTGGGGCTGCAAGAAGCCGATGAACTGCAAAGTGAATTGGGCAAACGCGACTTTGGCAGCTGGTTGCATTTGGTGCTCAACGTCTTTCATAATGCCTTGAAAATTGCATCAAATACGGCTGTAGCCGACACAAACAGCGCGCGAGCAGCTATGCTTAATATAGCAGCGCAAGAAGCCACTGAAACCCTGGGGTTGAGTGCCGAAGAGTTTTTGCCCTTTGCTGCTTCGTGGCCGCGGGTGCGGGACGGCTACCTCGACTGGCTGGCAGTGCACGAAGCCAGCGGCGCTGTATACCTGGAAGGCGAAGTGTCCAGACGCATACCGCTGGGCAGGCTGGAGCTGGTTGGCAAAATTGACCGCATCGACCAGCTGAGTGATGGCAGCCGGGTGGTGATGGACTACAAAACCGAAGCCCGCAGCACCACCCAGGGCAGGCTTGACGATGCAGGTGAAGACACGCAACTGGCCTTTTATGCGGCGCTGCTGGAAGACGACACACTGACTGCTGCCTACATCAATCTGGGCGAAAAAGAGGCCACCAAAACCTATGCCCAGCCCGGTATTGTGGAACTGCGCGATGACCTGATCAATGGAATTATTGAAGACATGGAACGCATTGCCGCAGGCGCGGTGCTGCCTGCACTCGGCGAGGGCAAGGTGTGCAGTTTTTGCGCAGCGCGCGGTTTGTGCAGGAAAGATTTTTGGTCATGAATATAGCCCCCACGCTTGCCCACTACGTGTGGCCGCTGCCCCCCGAGGGGGTCCCATGGGCGGCCCTGCGGAATAGGGTGACGCCGCTGCCGCGCAGCGCGCAAGCCCTCGCGGTT
>JAYUVG010000100.1:0-4499 GCA_043754255.1 Polaromonas sp. | reverse complement strand
GCCATAAACAGCAAAAGCAACCTGGCTTTGAAGTCCAGGTTGGCCACTTCGGGCGGCAGCGGCGGGCTTGCCTCTAGGTGCACCGGGGTTTCAGGTGGGGTGGAGGGTTGCATCGTTAAAACTTCTATCCGTTTAGTAGTAGTTGCCAATCAGGGAGGCCACTTCAATCAGCAGCACCAGCGCAAACATACGCACCAGCGAATGCATTTCGGTGCTGGTACGCACGCTTTGGCCGTGCAGACCACTCAGGCCATACAACGCCGATGCCATCGGAATCAGCGATACAGCCAGTGAAAACAGCACGGTCTTCAACACCAAAATCAAACACACGGCCGGGCTAAACACCTGGCCAAACATGCGTGTGTAAGACGGCAGCCCCGACACCGTAAACCCATAGCCCACTATATAAGCCACCACCAGCGCCACCACGCTGCTCAGTGCGGCCAGCGTAACCCCGGCCAGCAGCCCGGCCACCACGCGGGGTAGCACTTCGGTGCGGATGGGCTCCTGGCCCTGGGCGCGCATGCGGCTCAAAGCGCCGCTGCTTTGTAGCGCTGCTACCTCAACACCATCAGGAATGGTGCAGCGCAGCGCCACAAACAATGCGGCCGTGAGGGGAATCAGTTCCAGCACCAGCACCCGTATCAGCACCTGCAGCGCGTATTGCGTGAGGCCATAGCTCAATGCGGTGGTGAGCACGATACGGGTTAGCACCACGGTAATCAGCGCACTCACCAGGCTAAAACTAATCAGCAAGGGCGCAGTGTTGTTGTAGATGTGGCGCGCAAGTTGCGGCCGGTTGGCGGCGCGGTAGCTGGAGGGCGATAGCGCCAGAACCAGCAGCACAGCGCCCAGATGAATCAGTTGCCACCAGTCGCGCAGCCAGGCGCTGACCCAATCCAGCAGGGGCAGGCGGGCGGCGCTGCGCTGGGCGGACGGTGTGGCGGGGTTTGGCATATGACCATGATAGCGGCGGGGCAGGAGACCTAGGCTGAGGCACTCAGCCGGGACCATCTTGACGAAAAAATGCTATAAAAACAGGAGCTGCTCACGCACTATCCACGGGCTAAACGGCCAATTTGGCTTGCAAACAAAATCGGGCCCACGATTGGGCTAGACTGCCTCGATTCACTTGACCACAGCGCTAGATCGACCGCCATCCATGATCCAAGACCTTTTTCCTCAGCACTGGCTCACCAACACCCTGCTTGACGATGGATTTATTGAGAAAAAAGCCACGCAATTGGCTGCAGCGCCACTGCCCCATGGTTTGGCTGTTTGGCTGGTGGCGCACTTTGACAGTGCCACCTTGGCTGCCCGCAACGAAGCGCAGCTGGAAGAGAAATTCATTGCACCCCTGCTGGCGCAGTTAGGCTGGTCCCGGGCTTACCAAGTAGGCATCACCGTACAAGGCAAGTTTGCCAAACCCGACTACTGCCTGACGCTGCACAGCGAGCAAGAAGACGCACTCATCGCCACCAAAGACCACCTTTTAATTACCGCCATTTGCGAGTCCAAAGCCTGGGACAAAAAGCTGGATACGGGCAAGGCTGATTCCAAAGACAACCCGCACCACCAACTGCAGGGTTACCTGAGCACGCTGCGGGTGCGCTTTGGGTTTTTGACCAACGGCAGACTGTGGCGGGTGTATGACACCGACAAAATAACCGCCAAAAAGACTTTCATCGAGTTTGACCTGGAAAGAATCTGTGCCCTGCAGTCAGGCGCTGAGAAGACCAAAGCCTTGGCTCTGTTTGCGTTTTTCTTTGGCCGGGACACCTATGTTCGCCCTGCGGTGGGCACGCAAGACAGCGCCATTGACCAGGCGATAGCCGCCTCTGCCGATTTCACTTTGGCGGTTGAGGAGAACCTGAAGGCCGTGATTTATGGCTACGCCGGTGAAGACTCGCTGTTTGAAATCATGGGCCGGGCCATCTTCAAGGCCAATCCCAAAGCCAGCCTTGCCAGCGTGTATGAGAACAGCGTGGTGCTGCTGTTTCGGCTGCTATTCGTGGTGTATTTTGAAGATAAAAACGCGGCCCTTTTGAAGGCACACCCGTTTTATAAGCGCTACAGCCTGGACCATATTTTTCACACCCTGCGTAGTCAAGGTGCAGACCGAGACAAGCTGCATGACGGCGTTTACGCCCTGAAGCAGCTTTTTGAAATGCTGGACGAGGGCGCTGAAGACATCGACATCCCCTTGTTCAACGGCGGCCTGTTTGACCCAGCACGCGCGCCGCTGCTGCTCAGGCCAAAGATATTTGACAACGCCACGCTGCGCCAATTGCTAGAAAAATTGCTGTACAAAACCCATCGGGGCAATACGCTGTTTGACACCAAGCGTGACTTCAAAAACATGAGCGTCACGCACCTGGGTCGCATCTACGAAGGCCTGTTGGAGTTTCGCTTTGAGCGGGCGCTAGAAACTGCCGTATACCTGGAGTTTGAGAGCGCCACAACCAAAGGCAAAGTGGTAGAGGCGTACTTTGATGCTTATGACCAGGCCCTTGTGCGCAAGGAAAAGGGTTTTAAGGCGCTGCGCGAAGTCAGCGTAAAAAAAGGTGAGGTGTATCTCAAGAGCGCCAGTAACTCGCGTAAAACCACGGCCAGCTATTACACCGAACCGGTGCTTTCGCAACCTTTGGTCAAAGCCAGTGTGGACCGCGCGATTGCAACTGCGCTGGCAGAAGCCAAGGCAAGCGGTGCCGCAGCCGGTGATGCAAGTAGTAATGCAAGTTGCAGTGCCAGCAGCAATGCCGATGGCCGCGCCTTCATGGATCTCAAAATTTTGGATAACGCCTGCGGCAGTGGCCACTTTTTGGTGGAGGCGCTGGGCTATCTGACTGACCTGGCCTTGGCCCGGCTGGACACGGATACGGTGTTGCAAGAGCTGGTGGCCCAAGAGCGCGCCAAGATCACCGAGCAACTGAAGTTCTTGAACCTGGACTACGAGCCCGAGGATGCGCAAATATTAAAACGTGCCTTGCTCAAGCGCTGCATTTTTGGGGTCGACTTGAACCCCTTTGCCGTAGAGCTGGCGCGCCTGTCATTGTGGATGGACAGCTTTATTTTTGGCACACCGCTATCGTTTATTGAGCACCATGTGCAGCACGGCAATTCGCTGATGGGTGCCAGCGTGCAAGACTTCATCCGCTACAACGCGGTAGAAGTTGCGCAGAATGATTTGTTTGTTGAGAACCTGGGTGCCCGCTTTGAGGAGCTGCGCACGGTAATGCATGAGCTGGATGCCATGCGCGACACCACCGCCGAAGAGGTGGAGCAGTCCAAAGCGCTGTGGAAAAACACCATTGCCCCCAAGCTCAACCTGCTGTCGCGGGCGCTAAGCTTTATTTGCACGGGCCGCGCCATGTTGGCAGAGGGCGATACCAAGGCTTGGGAGGCGCTGAAAAAAACGCCTGACATCATCACCCAGCTATTTGACGACACGCGCAGCAAAAGCGTGGCGCTCAAACAAGTAGAAGCTTACGCTGCCCAGTACCACTTTTTTCACTTTGAGGTGGCTTTCCCGGAAGCCTTTGCCCGGGGCAAGCACGGCTTTGACATCATTGTGGGTAACCCGCCATGGGACAAAACCAAGTTTTCAGACGCTGATTTCTTCCCCCAGTACCACAGCAACTACCGCAGCCTGAAGAACACTGAAAAAGCCGCCGTGCAAAAGCGGCTGCTGGAAAGCCCGCACATTGCCAGCGCCTACGCCGCCGCCAAGCGAGAGATGGAGGTAGCGGACGACTACTACACCGCTGCATCGCCGCTCAACCAGGGCGCGGGCGATGGCAACTTGTTTCGCCTCTTTGTGGAGCGCAACCTGGGGCTACTGGCCGCAGGTGGCAGCTTGAACTATGTGCTACCCAGTGCATTGATGTTTGAAGAAGGCTCCACCATTCTGCGCAAGCATATTTTTACGCATTGCCAGATGCCGTTTTTCTGGAGTTTTGAGAACCGCTACGGTATCTTTCCCGATGTGGACTCGCGCTATAAATTTGCACTGATGCAGATTGCGAACAGCCCGCCGACTGATGCGGCAGATGCGGTGATTGACACCGCGTTTTATGTGCTGGACCCTGCCGATTTGCTGGACCCTGCGCGCCGGGTGCCTTACCCTTTGGCGAGCTTGAAGGCCCTGTCTCCAAAGTTCTGGGCACTCATGGAGCTGCGTAGCGCCAGCGACTTGCCTATCTTGCAAAAGTGCTATGACGCTTTCGAGCCTCTGGCCCCCGGCTGGTTGGATTTTCGGCGCGAGCTTCATATGACAGACGACAAAGACCTGTTCATTGAAACAGCGGCGCCGGGTTTGCTGCCGCTATATGAAGGCAAGATGGTTTGGCAATACAGCCACGTATTGGATACGGCCCAATATTGGCTGAATGCTGACGTGTTGCCGCCGACCGAAAACTGACCCACTTGAGGGCATAGTGCCGATTCAAAACTGACCCAGGTGTTTTACTGGCTCTGCCCGTTTTTTGGGCAGGAGCAAT
>JAYUVG010000099.1:0-14890 GCA_043754255.1 Polaromonas sp. | reverse complement strand
GGCCGCAGCCATTGGCGCAGGCTTGCCTGTCAGCGAGGCCAGCGGTTCGATGGTGGTAGACATCGGCGGCGGCACGACTGAAGTCGGCGTGATTTCGTTGGGCGGCATGGTCTACAAAGGCAGCGTGCGCGTCGGTGGCGACCGCTTTGACGAGGCCATCATCAACTACATTCGACGCAATTACGGAATGCTGATTGGCGAGCCCACGGCTGAGGCCATCAAGAAGAAAATCGGCTCTGCTTTTCCGGGCTCTGAAGTCAAGGAAATGGAAGTCAAGGGCCGCAACCTGAGCGAAGGCGTGCCGCGCAGCTTCACGATATCAAGCAACGAAATTCTGGAAGCGTTGACCGACCCGCTGAACAACATTGTCAGTGCTGTCAAAAACGCGCTGGAGCAAACCCCGCCAGAACTTGGCGCAGACATTGCCGACCGCGGCATGATGCTGACTGGCGGTGGCGCTTTGCTGCGTGACCTGGACCGGTTGCTGGCTGAAGAAACCGGCCTGCCGGTGCTGGTGGCAGAAGAGCCACTGACCTGCGTGGTGCGCGGCTGCGGCATGGCGCTGGAGCGAATGGATCGTCTGGGGTCGATCTTTACGTCGGAATAAACCGACATCCAGTCGCTCAGGAACAGCTGCTTTTATAGCCTGAAGCGCTGACCAAAAATGCCTCTTGGAACCCTTGACCGTTCTCCTCCGCCTTTCTTTAAGCAAGGGCCGTCTGCGCTGTCAAAGCTGGTGTTTTTCAGCGCCTTGTCGTTGTTTTTGATGGTGGCTGACATGCGTTTTCGCATTACCCAGCCGGTGCGCGCGGCACTTAGTACTGCGCTGTATCCGGTGCAGTGGCTGGCCTTGCAGCCGGTGCGGGCAGTGCGCACCAGCAGCAACTATCTGACCGGGCTGGATCAGGCCAACACCAGCAGCGAAGAAGCGGCCAGAAAGCTGGCCTTGCAGTCGCTCAGGGCCGGGCAGGTTGAGCAACTGCTGCTGGAAAACAGCCGCTTGCGCAAGTTGCTGGAACTGCGCGGCCAGCTGGCCACCTCGGTGATGGCCGCTGAAGTGCTTTACGACGCAGCCGACCCGTACACCCGCAAAATCATCATCGACAAAGGCTTGCTACAAGACCTGGCGCTCGGCTCGCCAGTACTCGATGAAACGGGCGTGCTCGGGCAGGTCACGCGCGTGCATCCGCTGGTCAGCGAAGTGACTTTGGTGATTGACCGCGAGCTGGCCATTCCGGTGCTCAATGTGCGCACCGGCGCGCGCAGTGTGGCCTATGGCGACCCTGCAGCCGCAGGCGGGATGGAGCTGCGTTTTATGGGCGCAAATTCTGATGTACAGCCCGGCGATTTGCTAACCACCAGCGGCGTTGACGGCGTGTATCCGGCCGGCTTGCCGGTGGCCACCATCAGCAAGATTGAGCGCCGCGCTGAATCAGCTTTCGCCAAAATTTACTGCACGCCTCGCGCGCTGGTTACCGGCGCGCGCCATGTCATGGTGGTCAAGCCCGTTTCGGCGCAAATACCGCCCCGGCCACAGTCTCTTGAGCCTGTTGCTGCTCCGAAAAGAGGAGCAAGCAAATGACCATGCAAGGATTGAAAACATGATCATGCGATCAGGCCAGCAACTGCTGTTGCCCGCCAATCCGCTGTTTATCTGGGCCAGCCTGTTTGCCGCGCTGCTGCTGAACATGCTGCCGCTCGGCCGTCTGCCGTGGTTGCCGGACTTTATGGCGTTGGTGCTGGTGTTCTGGAATGTTCACCAGCCGCTGCGCGTCGGTATCGGTCTGGCCTTCATGTTTGGCCTGGGGATGGATGTGCACCAGTCGTCGCTGCTCGGCCAGCATGCCCTGAGTTACACCGCATTGAGCTTTTTTGCCACCATGATTCACCGCCGCCTGCTGTGGTTTTCAGTGCCGTCACAGGCCGTGCAGGTGCTGCCACTGTTTGCGGCCGCGCATGCTGTTGAGCTGGGCATCAGGATGCTCGGCGGCGGCATATTTCCGGGCTGGTGGCTGCTGCTGGCACCGCTGCTCGAATCACTGCTGTGGCCATTGATCAGCATAGTGCTGCTGGCCCCCCAGCGCCGCGCGCTTGATCCTGACGAGAACAGACCTCTATGAGTAATTACTCAGCCCAAAATTGTTTTACTCCCTCCCCTTCCGGGGGAGGGTGGGGTGGGGGCAAGCGCCAAACAGCTCTTCCCATCGTACCTGCCCCCATCCCAGCCTTACGTGCAGCCGCCAAGGGCGACAGCTCTTCGTCCTGTCCAAGTCCGCACTTGCGGACTTGGAGCCGCAGTCCTCAGCCCCGGGAGGGGAAGGAGCAAGAGTCATCCGAGCAGTTACCGCCATGACCGAACTGCGCAACGTTGAGGCCGACCTGTCGCGCTTTCGCGCGCGGGTGCTGGTTGCCAGCCTGGTGGTACTTAGCTGCTTTGCACTGCTGACAGCGCGTCTGGTGTACTTGCAGGTGTACCGCCATGTAGACCTGGACGAGCAGGCTGAAAGCAACCGTACTGCGGTGGTTCCCATCGTGCCCAATCGCGGTCAGATACTGGACAGAAACGGTGTGGTGCTGGCCACCAATTATTCGGCCTACACGCTGGAGATAACGCCTGCCAAAGTGGGCAATCTGGACGACACCATCACAGCACTCAGCAGCCTGATTGACATTCAGCCGCGTGACAAACGCCGCTTCAAGCGGCTGCGTGAAGAGTCCAAAAATTTTGAATCATTGCCGATTCGTACCCGCCTGACGGATGAAGAAGTGGCGCGCTTTGCAGCGCAGCGTTTTCGCTTTCCGGGTGTGGACATCAAGGCGCGGCTGTTTCGCAGCTACCCGTACAGTGAGCTGGGCAGCCATGTGGTGGGCTACATCGGCCGCATCAACCAGGCTGAGAAAGAAGCCATCGAAAGCAGCGACGACGAGGGCAACTACCGCGGCACTGACTACATCGGCAAGCTGGGGGTTGAGCAAAGTTTTGAGCAGCAACTGCACGGCACCACAGGCGTTGACCAGATGGAAACATCAGCCGGTGGCCGCGCCGTGCGCAAGCTGGCGTCCAGCCCGGCCACACCGGGTGAAACCGTCATGCTGTCGATTGACATCAAGCTGCAGCATCTGGTGGAAGAAATGTTTGGCGCCAGGAGAGGCGCATTGGTGGCCATTGACCCCAAAACCGGCGATGTGCTGGCCTTTGTCAGCAAGCCGACGTTTGACCCGAACCTGTTTGTGGACGGCATTGACATCGAAAGCTGGCAAGCCCTGAATGAATCGACGGACAAGCCGCTGCTGAACCGGGCGCTGCGCGGTACTTACCCGCCGGGTTCCACCTACAAGCCCTTTATGGCGATGGCAGCGCTGCATACCGGCAAGCGCACGGCCGGCACGCTGATCAACGACCCCTTGTATTTCATGTTTGGCGGGCGGCGCTTTGGCAGCCCTGAAAATGAAAAGGGCGGCATCATGGACATGAACCGTTCGATTGTTGAATCAAGCAATGTGTACTACTACTCGCTGGCCAACGAGATGGGTGTGGACGCGATTCATGACTTCATGAAGCCGCTGGGCTTTGGCCAGATCACCGGCATTGACATCAACGGCGAAGTGCGCGGAATTTTGCCCAGCCAGGACTGGAAAAAACAGTACTTTAAAAAGCCTGAAGCCAAAAAATGGTTTGCTGGCGAGACCATTTCACTCGGCATTGGCCAAGGCTACAACAGCTTTACCATGCTGCAGATGGCGCAGGCCACAGCAGCGCTGGTCAACGGCGGCATCAAGCACAAGCCGCGTCTGGTGATTGGCACGCAAGACCCGGTGACCCGCGCCATGTTGCCGCTGCCGCTCGCAGCGCCTGAAAACCTAGGCTACAGCGCTGCGCATGTGGCAGTCATTCGCAAAGCGCTGGTCGGCGTGACGCAAAGCGGAACGTCGGCCAAAGTATTTGCCGGGGCGGGGTATTTAAGCGGCGGCAAAACCGGCACAGCCCAGGCTGTGGCACTGAGCACCAGCACCAAATACAACAGCGCCAAACTCGAAGAATCGCAGCGAGACCATTCCCTGTACGTTGCCATGGCACCCGCCGATGACCCGAAAATTGCAATCGCCGTGATTGTTGAAAACGCCGGCTGGGGCTCCGCCGCCGCAGCGCCGCTGGCCCGGCGCGCGTTTGACTATGTGCTGCTGGGCCAATACCCGAGTGAAGTGGACATGGCGGCCGTCAAGCTCGGACAAGCCGGCCCGCCGCTTGGCAAACCGCGCAATGCGTCTGAGATGACCAACTTGCTGCCGGGCCCGGGCAGTGTGGCTGCCGGATTGCCAGTGCCGTCAACAGCTGCTGCGTCTGCCGCTGCCGAGCGGGATGCAAAAACTGACAAAGTCGCTGTAAAAACCGGACGCTGATCAGGAAAGCTTGAATGCGGCGGTGATGGTCATGCGGGCAATAGCCCCTGCTGGCAGTTTCCCCTGTACCTGAAGCGTGCTGTCAACGCAAAAACGCATCAAACCCGGTTTTTAAAATCAGCGCGCCGACCACCACGATAAAAACAATTCGCACAAAACCCGAGCCGTGTTTAAGTGCCAGCCGCGTGCCCAGCAAGCTGCCCGCCACATTGGCAACAGCCATCACCAATGCAAAGTGCCACCACACATGGCCTTTGTAGGCGAACAAGCCCAGCGCTGCCAGGTTGGTGGCGGTGTTCAGCAGCTTGGCCGATGCCGATGCATTTAAAAAATCGTAACCCAGCCAGCGCACAAACAAAAACACAAAAAAGCTGCCTGTGCCCGGCCCAAAGAATCCGTCGTAAAACCCCAGCACCAGCCCAATGCTGCACGCTGCCAGTGTCTCGGCACTGCCGCTAAAACGCGGCGCATGGGTGCGGCCCAAATCTTTTTTAGCCAGCGTATAGGCCAGCACCGCCAGCAGCACAAACGGCAACCCCTTACGCAGAAAACTGCCATCGACCAGCGTCACCAGCCAGGCCCCGCCCAGCGAGCCCGCAAAGCCAGCGCCCGCTGCGGGCAGCAGTGCGGCCCAGCGCATGTCTACCCGGCGTGCGTACTGCACGGTAGCAACGGCTGTGCCCCATACCGATGCACCCTTGTTGACACCAAACAGCGTGGCCGGGTGCGTGGTGGGGAAAACAGCAAACAGCGCAGGCACCAAAATCAGCCCGCCGCCGCCCACAATCGCATCGACAAAACCGGCCAGCAATGAGGCCAGCGTGACAATGATCAGTTCCATTGGCGTGATTGTCGCATTTGAACCAGCAGGCTCTTTGCTACTATTTCAGGAGCTGCTTGCGCGCACTTTACGTCGGCTAGAGGTCTTTTTTGCCTGATTGTGTGCATACCTTTCACCCAAAACGCAGGTCATTCCCGCGAAGGCGGGGATCCAGTGCCCGAATTTGCTCTCTATCCCTGGATCCCGCCTTCGCGGGAATGACGCAAGCAAAAGCACACAATACGGCCATGACGCTGACTGAACTCCGATACATCGTTGCCGTGGCGCGGGAAAAGCACTTCGGCAAAGGCGCTGACGCCTGCCATGTGTCGCAACCCACTTTAAGCGTGGCGGTTAAAAAGCTCGAAGAAGAATTGCAGGTCAAATTGTTTGAGCGCAACGCCAATGAAATTACCGTCACGCCGCTGGGCGTTGACATCATCCGCCAGGCGCAAAGCGTGCTGGAGCAGGCCGAGTTGATCAAGGACATTGCAAGGCGCGGCAACGACCCGCTGGCTGGCAGTTTGCGGCTGGGCGTGATCTACACCATCGGCCCTTATTTGCTGCCCGACCTGGTGCGGCAAACCATTCGCACGCTGCCGCAAATGCCCTTGACCCTGCAAGAAAATTTCACGGTCAAACTGCTTGACCAGCTGCGCAGCGGCGAGATTGACTGCGCCATTTTGGCCGAGCCTTTTCCGGACACCAACCTGGCGATTGCACCGCTGTATGACGAGCCTTTCATGGCGGCCGTGCCCAGCAGTCACGCGCTGGCTGCGCGCAGCAGCATCACGGCTGAAGAAATCAAAAGCCAGACCATGCTGCTGCTGGGCAATGGCCATTGCTTTCGCGACCACGTGCTGCAGGTGTGCCCTGAATTTGCGCGCTTTTCCAGCAGCACCAGCGGTATTCAAAAAAGCTTTGAAGGCTCGTCGCTGGAAACCATCAAGCACATGGTGGCTGCCGGCATGGGCATCACGCTGGTGCCGCGTTTGAGTGTGCCCAAAGAAGCGCTGGCAAAACCTGTCAACGGCAAGAAGGCCAGGCTGCAACCAGAGCAACCGTCGTTTATAAAATACCTGCCGTTTGAAGGCCACATCCCGTCAAGGCGCGTGGTACTGGCCTGGCGCCGCAGCTTCACGCGGTATGAGGCGATTGCGGCACTGCGCAATGCGATTTATGCGTGTGAGTTGCCGGGTGTGACGCGGCTGTCTTAAAGCTTGCCGCTTGAAAAACAGACTCAACCTCTACCTGCAGCTCATCCGCTGGGATCGCCCTGCCGGTTGGCTGCTGCTGCTGTGGCCAACGCTGTCGGCGTTGTGGCTGGCATCGCACGGGTTTCCAGGCTGGCATTTGCTGGTTGTTTTTACGCTGGGTACGTTTTTAATGCGCAGCGCGGGTTGCTGCCTGAACGATGTGGCTGACCGCGACTTTGACCGCCATGTCAAGCGCACCGCCAAACGCCCTGTGACTAGTGGAAAGTTGCCTGCCAAAGAAGCGCTGGCTGTGGGGGCAGTGCTGGCCTTGTGTGCTTTTGGTTTGGTGCTGACGACCAATATCACAGCGATTTCCTGGTCTTTCGCAGCGCTGGGCATCGCCATCATTTACCCGTTTGCCAAGCGTTATGTGGCCATGCCGCAAGCGGTGCTCGGTGTGGCATTCAGCTTTGGCATACCGATGGCGTTTGCGGCGGTGCAGTCGCGCGTGCCAGCGCTAGCCTGGGTGTTGCTGCTGGGCAACTTGTTTTGGGTAATTGCGTATGACACCGAATATGCGATGGTGGATCGTGACGACGATTTGAAAATTGGCATGAAAACCTCGGCCATTACCTTTGGCCGGTTTGATGTGCTGGCAGTCCTTGTCAGCTACGTTTTGTACCTGTTTATTTGGTTAAATGTGCTTGTAGCCCACGTAAATAGCGCGCAAACAGCTATATATTTAATAGCGATTGGTTTGGCCTTCGGGCAAGCGTGCTGGCACATCTGGCTGATACGCAAGCGTCAGCGTGACGACTGCTTCAAGGCTTTTCGGCTCAACCACTGGTTGGGGTTTACCGTATTTGCGGGGATTGTCCTGTCTTACGCTGCGGCTTGAACGCGTGTGGAGCGCACAGCAAAAAGCCCGCAGGTAGCGGGCTTTTTGACGGGCCTTGTTCAGGCGCAGCTGATTACGCTGGCTTTTTAGCCATTTTTGCTTTTGCTTTTGACTTGGCTTTTTTAGCTTTCTTCATTTTTTTGGCTGGGGCAGCCATGGCTTTGTCAGCTTTTGCAGCAGGAGCAGCAGCAGCGGCTGGCGCAGCAGCAGCGGCGGGAGCAGCAGCAGGAGCAGCGGCTTTTGCAGGAGCGGCAGCTGGTGCAGCAGCAGGAGCGCCGGCGTGTGAAGCTGCCTGGGCGGTTGTCACGGCAACCATTGGCAGAGCCAAAACGATTGCGCTGGCGAGGATAGAGAGTAATTTTTTCATGATGGCTCCGATAGATTGGTTAACTGACATTTTTTTGTCTGTGGCACCAAAAAGTATTAATTCATGGTTTCAAGCAGGACATTTTCATAACGTTCAACCAAAACATTTGGTTGACGCGGGCGCAATGATAACTGGCTTCAGGCAGCGCCAAATTCATCGCCCAGTTCGTGCGCCCGCTGCCGGGCCGCATGCATGGCCTGCATGAACAGGTTTTTGACGTTGTTTTCGGCCATGGACGTTAATGCAGCGTGCGTTGTGCCGCCCCTGGAAGTAACCCGTTCGCGCAAAACTTCGGGGGGCTCGCTGGACGCCTTTGCCAGCTCAGCCGCGCCTGCAAATGTGCTGATGGCCAACTGCTGGCCCTGCTCGCGCGTCAATCCCATTGCGGTTCCCGCTTCGATCATGGCCTCCATAAAATAAAAAACATAGGCCGGCCCCGAGCCTGACAGCGCCGTGACCGCGTCCAGCTGAGCTTCATCGTCCAGCCAGAAATACTCGCCCGTGGTGTGAATGACCCGCCCGATGGCAGCCTGGTCGGCAGCAGTCACGGCGCTTCTGGCAAACAGCGCGGTAATGCCCTTGCCCACCAGCGCCGGGGTGTTGGGCATGCTGCGCACCACGCGCTGTGATCCCAGCCAATGCGCAATGCTGCCCGAGCGGATGCCCGCCGCCACACTCAGATGCAGCGCGTTTCGGGTGTACGTTTGAGTTTGCAATGCCGCGTCTTTAAACGTCTGCGGTTTAACAGCCCACACCACCATTGCCGCATCGATGAGCGACGGGCCAGGCGCCTGAAGGGCCTGCACGCCAAACTGTTGCAAGAGTTTTGCACGCTGCTCTTCAAACGGCTCTACCACCTGAATCTGGCTGGGCGTTGTGCCGCTTTTCAGCAAGCCCCCCACGATGGCACTGGCCATGTTGCCGCCGCCAATAAAGGCAATGGTGTTGTGTGTCGTCATGCGCGCTCCATTTATTCCAGGTATTCAAAAGCCAAAAACTGCGTGATCTGCCGGGGATTGAAGTTGTCGTCGCTGACAAATTGCAGTGTGCGGTTGCCATTTGGCAGGCTTGGCCCCCAGCACATGCCCTCGGTATTGTCCAGCCTGGCCAGTTCCGCAAAACTGGCAAAGCTTGAGACCAGCGTTTTGGCAACGGGCGTGTGGTTGGCGGGTGCAAGTGCTGCAATGCCCAGGGTGTCTGTGGCGCGCCTCGTGTCAATTGCGTACAGCCGGAGTGAGTTGCGCTGCCTGTCACCAAGACCGGCCATGTAAGCGCGTTCCAGCACCAGCATGCGGTGTGCGTCCAGCATCAGGACTTCCACCACGCCGTTGTCAGCATTGGCATTCGGGGGTATTGGCGCGTGGGGGACGGCATCACACTGGTAAGCAATTTGCCGCAAAAGTTTGCCGCTGGCAATGTCGATTTGTGTGAAGCGGCACGGCCCACCGGGGCTGCCCACTGTCGGCTCTTGCCCGTCTTGCATCAGCGCCGCCTCCATCGCCAGCCAGGCAGTTTGGCCGTCAGGCGATATGGCCAGCCCCTCCAGCGTTTTGTTGATGCGCGCGCCCGTCAGCACGCCAAAGTCAAACATCGCAGGCAAGCGATAAGTGCGCTGCAGCGCGCCATCTATGCGGGACTGGTGCAACTCTGATGCAACAAACCTCGCCGGGTTGCCCTCACTTGTCCACAACAGGCTCTGGCTGGGTGCGTGCCAGCGGATGGCCTCCGGGTCGGGCGCTGTCAAGCCGCTTAAAAAGGTCACGCCTGTTAATTCAACATCGCCCAGTTTGTCAGCCGCCAGTGCGATCCGCGCCGTGTAAAAACGCGGTGGGTTGATGTTGCCGCCATCGTCGCTGAGTAAATAAAACACCCCGCTGGCTGCATCAAAGTCAATGCCCGACAAGCCGCCGACAGTCGTGCCCTGAAACTGCAGCTTGTACGGCAGACGGGTTTCGCCGATCAGCCGCAGCCTGGGCGCGTGAGAAGCCGCTTGCGTTGATGCACAGCCTGTCATTCCAGTGACCGCGACCACGCTGGTGGTGACCAGAAACTCGCGACGGTTTGATTCAGAGGGCATCATGCACGGCATGTTAGCTGGGCAAAGCCGCCGCCCACACAATACGATAGTTGCCTCTTCAAACGTTTCAAGCAAATAGCTACATTAGAATTTTTGTCCCGTAACACTGTTTAGTCATGCGCTACATCCTCGCTCTCGACCAAGGCACCACTTCATCGCGCGCCATGCTGTTTGACCATGCAGGCGCAGCCGTTGCGGTAGAACAGGCTGAATTTGCCCAGATATTTCCGCAGCCGGGCTGGGTGGAGCATGACGCGGTTGAGATCTGGAAAAGCCAGCTAAAAGTAGCTCAAAAATGCCTTAAATATGCATCAAATCAGCCTCTAGCCGACGTAAAGTGCGCGCAAGCAGCTCCTGATTTAATAGCAAAATCAAGGCTTGACGTTGCTGCTATCGGCATCACCAACCAGCGTGAAACCACGGTGCTGTGGGACAGGCAAACCGGCCAGCCGCTGGCCAACGCCATTGTCTGGCAAGACCGCCGCACGGCTGGCCGCTGCGACGAGCTGCGGAGCCAGGGCCATGCCGAATTGATCCAGCAAAAAACCGGGCTGGTGCTGGACGCCTACTTTTCAGCCACCAAGCTGGCCTGGCTGCTGGACAACGTGCCTGGTGCGCGCGCCCGGGCTGACAAGGGCTTGCTGGCGTTTGGCACGATGGATTCGTGGCTGATCTGGAACCTGACTGGCGGCATCAAGGGTGGTGTTCATGTCACCGACGCCAGCAACGCATCGCGCACGCTGCTGTTCAATATTCACACCCTGCAGTGGGATGAAGAGCTTTTGGCGCTGTTCAACATCCCGCATTCGGTACTGCCAAAAGTCGTGCCCAGCAGCGGCGTGGTCGGGTACACAACAGCATCGCTGTTCGGCAAGCCGATACCGATTGCCGGCATTGCAGGAGACCAGCAGGCCGCCACGTTCGGTCAAGCCTGCCTCAAGCCCGGCATGGCCAAAAACACCTACGGCACAGGCTGCTTCATGTTGATGAACACCGGCAGCAAGCCCGTGGTGTCTAAAAACAAACTTTTGAGCACCGTGGGTTGGCAACTGGACATTGGCACGACGTATTGCCTGGAAGGCAGCGTCTTCATGGGTGGCGCCACCATCCAGTGGCTGCGCGACGGCCTGGGCATCATTGACTCTGCGGCCCAGGTGCAAGCGCTGGCGCAATCTGTGCCCGACAGCGGCGATGTGTACCTGGTGCCCGCCTTCACCGGCCTGGGCACGCCGCACTGGGATCCGTATGCACGCGGTGCAATGCTGGGCATCACCCGCGGTACAACACGCGCCCACATTGCACGCGCCGCGCTGGAAGCCATCGCCCTGCAAAGCGCAGACGTCTTCTCCGCCATGAGCCAGGACGCAGGCTTTAATTTGCACGAGCTGCGCGCAGATGGCGGCGCATCCGCCAACGACCTGTTGATGCAAATGCAGGCAGACTTTTCGGGCGTGCCGGTCGTCAGGCCAAAAGTGCTAGAAACCACTGCACTGGGCGCAGCTTACCTGGCAGGGCTGGCAGTCGGCCTCTGGTCAGGCGTGGACGAAATAGCCAGTCAATGGCAAATAGACCGCTGCTTTGAGCCCAACATCAGCCTGGACGAAAGAGCTACAAAACTGGCTCGCTGGCACAAGGCGCTGGCGCGGGCAAAGGCTTGGGTCGAAGATTGACGCTATAAATTCAGGAGCTGCTTGCGCGCTGTTTAATTAGGCTACAAGCTGTTTTATATCAAAAATCGCTCATATTGTCTTGCGGGTTCCACGGCATCCAGAACCGGCGAACGCATCGTTTTCAATGGCAGCATCAAGGCCCACCATGCCTGATGTGCTGCGTGCCCTTGCATGAGCAGCACGGCACTGGTGTTGGTGCTGCTGGGCGCGCTGTGTCATGCGCTGTGGAATGTTGCGGTTAAAAAAGCCGCTGGTGGACCTGTTTTTGTGTGGCTGTTTGGGCTGGTCAGCCTGCTGGCAATAGCCCCGCTAGCGCTGGCTGCATGGTGGATCGATCCGCAAATTTTCAGCCCCTTGATGTGGTTTGCGGCAATTTCCAGTGGCCTGGTGCATGTGGTGTATTCGCTCGTCTTGCAGCGGGGCTACAGGGTCGGCAGTTTTGCTGTGGTCTACCCCGTGGCGCGCGGCACCGGGCCAGTGCTAACGGTGCTGGCCGCTGTGTTGTTACTGGGTGAACGGCCAAGCGCGTGGGGCTGGTTGGGCGTAGCCTGCGTGGTTGCGGGTGTCTGGCTGACCGGGTTTGCAGGCCGTTTGTCTGGCGGGCAATTCGCTGAACAGGACAAGAGCCAGAACAGCGCTGGCGTGTTGTGGGGCGTTCTGACGGGTTTGTTTATTTGCACCTATACCGTGATTGACGGCTGGGCGATAAAAGTGCTTGGCATGCAGCCCATCCTGTTTTACGCGGTGGGTTTGCTGGTTCGCACCATAGCCTTGGCACCACTTGCGCTGCGCCAGCCGGGCACGATGCGCGAAGAGTGGGCCAGGCAACGCAGCGCGATTGTGCTGGTCGGCATTTTGTCGCCTGCCGCCTATTTGCTGGTGCTGTGGGCACTGCAAACCGCACCACTGAGCTACGTTGCACCGATTCGGGAAGTCTCCATGCTGGTGGGTGTTTTTCTAGGTGCAAAGCTTTTGAAAGAAGCGGTCAAGCCATCGCAGTGGGTGGCCGCTGCCCTGATGTTGCTGGGCGTTGCAGTGCTGGCGCTGGTTTGATGTATCAATAGCCTTTGCATGTACCGCACTCACAACGCAAACGATGAACTGTTTCAGGGTATTTCGGCTGGGCACAAAATTTGTAGCGCTTTGGCTTTGGCATATTGCTTGAATTGACGCTGGCAAATCATTGCAGGCAGCCGGGTAAAGTTTTACTACGCAGGTAGAAAATGGAGCACACATGGCTAAAAACGGAATGCGCCCCATACACCCCGGAGAAATACTGCGGGAGGACTTTTTAAAACCGCTGCAAATGAGCGCCAGTGCCTTGTCAAAAGCACTGCATGTGCCTGCGGAGCGGGTCAACGACATTGTGCTGGAGCGGCGTGGCGTAACGCCCGACACTTCCCTACGGCTGGCGCGTTATTTCGGGGGTGACGCCCAGTCGTGGCTCAACTTGCAGCAAGCTTATGACCTGAAGGTGACACAAAAGCAAAAAGCCAAGCAGATTGAAGCTGAAATTGAGCCACTTGCATTGGCTGCTTGATGATTGCCTGATCTCCACATGAACCGCGCATCACTGATCGAACAGCTCGCCCGAACCGTCACCTACGACGTGGCCATCATTGGCGGCGGCGCAACCGGTTTGGGTGTGGCACTTGACGCTGCTGCGCGCGGCTTTTCTGTGCTGTTGGTCGAGTCGCATGACTTTGCCAAAGGCACCTCGTCGCGGGCGACCAAGCTGGTGCACGGCGGCGTTCGTTATTTGGCGCAGGGCAATATTTCATTGGTGCGCGAGGCGCTGCATGAGCGCAGCACGCTGCTGGCCAATGCGCCGCATCTGGCGCAGCCGCTGGCGTTTGTGATGCCGTCTTACAAGTTTTGGGAAGCGCCGTTTTACGGTGTGGGGCTGAAGATGTATGACGCGCTGGCTGGCAAGGCAGGGCTGGGCGCAACGGAGTTTTTGAGCCGTGACGAGACGCTGGCGCTGCTGCCCAACACCAAACTGGATGGCCCCGGCGGGCAACTGAAGGGCGGCGTGAAGTACTGGGACGGGCAGTTTGACGACGCTCGGCTGGCGTTGGCTTTGGCGCGCACGGCAGCAGCCAGGGGCGCGCTGCTGGTGAATTATTGTGCGGCTACGGGTTTGATCCATAAGGGCGGCAAAGTGACTGGCCTGCATGTCAACGACAGTGAAACCGGCCAGACTTATGACATCCAGGCCAGGTCAGTTATCAACGCCACGGGCGTGTGGGTGGATCAATTTCGCACAGAAGATGGCCAGGCGCTTGGCCAGGATGTGAAAGCCATGGTCGCACCTAGCCAAGGTGTACACATCGTGGTAGACCGATCATTTTTGCCTGGCAACCACGCCATGCTGATCCCCAAAACAGCGGATGGCCGGGTGCTGTTTGCGCTGCCGTGGCTGGGCAAAACCATTTTGGGCACGACGGACACGCCCAGGCGCGATGTGGTGCGCGAACCGCTGGCGTTCAAGGAAGAAGTTGATTTCATCCTGAGTGAATCAACCCGATACCTGAGCAAGGCGCCAACTCGCTCTGATATTAAAAGCATCTGGGTGGGTTTGCGGCCACTGGTCAAGCCAGCGGAGGCTGGTAGCAGTGACACCAAGGGACTGTCGCGCGAGCACACTATTTTGGTCAGTAAAAGCGGACTGGTGACAGTCACGGGCGGTAAGTGGACGACTTACCGAGCGATGGCTGAAGATGTGCTGGACAGATGTTTTGCAGCGCACTTGCTGCCGCATCGCGCTGGCGGCATAACCAATAATTTAAAGCTGGTTGGCGCACAGGTTACCATGCAATCCATCAGTGACGCACCCGGCATTCACCTGTACGGAAGCGAGGCTGGGGCTATATTGGCAATACAAGGTGCAAACCATGAATTTGGCAGTGGTTTGACAGAAGCCATGGTGCGTTACGCAGCACGGGTTGAATACGCCAGATGCGTAGAAGACGTGCTGGCACGGCGCTCACGGTCGCTGTTTTTGGATGCCGCACTGGCCAAGTCACTGGCAGCGCCTGTTGCTGCACTTTTGCAACAAGAAACCGGGGTTGACCCGGGCTTGGATGCCTTTTTGGCGCTTTGCGATCATTATTTACAGTTGCCCGACTGATTTTTTGGATTTTTTTGTAAATTTAAAGTCTTTTTACGCACAGGCGTGTTGACACAGTCCTGAAACTGAGTGATACTCATGGGCTTCGCTTGAAAAAGTGAAGAAGAAGACAGTATTCAGACAATAGCCTAATGGAAGCTCTGCAAGTGGTTTGCAGGGTGGACGACAGGCCCAAGACTGACTGGCTTGACGAAGCTGGGCGACGATAAGTCGACCGCTTCGCTTGCTGGAGAAGTTGGGAACACATTTAAATGATTCAAACGCAATCCAAACTCGATGTTGCTGACAACACGGGTGCCAAATCCGTGATGTGCATCAAAGTGCTGGGCGG
>JAYUVG010000098.1:0-5395 GCA_043754255.1 Polaromonas sp. | reverse complement strand
TTTGAGGCAACAAGGCATCGCCGAAAGTGCGCTGTATTTTCAGGGTGCCGGCGAAACACTGCCCATTGCAGACAACCGGACAGAGGCCGGTCGCAATGCCAATCGCCGGGTTGAAATTGTTGAAGTAACCGATGAACAAAACTTTAGGAAGTATCTTGAAACGCGTAAACCTGACTACGAGTTTTACCGCCCTGTAGTTGTTGCGCCTTCAGAGAGTGCGAGTAAAGCCAAACAAATTGTTGCTGCCCCTGTTGCGAAACCGTCAGCCAGACCCCAAGCTGCTTTAGCCCGACCTGGCGCTGTTGCTACCGGACAACCCGGGCCATCTGGCACTGCCAACACCGTATCACCATCGATAAATTATGGCGGCTCGCCTTACACACCGCAGGAAGCCAGCCTGAAAGTAAGCGCGCTTATTGCCGACAAAAGCAGCTTCGGTTTTGTTTCAAAAGCATATGCCAGCGACGCAGTTGTATTGACAGATTGCACCAATGATCGACCGCGTGCTGCGGGCGCTGTTAAATCATTGAGGGATGGCAGTAGCTACAAAACCAACGAACATATGCCCCAGTTGTTTGGTAAAACCTGGGCCGATAGCGTCAATGGCAATCTGGTGGTTATCAATCGCTTGGCGATTCTGCGCGATGGGGGCACTCCAGCAAATTTGCCTGAACTCAAGGTCTACGCGCAACACAATCCCGCAAACGTTAAAAAACCAAATATCAGCGAAGAACCCCGTGTGAATAGTTACCTAGTCGGGCAAGGCGTGTTGTACCGCATGTTTCCACGGCCCGAGGGCGGCATCAGGTGCATGGATTTGCTGTTTGCAACCGATGGCTCGACAAGTGCAAAAGGCGGCAAGCTGGTGTACGCCGCTGGCACAGGTCAGTACGTTGCCAACATCAAGCCCCAAGTCCAATAATTATTCAAGGGAAGTAAAATGAAAGAGTTTTTTGCAGCTTCGCCTGCTCTTGCCTGGAGCATCGTGAGCGTCATGCTTGCACTGCTGGCGATTTCCATCTTGTGGACAAAAGTTGTCTGGTGGTGGCACAACACCTGGTACAGCTTCCCGCTGATCGGAAAAGTTTCTACCCTTTCAAGGGACACCAACCGCGACAGTGTTGATCCCACCTGGTTCAAAGCAGAAAAAGCACTTTGCCGGGACTACAAAAAATTCATCCGGATCCAGGATGAGCATGACTTCAATGAAAAAGTCACCTACCTCACCAAGGCTGGTGACAACGGCAGGCGCGGCACACCTAGCCTGATATGGATATTGACTGTAGCACTGGTGTTTGTTGAAGCGATGGGGTTCTCTTATGTACTGGCTGGCTACACCATTCCGGGCGCAAGTGAAAACCTGCAGCAACTGGGTGCCTATGGCATTGCATTTTTGATTTCTGTCATTCTGGTTGCGTTCACGCACTTTGCAGGCCATGAAATTTACAGATCTTTAAAAGTAAAAACAGCGCGGCAGGAATGGAGTGAAGGCGGCAGACAAGGAAAAACCACAAGTGGTACGGTTCCACTGGCCCGCCAGCAATCTGTTGATGATGACCAGCCTGGCTACGTTCAATTGATGAACCGGGTAGGCACCACGTCAAGCTTTTTCATTTCTATTTGCACGGCTGTGTTCGTTATTGTTGTTGCGATTGGAGCAACGTATGTGCGCGGACAGGTACTTGAAAAGCAGCTTCACCAGCAAGTGACGGGTCAGGGCAACGTAACAACTGATATCTCTGCAAAATTGTCTAAAGACGGCTTGGACATGTCGGTGAAGTCATCCGGACAGGGCATCAAACTGCCTGCCGACGATGCTGCTTCAAACAAGCGTGCTGTTGACAAGGCGCAAGAAGACGACGTCAGCATTGACCGCCATGGCGGCTGGGGTACGTTCATCGTCCTGGCATTCATCTTTGTGTTCTTACAGCTTTTGAGTGTATTTTTTGGTTTTCGCTGGGGCTTTGCAGGCAAGGACAGCGCATCGGCCCACAGGGCCATCGGCGGCGGTCGTTATTCGAGCTATGCAGATGTTCGCGAGCACTACAAGGACATTGCAGACACAGCCCAGTCAAAGTTGGAGCACTTGCAGCAAAAGTTGATGAATCGCAACAGCAACCAGGGAACGCACGGTTTGCACACCACCAAAACTTTCTATCAGTTCATGGATGGTGAGAGGGTCAGGGAAACGGCTGACCGTGCAAATGAACTCAATCATGCAACCCAGCGCGGGGACATGGAAAGGACACAAGCTGCAAACAACCTGGCGCGTGCGCCAGCAGTTACCAAAAAGTTTGAGCCTCCTGAGGTCACGCTGGACCAAGCCATGCACCAGCTGGAATTGATGGGGCAAGACAAAGCAGCTAAAAAAAGTTACATCCACAGTCTTCCTGACACGCTACAAAGTCAAATCCTGCAGACGCTAAAAACCCAAAAAGAACGCGCCGCAGAACAAGCGCGAAACAGGGATGCAGAACTTGAAAACCTGCTTGGCTAACACCGTGAATAAATATTTCAATGCTGCTTTTTTAGCGGCTCTTCCTTTGTGCAACCTGCCGGCTCTTGCAGCCACCAATGCAATAGCAAGTTGTTATGAAATCAAACTCACCGCCCCTGCCTTGCCGTTGGCGAAAGAACTGTTCGTTCTTGTTGACCAGACAACGCTGCTGGATGACCAACTAAGGCAAAGCGTTGCAGAACAGGTTCGTCCATTTTTAAGCAAGGGAAATGGCTTTTCAGTGCTGGTTTTTTCTGCATTCACACAAGGAAAGTACACCCAGCTATTAACCTCGGGTCAGCTTGACCACGCCATGCCTAACGTCTTGCGCAGCGACGTGTCAAAACCAGTTCTTGCAAAGTTTGACCAATGCATGACGCGCCAGACAGGCCTGGCTGGCCAGGCTGTTGGCAGTGCATTGCGCTCGGCATTTGAAGGCAGCAGCGGTGAAATTTCCAAGTCTGATGTGCTGGCAAGTCTGAAAGACATTTCGGGCAAAGTCAGGCAATCCAAAGCCACTGAGAAGGTGGTTTTGCTTGTTTCGGACATGCTGGAGAACTCGTCCGTGTCGAGTTTCTACGCCAATCAGTCAGTTCGCAAAATCGACCCAGCCAAAGAAATGAAACTGGTGCTTGACAACGATTTGATAGCGGACTTTGCAGGTGCGCGCGTTTATGTATTGGGCGCTGGCTTGCTAAGCGAGGATGCGAAGAAGAAAAAAGCCGCTTACCGCGACCCTAAAACCATGCTGGCTCTTGCCAACTTCTGGAAAAGTTATTTGGAGAAATCCAATGCCCAATTGATTGAATTTGGCCAACCTGCATTGCTGAATCAGATCAAGTAGACGGGTACACCCGAGCTATGCGTGAAGCGGAATGCAGGTATAGCGATTTAAATTTTTAGGCACTCTTCCAGGATTTAACTAACAACCATCCCCGGCTGACGTCTGCAAATTCTTCGGTGAAACCAGCGGCGCGGGTGCGGATTTCGTTTAGGGTCAGTGTGGTCATACGCGAATCATGGATTGCTGCATCGACGACAAACCGTCACGTCAGACGTTACAATGCTGAATGATCAAGTCGTTTTCGCACAAGGGGCTGGAGCTGTTTTTCCTGACGGGGAAAAAGTCTGGCATCCAGGCTGTGCACGCACGACGCCTTCAAATCATGTTGACGCTGTTGAACGCTGTTAAAGCGCCTCAAGCAATGAATGCGCCGGGTTTCGGCTTGCATGCATTAAAGGGCGTCCTCAAGAGCCATTGGGCAGTTACGGTCAATGGCAACTGGCGACTGACATTCAGGTTTGAAGGCGAGGACGCCATTTTGGTTGATTATCAGGACTACCACTAGAACCTACAGGACAGCACCATGCAGATGTTTAACCCAGCTCACCCCGGCGAAGTTTTAAAAGAGGCTTATCTTGACCCTTTAAAAATGAGTGTCACCGAGTTTGCGCGGCGCATTGGCATTTCCCGTAAGTGCGCCAGCGACTATGTCAACAAGCACGCAGGAACCAGCGTTGAAATGGCACACAGGTTGGCCAAGGCAACAGACACCACAGCTGAATCGTGGCTGATGATGCAGGTGCAGTATTCGTTGTGGGAGGCCAAGCAGGCCAAGGTGTCAGAGCAGCTTCAGGTTCAACGGCTGGTATTTGGGTAAATCACTTCAAACCCCAGCCTGAATCCACTCAGCAGCCTTTTCAGCAATCATCAACGTCGGTGAATTGGTGTTGCCGCTGGTAATCAGTGGCATGACCCCAGCATCCACCACGCGAAGCCCGCGTATGCCGCGCACGCGCAGGTGCGAATCAACTACCGCCATCGCGTCATCGTCACGTCCCATCTTTGTAGTGCCGACCGGGTGGAAAATGGTGGTGGCAATATCGCCTGCAAGCCGCGCCAGTTCTTCGTCGGTTTGAAACTGCACACCGGGCTTGAACTCTTCAGGTTGATATTTGGCCAGTGCACTTTGGCTGACGATGCGGCGGGTCACGCGCAGTGAATCTGCTGCTACTTTTTTGTCTTGCTCCGTGCTCAGGTAATTGGGCGCAATGGCGGGCGCGTCCTGGTACTTTGGGCTTTTGATGTTGACGGTGCCGCGGCTGGTGGGAGCCAGGTTGCAGACGCTGGCGGTAAAGGCGTCAAAGCTGTGCAGCGGCTCGCCAAAAGCATCAAGCGACAGCGGCTGCACGTGGTACTGGATGTTGGGGTACGGCTGGCCGGGGTCAGACCGGGTAAAGGCGCAAAGCTGCGACGGTGCCATGCTCATGGGGCCGGTGCGTTTGAGCAGATATTCAAGCCCAATGCGCGCTTTGCCCATGGTGGTGCTGGCCATTGTGTTGAGCGTTGAGTTGGCAGCGCCCTTGATTTTGTAGACCGAGCGGATTTGCAGATGATCCTGCAAATTGGCACCGACACCTGGCAAGTCTTGCTGCACAGGTATGCCGTACTTTTGCAAGAGGCCGCCCGGGCCAATGCCTGACAACTGCAAAATTTGCGGCGAGCCAATCGCGCCAGCGCACAAAATAACTTCACCGATCAGGCCGCGCTCTTTTGCTGAATCGCGGGTGGCCATGACGTTGATCAGGTCCAGGCCGGTCCATACCTGAACACCGGTGCAACGCTGGCTGCCGTCTGGCTGCTTTTCAATGATCAGCTTGCTGACCTGAGCCTTGTTCCACAGCTCAAAGTTGGGCCGGCCGTAGCAGGTGGGGCGTAAAAAAGCCTTGGCGGTGTTCCAGCGCCAGCCGTCTTTCTGGTTGACTTCAAAGTAGCCCACGCCTTCGTTGTTGCCCCGGTTGAAGTCCTCCGTTGCAGGTATGCCAGCTTCTACTGCGGCTCCTGCAAACGCGTCCAGCACGTCCCAGCGCAGGCGCTGCTTGCTGACCTGCCATTCA
>JAYUVG010000097.1:0-7252 GCA_043754255.1 Polaromonas sp. | reverse complement strand
CCTCGGTATAAATAGCCGGGCCGGTGAAGGTTGAGTAGAAAGACGACTCACCCAGCGGCGCATTGCCATCGCGCACCAGTTGCAAATACAGCTGCGGCGACACAGCGGCAGGCCCTGTGCTGATGATGTCGTGCCTGACAGCAATGTCATAAGCACCGCGTTTCAAGACAAAAGTTTTGACCAGCTTGACGCCGCCTACTTCCGCAGATTCAAACCTGATTTGAAGTTCGTTCTGGCCAGCAGCCAGCGTGCGTTCGCCTGACACAACTGTCATGGGCGTCTTGTGGTTTGGCAACGCTGCACCGCCGCTTGCAGCAATCAGGCCAGTCTGCGCAACGTACACGCGGCCCGCGCTTTCGTCCAGCAGCACAAAGCCGGCGTTTTTGTCGTTCATGTCCTTGAATTTGTTGAAGGTCGCCTTGACCAGCGAGCCGCCGTCGGTGTCAAACGTCAACGAAAACACATCGGTATTGACAAGTAATTTTTCGCGTCGCGCCTGCGCCGCTGGAACGGTGCTTCCCAACGCCACTGCCGCTGGATTGGCAACCACAGCCGCAGGCGTCGGAACACCTGATGCGTTTGGCACAGGCACGGACGAAGCACTTGCGCCAGCTGCAGGCGTCGTGGTAGCGGTGCTGACCGCAGGCTTGGGGAAAAAGGTCGGCTGCTTGCCGTTGAAGGTTTGCCATTGATCCCACAACAAAACCATGGAAAAACCAAAAATCACCCACAAAATGGTGCGGCGGATGTCGTTCATAACGGCTTCTTTTCAGAGGAAAGGGGAGCGCCAGTCACAGGCGTGATCAGGCGGGTAAATAATGACGAAGCGGGCACGGGGTCATGCCCACCCTGGCACCAGGGCTGGCAACGCACCAGCCGATAAAGTGTGAGTGTGGTTCCGGCAATGGCGCCATGCTGCTCAAGCGCCTGCAGGCTGTAGGCAGAACAGGTAGGCTCAAATCGGCAAGCACTGCCAAGCCAGGGACTGAGCAACAGGCGGTATCCCTTGACCAGGCCCAGCAGGACATTTCGCGGCAGACACCAGACAACAGTTTGAACGCGGCTCATGCTGCAACTGTCTGCGGTTGGCGATACGCCGTTGCAGTCTGCATCAAAGCCAGCAACTCCGTGTGTACAGCTTTTTTCAATGCAACAGAAGAAGCACTGGGGAAATCCTTGCGCGCAAACTCACGCCTTAACCTGACCAGATAAGCGGCTGGCGCGAAATGAGGAATCAGGCTTGGACTCACGGTGTAAATTTGTCGTTTGATGGCATTTCGGGTGACCGCTCTTTTAGCGCAGCGTTTGGGCACCATGGCTCCAAGCCAGATCCCGCTGCCTGAAAACAGCGCTGCTGGCAAGTCCGGAAGAATTGCAATAACAGCTGCATCCAGTTCAATCCGGTGCAATGCAAAGTGGCTGGATTTTGCAACCAGCTCACCGTCCAGTACCGCCTTGAATTGCGCCCTGGTTTTGAGCCGCTGCATTAGAAAAGCGCCGTCCAGTGTGCCTGGCGCCAAAAATCTAGACAGCCAGGCGTTTGCGGCCTTTGGCGCGACGTGCAGCAATCACAGCCCGGCCGCCCCGTGTCTTCATGCGGGTGAGGAAACCGTGCGTGCGTGCGCGCTTGACTTTGGAAGGTTGGTATGTGCGTTTCATGATGTGCCCGACTTACTTGCGTGAAAAATTACGTGAAAAATTCAGGATTTCGTAAAAGGACAAATCAATGTTGCCCACCCATTCCCACACGAAGCCAAACACCTGGTTGTTCAAATTCGGCTGTGTATCAGGGAAACCCTCTATTATCGCTGATTTTCAGGCCTGCCAGCAAATCGCCTTGCTTATTTGAAGCAAGCAATTAGGTTGATGCCTGGTTTGCAGCTTCAGTTCGTTGTCAAATCCAGCATCGTTAAAGCATTAAAGGCAACCTGATGACTTTTAAAATTTGTGGATAACTCCCGCCAGAAGTTATAATAACGGGTGTTTAAAAAGAACTATATCCACAGGCGCAACATCCTGCACTACCAGGTCAGGCCCAGACACCATGACTGAAACCAGCGTGCATTATTCAAGCCACGGGCCAAGCCACGAATTATGGCAGGCCTGCGTTGACCAGCTGGCGCAAGAGTTGCCCGAGCAACAGTTCAATACATGGATTCGGCCTTTGACTGTCATGGTGGCAGAAGACCTGACCAAAGTGACAATTCAGGTCGGCAACCGCTTCAAACTCGATTGGATTCGCGCACAGTACGCAGCCCGCATTGCTGCCTTGCTGGAAAAAATATCTGGTCATCATATTTCGCTTGAGTTAGCGCTTGCTCCGCGTGAAACTCTTGTCAAATCAACAGTCCTGACCCGCAGTTTTGAGGGTACTGGCATACCTGAACCCGCCGGCCTGGGTGTTGCAGAAGACATTGCGGGCGCGCCGTTTAAAACCCGTCTGAACACAGCGCTGACTTTTGACACCCTGATTGAAGGCACGGCCAACCGCATGGGCCGCGCTGCAGCCATGCACGTAGCCAGCAGTCTGGGCCAGCTGTACAACCCGCTTTTCATTTATGGAGGCGTTGGTTTGGGCAAAACCCACTTGATGCATGCGATTGGCAACAAGCTGCTGGCCGACAATCCGCAAGCCAAAGTGCTGTACATCCATGCGGAGCAGTTTGTCTCTGATGTGGTGAAAGCCTACCAGCGAAAAACGTTTGACGAATTCAAGGATCGCTACCACTCGCTGGATTTGCTGCTGATTGACGACGTGCAGTTTTTTGCAAACAAAGACCGCACACAAGAGGAGTTTTTCAATGCCTTTGAAGCATTGCTGACCAAAAAATCGCACATTGTGATGACCAGCGACACCTATCCCAAAGGTCTGGCTGATATTCATGAGCGGCTGGTGTCCAGATTTGATTCTGGCCTGACAGTTGCGATCGAGCCGCCAGAGCTCGAGATGCGGGTCGCCATTCTGATCCGCAAGGCAGAAGCCGAGTTGACCGTCATGCCAGAAGAGGTGGCTTTTTTTGTCGCTAAAAATGTACGCTCCAACGTTCGTGAACTTGAAGGGGCGTTGCGCAAAATTCTTGCTTATTCACGTTTTAACCAGAAAGAAATTTCCATTCAGCTGGCGCGCGAGGCGCTGCGCGATTTGCTGTCGATTCAAAACCGCCAGATTTCGGTTGAGAACATCCAGAAAACCGTGGCTGACTATTACAAGATCAAGGTGGCGGACATGTATTCCAAAAAACGTCCTGCCAGCATTGCCCGGCCGCGCCAGATTGCGATGTACCTGGCCAAAGAACTGACCCAAAAAAGTCTGCCAGAAATTGGCGAACTGTTTGGTGGTCGCGACCACACCACTGTGCTCCACGCCGTTCGCAAAATGTCTGCTGAACGCCAGCAAATGACTGAATTGAACCAGCAACTCCACGTGCTTGAGCAAACCCTTAAAGGCTGAACCATGACATCCGCAACGCCTTTTTCCACCTTGACAACCATGGGTATAACTTTTGCACAACTGCCCAGTTATCCACAGTGCCAGCCGGTTTGTCAAAGTTGTTCATATTCGACGCATCGATACATGGCTGTGGATCACATGGTTAAACAACTGATAAGTACATGATTAAAAAGGCGAAAATAGACTTGTTCACAGAAAAGCGCATCCCTTACTACTACTACTAATTTGAATTAAAGAATTAAACACATACAACAACAGGAAGAAATAGGCATGATCATTCTAAAAGCCACCCAAGACAAAGTTTTATCCGTTCTGCAATTGGTTGCGGGAATTGTTGAGCGTCGGCACACGCTGCCGATTCTTGCCAATGTGCTGATCAGAAAATCAGGATCGCAATTGCAGCTCACCACCAGTGACCTGGAAATCCAAATCCGTACCACTGCCGAGCTCGATGGTGACAGCGGCAACTTCACAACGACGGTAGGCGCCCGCAAGCTGATTGACATTTTGCGGTCAATGCCGGGCGATCAAACCGTGTCGCTTGAATCCGCGCAAAACAAATTGATTTTGAAAGGCGGAAAGAGCCGCTTTACCCTTCAAACCTTGCCTGCTGAAGACTTTCCGCTGGTGCAGGAGGCGGCCAACTTTGGGCCGGTTTTTGCAGTGCCGCAAAAGGTTTTAAAAGACCTGTTGAACCAGGTGTCATTTGCCATGGCTGTGCATGACATTCGCTACTACCTCAACGGTATTTTATTTGTCGCTGAGGGCAAGCAGCTGAGCCTGGTAGCCACCGACGGCCACCGACTGGCTTTTTCATCGGCCATGCTGGATGTGGAAGTGCCCAAGCAGGAAGTGATTTTGCCGCGCAAAACAGTGCTTGAAATGCAGCGCCTGCTGAGCGACAAAGAGGGTGCCATTGAAATGCAATTTGCCAGCAACCAGGCCAAATTCAGCTTTGAAGGTATGGAGTTTGTGACCAAGCTGGTTGAAGGCAAATTTCCCGATTACAACCGCGTCATTCCCAAAAATCACAAAAACATCATCACGCTCGGTCGGGTCAGTTTGCTGGCAAGTTTGCAGCGCACGGCTATTTTGACCAGCGACAAATTCAAGGGTGTGCGGCTGAACATTGAGCCCGGCACGCTGCGTGTGGCGTCCAACAACGCTGAGCAGGAAGAGGCGGTTGATGAGCTGGACATTGATTACGCAGGTGAAGACATTGAAATTGGTTTCAACGTCACTTACCTGATTGATGCGCTGGCCAACATGGATCAGGACATGGTGAAGATGGAACTGGCCGATTCAAACAGTTCGGCGCTGCTCACCATTCCCGACAACGCAACATTTAAATACGTTGTGATGCCGATGCGAATTTAAGCTGCCGATTCACCGACAAAATTTGCCGGCAAAGCAAACCCGCTGTAAAGACAACCCACAGCGGGTTTACTCTTTTAAGACTTTGTCAAAAGATTCAAGAAACTGCGAGATCAGACCGACATGACTGAAGAAAACAAGCCCAACATTCCAGCAGAACCCGTCAACAACGATGCGCTGGTCAACGTCAACAATGGCGCTGCGGGTGAAGACAGCTCCAACTTTCAGCCCAAGATTGACACCAACCAGGCTGGTGCGTCCGAAGCTTATGGCGAAGGCTCGATTCAGATTCTTGAAGGCCTCGAAGCTGTGCGCAAGCGCCCCGGCATGTACATCGGAGACACATCCGATGGCACAGGTTTGCACCACCTGGTATTCGAGGTGGTTGACAACTCGATTGATGAGTCGCTGGCAGGCCATTGCGACGATATTGTTGTCACCATCCACAGTGACAACTCCATCAGCGTGACAGACAACGGTCGCGGCATCCCCACCGGCATCAAGATGGACGACAAGCACGAACCAAAGCGTTCGGCCGCCGAAATTGCATTGACCGAGCTGCATGCCGGCGGCAAGTTCAACCAGAACAGCTACAAGGTATCAGGCGGTTTGCACGGCGTGGGCGTCAGCTGCGTGAATGCGCTCAGCAAAATGCTGCGCCTGACGATTCGCCGTGACGGCAAAGTCCACACCATGGAGTTCTCCAAAGGCTTTGTGCAAAACCGCATCATTGAAAAAATTGGCGGCGTTGAGGTGTCGCCGATGAAGGTGATGGGCGACACCGACAAGCGCGGCACCGAGGTGCACTTTCTGCCAGACCTGGAAATCTTCCAGACCAATTCAGACTTTCACTACGAGATTTTGAGCAAGCGTTTGCGGGAGCTGAGCTTTTTGAACAACGGCGTGAAGATTCGCCTGAAAGACGAGCGTACTGGCAAAGAAGATGATTTTGCGGGTGCGGGTGGCGTCAAGGGCTTCGTAGACTTCATCAACAAAGGCAAAACGGTATTGAACCCCAACGTGTTTGCCGCCATGGGTGACCGCCAGAGCGACCAGGGCACCAACATTGGTGTTGAAGTCGCGATGCAGTGGAACAGCGGCTACAGCGAGCAGGTGCTTTGTTTTACCAACAACATTCCGCAGCGCGACGGCGGCACGCACTTGACAGGGTTGCGGGCTGCCATGACGCGTGTCATCAACAAATACATTGACGACAGCGAAATTGCCAAAAAAGCGAAAGTTGAAGTTACAGGCGACGACATGCGCGAGGGCTTGTGCTGTGTGCTGAGCGTGAAAGTGCCTGAGCCAAAATTTTCAAGCCAGACCAAAGACAAGTTGGTGTCCAGTGAAGTGCGCGGCCCGGTTGAAGACATTGTCAGCAGGCTGCTGCATGACTACCTGCAAGAGCGCCCGGCAGACGCCAAAATCATCGTTGGCAAAATCATCGAAGCTGCACGCGCGCGTGAAGCCGCCCGCAAGGCCCGCGACATGACGCGCCGCAAAGGTGTGCTGGATGGCATGGGCCTGCCCGGCAAGCTGGCAGACTGCCAGGAAAAAGACCCGGCGATGTGCGAGATTTACCTGGTGGAGGGCGACTCCGCTGGAGGTTCAGCCAAGCAGGGCCGTGACCGCAAATTTCAGGCGATTTTGCCCCTGCGCGGCAAAATTTTGAACGTTGAAAAAGCCCGTTACGAAAAGCTGCTGACCAGCAATGAAATTTTGACGCTGATCACAGCACTCGGCACCGGCATCGGCAAAGCCGGCGGCAGCACGGGCAGTGACGACTTCAACGTGGCCAAGCTGCGCTACCACCGCATCATCATCATGACCGACGCCGACGTTGACGGCGCGCACATTCGCACGTTGCTTCTCACGTTTTTCTATCGCCAGATGCCTGAGCTGGTCGAGCGTGGCCACATCTACATTGCGCAGCCGCCGCTTTACAAGGTCAAAGCTGGCAAAGAAGAACAGTACCTGAAGGACACTGGCGCACTCGACACATTCTTGCTGCGCATTGCGCTGAAAGATGCGTCGGTACAGACTGGTGCAGAAGGCGCTCCGGGCAGCGTGGTTCTGTCGGGTGATACGCTGGGCGAGCTGGCGCGCAAGCACCAGTTGGCTGAAGCGGTGATTGCCCGCTTGCGCGGATTTATGGACGCAGAAGCACTCAAAGCCATTGCTGATGGCGTGCATTTAAATCTGGACACAGTCGCCGACGCTGAAATTGCAGCCGCCGCGCTGCAAAAGTTTTTACCCACAGCTGAAGTCGCAGGCGAATTCGATGTGCGCACCGACAAGCCCATCTTGCGCATCAGCCGCCGGCACTATGGCAACGTCAAAAGCAGCGTGCTGACGCAAGACTTTGTGCACGGCGCTGACTACGGCATGCTGGCCGATGCAGCGGCAACGTTCAAGGATTTGATCAGC
>JAYUVG010000096.1:0-27921 GCA_043754255.1 Polaromonas sp. | reverse complement strand
TTGAGCAGGGCGGGCAATACAAGTGCAAGTGCCAAAAGCAAAAGCAAGGTAGCGGAAATCCAGAAAGCGATCATTTTTTAATTATTCAGGAAATTTTTGATTTCCCTCCGCTCCCGGGGGAGGAGAGATTGACATTCCCTCCCCTTTCGGGGGAGGGTTAGGGTGGGGGCAAGCGCAGAACAACTGTCCGTATCGCGCGTGCCCCCATCCCAACCTTCCCCCAGCGGGGGAAGGAGCAAGATGCACTTGAGCAAACACCATAACTTATGGCTGAGAAGGGGTGGCCAAAAGCGCTCGCGCTTTGGCAGCATCCGCTTCACTCAATGCCGCAGGCTGGGCGCTTTGCCTGCGCCGCCGCACATTCAGCACCAGCATCAGCACAGCGACAGCCAGCAAAGTGAACGGCCCCAGCCACAGCAGCACCGTCGTGGTTTTAAGCGGTGGGCGGTACAGCACAAAGTCGCCGTAGCGCTCGACCATAAAGTCCAGAATCTGCTTTTGCGACTGGCCTTCCGTCAACTTGATGCGGATCTGGTTTTTCAGATCAACAGCCAGGTCTGCACTGGATGCAGCAATGGTTTCGTTCTGGCACACCAGGCAACGCAGCTCCTCGGCGATCACCAGCATGCGGGCTTCCAGGGCTGGGTCAGCTGAAATATTGGGCGCGACTTTGGCCTCTGTGATGAATGAGGCGCACACCAGCACCAGGGTGAAAAGATGCTTGAACATTTAACTTGCCGAGAGCTTTCTAACCAGCGGCAAAATCACCTCGCGCAGTGCCTCCGGCGTAACCGGGCCAATCTGCTTGTAACGAATCAAGCCCTGCTTGTCGATCACAAAAGTTTCGGGCACACCGTACACCCCCAGATCAATGCCGACCAGGCCATCACCATCGACCAACGACGCAACATAGGGGTTGCCAAAATTGCCCAGCCAGGCAATCGCCGCGGGTGATTTGTCTTTGTAGTTCAAACCGTAAATCGGTACTTGCCTGGTTTTGGCCAGCTCAACAAGGTGCGGGTGCTCAATGCGGCAGGCGACACACCACGACGCCCAGACATTGAGCAGCCACACCTGGCCAAGCATGTCTTTTGCGGCGATGGTTTTGTCTGGTGTGCCAAGCACTGCCAGCTTGAACTGCGGCACCGGTTTGTTGATCAGCGGGGAGGGTACTTCGCGCGGATTCAGCGTCAGGCCGATGGCCAAAAAGCCGACCAGCACAACAAAAATGCCCAGCGGCAAAAACCGCTTGAAGGTGGTGCTGTTCATCAGGCTTGGGCTTTTGCAGCGATGGGCGTAGGTGATAGCGGCGGCGAAAGCGGCTGGGCAGGCGCAACTACAGACACTGCTTTTTTAGCTGCAACTTTCACCGCGCGATAACGCCTGTCCAGCACCGCCAGCAGGCCGCCAAGTGCCATCAGCACGCAGCCAAACCAGATCCAGTTAACAAACGGCTTGTGGTGCAGGCGCACGCTCCAGGCGGTGCTGCTGACGGGCTCGCCAAGCGCTACATACAAATCGCGCGTGATGCCCCGGTCAATCGCCACTTCAGTCATCGGCATGCTGCGCACGGTGTAAATGCGGCGCTCGGGTGTTAACGTCCCAATAACTTTGTCGCCATCCATCACCGTCAATTGAGCGCGCGCTGATGTGTAATTCGGCCCTTTGGCCTGAAGAACGTTGTCCAGCTTGAAGGTATAGCCGCCGACATTAGCCGTTTCACCCGGCTCCATGCGCACATCGTTTTCGCTTTGAAAGCTGCTGACCACCGTAACGCCAACAATAAACACCGCAATGCCAAAGTGCGCCAGCAGCATGCCGTAATAGCTGCCCGGCAGCGACGCAAAACGGGCCAGCCAGCTGGGCGAGCGGTGCTCTTTTAGCTTGTCAATCAGATTCACCACGCCGCTGCTGGCCACCCATACCGCGAGCAGCAAGCCCAGCCCTGTCATGGGTGTCCAGCTGCCCAGAACCAGAGGCGCAACGACTGCACTGGCAACGCTGACACCAATGGCCCAGCGCAGACGTTTGGCCAGGTCCATCACCTCTGCCTGACGCCACCGCGTCATCGGGCCGACGCCCATCAAGAACAAGGCCGGTGCAATCAAAGGCACAAACACCGCCACAAAATACGGCGGGCCGACTGACAGCTTGCCCATGCCGAGTGCATCAATCACCAGCGGGTACAGCGTGCCCAGCAGCACAGCCGCAGCGGCGACTACCAGCAGCACGTTGTTGGCCAGCAGCATTGATTCACGCGAAACTGGCTCAAAGCTGCCGCCCAAACCAACGCGCGGTGCGCGCCAGGCAAACAGCGCCAAAGATCCACCAATCACCAATGCCAGAAAACCCAGAATAAACACGCCACGTGCGGGGTCTGTGGCAAAGGCATGAACAGAAGACAGCACACCCGAGCGAACAATGAACGTGCCGAGCAGCGAGAGCGAAAACGTCATGATGGCCAGCAGCGCTGTCCACATCTTGAAGCCGCCGCGCTTTTCAGTCACCGCCAGCGAATGGATGAGCGCGGTGCCGACCAGCCACGGCATGAACGACGCGTTTTCAACCGGGTCCCAAAACCACCAGCCGCCCCAGCCCAGCTCGTAGTACGCCCAAAAGCTGCCCAATGCAATGCCGACAGTCAAAAAGCACCAGGCAACTGTCGTCCAGGGGCGCGACCAGCGCGCCCAGGCAGCATCCAGCCGACCCGACAGCAACGCCGCAATGGCAAACGCAAACGCCACCACAAAACCCACATAGCCCATGTACAACATCGGCGGGTGAATGATCATGCCCGGGTCTTGCAGCAGCGGGTTCAGGTCTTGCCCATCGAGTGCAGCGGGTAGCAGGCGCGTGAACGGATTCGACGTCAGCAACGTGAACAAAATAAAACCGCAGCTGATCAGTCCCATCACGCCCAGCACCCGCGCAATCATGCGGTCGTCCAGTTGTTTGGAGAAGATCGACACCGCCAAAGTCCAGCCCGCCAGAATCAATGCCCACAGCAAAATCGAGCCTTCATGGTTGCCCCACACCGCCGTGATTTTGTAGACCATCGGCAGCATGCTGTTGGAATGCTGCGCTGCCAGTTGAACTGAAAAATCGTTGGTGACAAAGGCATAGGTCAGGCAGGCATACGCAATCGCCACAAACACAAATTGCCCGCGCGCAGCAGGCCGTGCCAGTGCCATCCAGGCGGCGTTGCCCTTGTGCGCACCGATGAGTGGCAACACGCTTTGCATGAGGGCCATCATGAAAGCCAAAATTAAGGCGAAGTGGCCGAGTTCACTGATCATGGGGTGTGCTCTATTCGTTTTCAGTACGGTTTCAGCGTTTTGCTCGTTTGCTGCGGTGCGCCAGCCTTGGCTTTTGCCAAAGCATCAGCAGCTTCCGGCGGCATGTAATTTTCATCATGCTTGGCCAGTACCTGGTCAGCCCTGAAAATACCGTCCGCACCCAGCTTGCCCTGCGCCACCACGCCCTTGCCTTCCTTGAACAGGTCAGGCAACAAACCGGTATACGTGACGGGAATGGTCTTGGCCAAATCTGTCACAACAAAGCGCGTCGTCAGGCCTTGGGTCTCACGCTTGATGCTGCCTTCTTCCACCAAGCCGCCAATGCGAAAGCTCCGGCCCTGCGGCGCTTCATTGGCCGAGACTTGCGTCGGGCTGAAAAAAAACACCAGATTGCTGTTAAAAGCATTGAGCACCAAAGCTGTAGCTGCGCTTAACGCGGCCAGTCCACAGGCAATTGCAATCAGTCGTTTACTTCTTGGTTTCATAAGCCCGATTGTCCCCTGTCTGCCAAGCCCTGCTCCCGTACCTCAGCCAATAGCGCACGGCGCTTGAGGTTAAGGGCAACTGGCTCCAAAATGCAGACAAGAGTGCAAACCCCGAGCGAGCCCCACACATACAAACCGTAGCCGCCCATGGCTAAAAACTCGCCAAAGCTGCTCCACATTATTTGGCTCCCATCTCGGCACGCGCCCAGGCTGTATGGCGCTCGCGCTCCAAAATAATCACCCTGACACGCTTGAGCACGACAGCAATGCAATAGGCCCAAAAAGCCAGCGTCATCACGAGCATCGCAACCAGCATCGGCGTGGCCATGCTTGCTCCCTTGAAGCTGACCGATGCGCCCTGATGCAGTGTGTTCCACCATTTGACGGAAAAGTAAATGATCGGCACGTTGACTACGCCAACCAGCGCCAGCAGACCCGCAGCACGGTCAGCCCGGCGCGTGTCGTCGATAGACGCATGCAGCGACATGAAGCCGATGTACAAAAACAAGAGCACCAGCTCAGACGTGAGGCGTGCGTCCCACACCCACCAGGCTCCCCACGTCGGCTTGCCCCACAATGCGCCTGTCCACAAGGCCAAAAAAGTCATCAGCGCGCCAGTGGGAGCCAGCGCGCAGGCCATCATCGACGACAAACGTGAATTGAACACCAGCCCCGCACCAGCCCAGCCAGCCATGGCAACGTAAAGCACCATCGACATCCAGGCCGTCGGTACGTGTACAAAAATAATCCGGTAAGCCTGGCCTTGTGTTGCGTCAGTGGGCGCTACCCACAAGCCCAAATACAAACCGTAGGCCATCAGCAGCACTCCCACCGCAGCAAACCACGGCATCAACTTGCCTGCCAGCGGGTAAAAGCGCTGGGGCGCTGCGTAATAAAACCAATTAATCTTGTTCGTTGGCACTTGTTTTTATTCCAGATTTGTCTCGATTATTTTATTCAGTCCAGCAAGCTGTTATTCCATCGATATCCGCAGCGCCGCTGCTGCCACCCAGGGCGCTGCCACTACAGCCACAATCAGCAGCGCTCCCAGCAATGAAAAGTGCCCTGACACCCCCAGCCCGGCGTTAAAGGCTTCAACTGCCCCGGCACCAAAAATCAGCACGGGAATGCTCAAGGGCAACACCAGCAGTGACAGCAAAACCCCTGAGCCGCGCAGCCCGACAGTCAATGCGGCGCCGATTGAGCCGACCAGACTGAGCACCGGAGTGCCCAGCAACAGCGACAGCGCCAATACCCCGGTAGATGCTCCTGACAAATCAAACTGCAATGCCAGCACCGGCGACAGCAACACCAGGGGCAGGCCAGACACTATCCAGTGCGCCAGCGTTTTGCCCATGACCAGCAAACCCAGCGACTGTGTGGACAGCAACATCTGCTCCAAAGTTCCGTCGCTGTAATCGTCGGCAAACAGGCGCGGCAGCGACAGCATGCTGGCCAGCATGGCTGCAACCCACAGCACACCAGGCGCCATGGTGCGCAGCAGCTGCGGCTCTGGCCCCACACCCAACGGGAAAAGGCTGACCACCATGACAAAAAACACCAGCGTTGCAAACGCGTCGCTGCGCCTGCGCCAGGCCACGCGCAAGTCCCGGCGTAGGACACACAGCAAACCTGCCAGCATGCCTGGCTTGCTTGTCAGGCCTGTTATCAGGCCCGTCATAAGGCCAGCTCTTTCTGGCTTGCTGCCTTGATTGGCATGTCCTGGTGGCTGGTTAGCACCACCAGGCCGGCGTTTTGCAGATGCGCTTCTATCAGGCTGGTAAGCCACGCGGTGGCGGCGGTGTCCAGCGCGTTAAAGGGTTCATCCAGCACCCACAAGGGCGCATGCTGGCTTAACGCCAAACGCGCCAGCGCGCTGCGCCGTCGTTGGCCCTGCGACAAATACCTGACGGGCGTTTTTTCAAAACCGCGCAAGCCAGCGCCAACAAGCGCCTGCATGGCAACCGATGTAGTGGCGGGGTGGCCCGCCAGGGCAAGAGCGTCCAGCAAATTTTCCAGCGGCGACAACTCGTCTTTGACAGCGGCTGCATGGCCCACATACACCAGGCAACGGTTAAATTCACTGCGTTGGCCCGCCAGTGGCGCGCCTTGCCATGTGATGTGGCCGTCGGTTGGCAACATCAAAGCGCACAGCATGCGCAGCAAGCTGGTTTTGCCCGCGCCATTGGCCCCCCGCACCCTGAGCAAATCGCCTGATCTGATATCTGCCGACAGGTTTTGAAAAAGCTGGCGATTGCCCCGCACACAACTTGCTTCGTGCAACTGCAAATTAAAGGGCCTGGGAACGTTTGCGGTGCACGATGCCTGACTGTCAGTGGTGTGCATGCGAAATGTGAGTTCCTGAAATATGGGTCAGTGCAGTGCAGTGCAGCGTGGTGAAAACCACAGGATGAAGTATTGACAACATACAAACTTGCGCTGACCTGATTTTACAGTCGATACCCCAGGAGCCTGATGATCGGACTTGAGCGCCTGCCGGGCTCAAGCCATCATTGATTTATTGCATCAAGCTGCTTTTTTAACCCAGGCAGTGCACCAGCCGTTTGCGGCGACCTGTTTGCCTGCAAACAATGGGCATGCGCCAGCTGCGTCCTTTGGCTTGCCTGCATACAACTGGCAATTGGCGCAGTTTTGCTCTTTGCTGTGTTTGGGGTACTTTTTTGCATCCACTTTGGCGGTGTCTGCGGCATAACCCAAAGCCACGGCTGTAGGATCTTTTTCACTGAGCAAGGCTGGAGCCTGGGCCAATGCGTTGGCAGCTGCACCCGTGGTGGCAGAAATGGCTACTAGCTGCATGAAAATGCGGCGATTGCTGGTGGTCATAAATTTCTTGAAAAGTTGTAGAAGACTGGACTATGCCATAAATGACCACTTCGTTCATTTAGATACCCGATAGTACAGATTGGCAACTGACGGGTAATTGACCAGTATCCAGTTTATTTGATCAAAAAGTGCTCTTGCCTAATCAAATAGCGCGCAAGCAGCTATTAAAAAAATAGCAGGTGTTTAGCGTTTTCCTGGCTGGGTTTTAGCTTTGCGCGCCTCATACCGCTGCATCAGCGGCGTCACCGACACCCCATGCACCACCACCGAGCAGACAATCACCACCAGTGTGACCGACAGCAACTGCTGGGCAATATCGCGCTGAAGCCCGTGGTTGATGGCATACAGCAGGTAATACAGCGAGCCAATGCCGCGTATGCCAAACCACGCCATGAGCCGCCGCTGGGCAGGTTTTGCGTCAGTGCCCAGGAGGCCAATCGCAACAGCAACCGGACGAATGACGATAAACAGCAGCGGCACAAACCACCAAAAACGGGTGTCAAAACTCACGCTGGCCAGCAACACGCCGACGACAAGCACCATGCCCACTTCTGCAAAGCTGTCCAGCTGGCTGTTAAACCGCTCTACCTGCCGCATCATGTGTGCTGGCGCCTGGCTTCCGGTGGCTTTAGCGTCTTCCGGATCCATATCCGGGGGCGGCTCGACGGTTGTTGGCTTGACGGGATCATCAATGCGCCGCAGCGCCACACCCGCTGCAAACACCGCCAAAAAGCCATACGTGTGAAGCAGCAGCGCTACGCCATAGGTCAGCGCAATCAGGCCCAGCGCAATAAATTCATCCGAGCCCAGCGCTTCGCGATGCCGGGTGCGCAGGTACACAATCGCCCGCCCCACCAGGCCGCCCAGCGCATAGCCCAGCGCCAATCCGCCTGCCACCGACCACAGCACATCAATGGTCCACCAGCGCCACCCGTAATTGCCCAGTTCGTGCAAGCCCAGCAAACCCAGCCCCAGCATGACAAATGGAAACGCTGTGCCGTCGTTCAGCCCGCCTTCACCGGTCAGGCCGAGGCGCAGCCGGTCGCGGTCTGTGGTGTCAGCCATTTGCACATCAGAGGCCAATACAGGGTCGGTCGGCGCCAGAATGCCGCCCAGCAAAATGGCAGCGCCCAGCGGCAAATTCAGCAGCCACATACCGGCGGCAGTGATCAAGCCGACCGTGACCACCATCGACACCGTTGCCAGCTGCACCGGGATGCGCCAGCGCATGTCTTTTTTCTTCAGCTCAAACTTCATGCCAACTGTGAACAGCGAAATCAGCAGCGCAACCTCAGCCAGCCGCTCCAGCAACAGCGTGTTGTCAAAAGCGTTCAGTTTGACCAGCCCCCAACCCATCGGGCCAATGGCCACGCCAACTGCCAGGTACAGCATGGCAGTGCTCATCGGCAGGCGGGCAATAAACGAGCCGCCCAGCGTTTTGGCAATCAGCAGTGCGCCAAACACAACGCAGCCCCAGAAAAAAGTGTCGTTGGCAGTCATCTGCCGAGGGTAATGTGCAGAGCCGCCCAGCGGTGTGCAATGCCTGCGTCGTCAGCTGTAGGTCACCAGCCCGATAGTTTTTTCATGGTGAAGGGCACGTCTGGCGCATCGGTTGCAGCACTGGTGCTGGTGTCTTTCCACACGCCGTTGACTTCGCGGCCACAAGAGCCATCCACCAGCTGGCCGTTCCAGGTGCCGGAAATGCTGACGTTGTTGCTGGATTCGTCCAGAATCACAAAGCCGTCCTCCACATCGCCTGCCAGAGCCGCTTTGGCCGCATGGCCATCTTTTGCGTTCTGCAAAGCAGGCAGCTTGCGCGTGACCACGCCTTGCAGGCTGTCTGAAAACTCCTCGTGCCTTTCCAGCAGCAGCGTGGCGGAGGCGGGCAGGCCAGCGGGCGGGTTGGTAAAGCTGACTTGCCACATGCCATAAAGCTGCGGGGCTTTGATGTCCTTGGCGGATTTACACGATGCTTTTGGCCCGTTTTGAGCATCATTTTGTGCTCTAGCCGACGTAATATGCGCGCAAGCAGCTATTAAAAATATAGCAAACAATTTAAAGGCTGGCGGTTTCATGGTCATTCCCAGGCGGGTATCTCGTCGGCTGTCTTTGCAGTTGCCTGCACAGCTGCTGCAGTTATTGCACGCTGCGCAAACTCAGCCCGCAGCGCCTTGATTTTCTCGCGCGGGTCTTCTCGGGTGGTCTCTTTGCTCAACGCCATCTCGGCGATAAATCGGCTGGGCAAACTGGCAATCGTGTCACGCCCTTTCTTGCGGCGGCGCAGCCAGTTCACGGCCAGCGTGCGCTGCGCGCGCGTGATGCCGACGTACATCAGGCGGCGCTCTTCCTGCAGGCGCTGGGCAATGTCTTCTTCGCTGCCATCCTCCATCTTGAAAGGCAACAGCCCTTCATTGACGCCTGCCAGCACCACATGCGGCCACTCCAGGCCTTTGGCCGCGTGCAGGGTCGATAGCGTGACGACATTCTGGTCGCCTTCGCGTTCACTCAGGGTTGACAGCAGCGCAATACTTTGCACCACTTCGAGCATGGTTTTGGTTGGCGCGGTGATGACATTCCCAACCGCTTCATCATCATCCTGCCCGCCACAACGCAACGCCATCCATTCGCAAAAATCCATCACGTTAGTCCATTTGGCGGCGGCTATTTTTTCGCTGTCTTCACCGTCGTACAGGTTCTTTTCGTAGTCGATTTCTTTCAGCCAGTCTTTTAAAAAAACCAGTGCGTCAACAGCTCCCACCGTGCGTTTGGCACGATATTCCAGGTCGTTCAGGTAGCGACCAAATTCATGCAGACTGGCCACGGCTTTGGCAGGCAACACCGAGTTGAGCGAGTTGCTGAACAGCGCTTCAAACAGACTCAATTTGTATTGATTGGCAAACGTTCCGAGCGTGCCCAGTGTGGTGTGGCCAATGCCGCGTTTTGGCGTGGTGACGGCACGCATGAAGGCCGGGTCGTCATCGTTGTTGGCCAGCAGGCGCAGCCAGCAACACAGGTCTTTGATTTCAGCCCGGTCAAAAAAGCTTTGTCCGCCCGACACCTTGTACGGAATATTGGCTTTGCGAAAGGCCTTTTCAAACGGCTTGGCCATGTGGTTGGCGCGGTACAGCACGCAAAAATCTTTCCATTCCCGGTATTGCCCGCCAGCCGCTTGCAATGTGCCCTCGGCCCGTAAGCTTTGTATGCGCGCCACTACGCGGCTGGCCTCGTGCTCTTCACTGTCGCAATCCACCACACGCACGGGTTCGCCTTCACCGAGTTCACTGAACAATGTTTTCGGAAACAGCTTGGGATTCGGCGCAATCACGTTGTTGGCCGCGCGCAAAATCGCGCTGGTGGAGCGGTAGTTTTGCTCCAGCTTCACGACCTTCAAATTCGGGTAATCGACGGGAAGCTTTTTCAGGTTGTCGAGCGTCGCACCGCGCCACCCGTATATCGACTGGTCATCGTCGCCCACGGCGGTGAATCTTCCTTTTTCACCCACCAGGCACTTCAGCACTTCATACTGCGTGGCGTTCGTGTCCTGGTATTCATCAACCAATACGTGGCCGAGGGCTTCTTGCCACTTGCTGCGTACTGCTTCGTGCTGTTTCAACAGCTTGAGTGGCAGCCCAATCAGATCATCAAAGTCCACGCTCTGGTAGGCCGTCAATCGCTCTTCATAACGCGCCATGATGCGTGCCGTCAGCGCCTCTTCTTCACCATTTGCACCAAAAGCGGCTTGCGCCGAATTCAGCCCCATGTTCTTCCACCTGCTGATCGTCCACTGCCACTGCCGGGCGGTGGCTGCATCAGTGCCGCCGCCCGCGTCCTTGATGATGCTGGTCACGTCGTCAGTGTCCAGAATCGAAAACTGTTTTTTCAGCCCCAGCACCTCACCGTCTTGCCGCAGCATGCGCATGCCAAGCGAGTGAAAAGTGCAAATCAGCACGCCCTTTGCGCTACGGCCCATCAGCTTTTTGGCCCGCTCCCGCATCTCGGCAGCGGCTTTGTTGGTAAAGGTAATCGCTGCAATTTGCTCAGCTTTCAGGCCCGACTGAATCAGCCGCCCAATCTTGTGCGTGATCACCCGCGTTTTGCCCGAGCCAGCGCCTGCCAGCACCAGACAAGGGCCTTCAAAATAGTTAACGGCTTCTTGTTGCGCCAGGTTCAGGCCGGAGGCCAGGGGGTCGGACATTCGTGGGGATCGATTCAGGAGTAAATTCAAGCTAAGAAGTGGCTTGATTGGGCAAATAAGCAGTTGTAAAAGCTGATTTGCATCATAACGGGCGAGCTAATTTGAGAAGAGAATAAGCCGACGAAACATCAATTCATGCATATTTGACTTTATAACAGTAAATATGCATAATTTGCCAAATGACTGATGTTGTATCCAGCCTTTTCACCACGTTCGATATTCTGCACGCCTACAACCCGTGGTGGGCAAACCTTCAAACGCCTGCGCAGGCCTTTGAAGGTTTGCCTGAATTCAGACGTGATGTGTTTGATGATTTGTATGCCGACGTCAAGCAGTTGCCGCAAATGGTGTCTGTCACAGGCCCGCGCCGTGTGGGTAAAAGCACGTTGCTGCAGCAGTGTATTCAGCAATTGATCAAAGACGCGCCAGATCCCGAAGCACAGGCCAGACGCATTGTGTATTTTTCGATGCAAGACCCGGGGCTGGAGATTCCAGGGTTTAACCAGGATAAGTTTTTTAATGACCTCGTGGCAACTGGCGTTGAAGCGTCCCGGGGCGGTCCAACTTATCTGTTTTTGGACGAGATTCAGCGCTTTCCGCGCTGGGAGCTGTATTTAAAGAAGTTTTATGACCTGAAAACGCCGGTGCGCTTTGTGGTGTCGGGGTCGGCCAGCGCGCCTATTTTTAAAAAGTCACGTGAGAGTTTGTTGGGGCGGGTAAAAGACTTTCACGTGTTGCCGTTTAGTTTTCGGGAGTGGGACACCTTGCGACGGCAAGGCGAACCAGAGCAGTTGAGGCCTGACATAGACGTCAGCAGTTTTCTGAATGTTTTTGGCACAGAGGCTCGCAAACACAGTCAGGATTCTTGGATGACGCTCACAAGTCAGTTTCTTGATGGGTGGGAAATAGATGCAAGCGTATTAGAAAACTTTCTCTTCGAAGGCGGCTTCCCAGAAGTCTGGAACCTCCCCACCCTGCTCGCCAAACAGGAGTACCTCTACCAAAACCAGGTCGAACGTGTCATCTTTGAAGACCTGCTGGTAGCCGCTGAATTTCGCAAACCCGAAATGCTGCGGCGCTTTTATTTGGGGCTGCTCAAAGACCCTGGCCGCGAAAGCAACCTGACTCAAATCAGCAGCGAAATAGGCTTGGCGCGCAGCACCATCGAAACCTACTTTCCCCTGCTGGAAGCCACCGACCTGGTGTGGCGGCTGCACAAGCACACCAGCACCAAGTCCACGCCCAAGGCGGGTAACTTCAAAACCTACCTGGTCGACCTGGCGGTACGTAACGCTGTCATGAAGCTTAGCCAGGAGCAAATGGTGGCTGACCCGACGTTAATGGGCGCTTATGCTGAAAACGTAGTTGCCAACCACCTGCGCCGCTGGCCGGGGCTGGTCGAGCTGGGTTACTGGCGGCGCAACAATGACGAAATCGACTTTATTGTTGACCTGGGTTCTACCCGTATCGCCGTCGAGGTGAAATACTGCAACGACGTACAAGACAAGGACGTGCTGAAAGCAGCCCGTCTAGCTTTAGCGCATGGGTGCGAAGCCTGCATCATGGTGACCAAAACTCCGTTGCTGCCAGAGACCATTACCAAGCTCCAAACCCAATCACCTTTGCCGTTGGCGGTTGTACCGCTAGCGGCTTTTTTGATGCTTTTTTAGGACGCACCTTTGTAGAAGCCCAAAATCTTTCCTTTAAACCATGTTTTCGGGCTCCAGCCGAATAAGATAGCGCGCAAACAGCTATTTATTTGATAGCACTGTTTTCTCTCACCCAGACAATTCAAACGTCATGCTCGCCATTCTCCTAGTTACGTTTCCCTTCTTCGCACTCGTTTTGTGCGGCTACATCGCAGCACGGCGTGGCTGGTTGCCGCAGGTGGCCATTCCGGGGCTGAACACTTTTGTGCTGTACTTTGCAGTGCCCTGCATGCTGTACCGTTTTGGCGCATCTACACCGATTGCGCAGTTGCTCGACGGCGCTCTGGTGGCGGTGTACCTGGCATGTGCACTGGTGATGGTGGGCTTTACGATTGCTGTGACCCACCGCGGCCGCATCGGCTGGAACGACGCGTCGTTTGGCGCGCTGGTAGCAGCTTTTCCCAACACCGGTTTTATGGGCGTTCCGTTGCTGGTAGCGCTGCTGGGCGCCAAAGCCGCAGGCCCGGCCATCGTGACCATTGTGGTGGACCTGGTGGTGACCAGCTCGCTGTGCATTGCGCTGTCGCGGCTGGATGCAGCAGGTAGCCACGGAGCCAGTGTGGCCGCAAAAAATGCACTCAAAGGCGCTGCCATGAACCCGATGCCATGGGCAATTTTGGGCGGGGCCATCGCATCGGCCTTTCAATTCACGCTGCCACTGCCCGTGATGCAAACCGTGGGTTTGCTGGCAGACGCCGCATCGCCTGTGGCGCTGTTCACCATCGGCGCAGTGCTGGCCCGGTCGCAGGCCAACGCAACTGCACCAACGCCACTGGGCGACTACCTGCCGGTCGTGCTGATTAAATTGGTACTGCACCCGGTTTTGTTGCTGCTGCTGGGCCTGACAGCGATTCGCCTGGGCCTGCCGCTGGACCGTTTTGCCTTAACGGTTGTGGTGCTGGTAGCAGCCCTGCCAAGCGCCAGCAACGTGGCCCTGCTGGCCGAGCGCTTTGACGCTGACAACGGCCGAATTGCGCGGATTATTTTGCTTTCGACCGTGCTGGCGTTTTTGACGTTTTCTGGGGCTGTGGCGTTGCTGGTTTGAGTTAGATTACGTTCAATAGGCCTAAAACCCATGAATATTTGTATATTAAAATGGACAAACGTATAGATTTAGTTTCTAATGTCCAATTTTATGGACAAATTGAAGCTCCCAGTTGACCTCGGTAACGCGGTAGCACGCTACCGGGCAAACAACAAGCTGTCTGCCATATCCATTGCCCGCAAGGCCGGGCGGAGCCGCACTGTGCTGCACAACCTGGAGCGCGGAGGCGATGTCACAGTAGCGTCTTTGTTTGACATTCTCCGCGCCATGGGCTTGTGCATCAGCTTGCAAAAAGCAGGCATGCCGTCGCTCGAAGAAATGCAGCGCCGATTTGCGGATGAAGCCGAGGAAGACGAGGACATCCGTGCTGCCTGAACGCATCCGCCTGCTGGATGTCGATATCAATGGCACGCACAGTGGCCAATTGGCACACGCATCCACCTACACGTTTGACTACCGGCGCGATGACCCGGCCCAGCCCGCCGTGTCTTTGCTGATGCCACCCGCAACTTTGCATTTTGATGGCGGCGGTGCGCTGTTTCCGGCCATGGACATGAATCTGCCCGAGGGATATTTGTTCATGCAAATTCGCGAGTTTTTTCCCAAGCAGGCGATCACCCCCATGCACCTGCTGGCGCTGATGGGCGACAACGGCATCGGGCGGCTGGGCTATCGCCTGGCTGATACACCTGCTCTAAAACCCGGTGCAGTGGTCAACAAGGCAGACTTGCTAGCCAGCGGCAATGGCCCTGCGTTGTTTCAAGAGTTGATGCACGCCTACCTGTCGACCGGCGCAGGCATATCAGGCGTTCAACCCAAAATCATGGTGCCTGACAGGGCAACCATTCCAGTGCCGACACTTATCATCAAGATGGCGGCTGACCGTTACCCCGGCCTGTCGGCCAACGAGTTCATGTGCCTTTGCGCCGCACGGGAAGCGGGCATTGAAGTTGCGCCGTTCGACTTGTCTGAAGATGGATCGTTGCTGGTGATCGAGCGTTTTGACATTGCCGCGGATGGCACCCGGTTGGGTTTTGAAGACGCTGCATCGCTGATGGGTCAGCGGGTACGCGACACATTGTCTGACCGCAAGTACCACGGCAGCTACGAGCGCATAGCCACCGCCCTGAAGTTGATTAATCTGCCTGCAGCCGAGCTGGCGCGCTTTTATGAACAAGTCGCCTTCACCGCCATGGTGCACAACGGCGATGGCCACCTCAAAAACTTCGGGGTGCTGTACAGCGGCATCCATGACGTGCGCCTGGCCCCCATGTTCGACGTGGTCACCACATCCATCTATAAATACCAGCGCTTTGAAGGCGGCCCCGAGCTGGAAGACCACACCATGGCGCTCAAACTGTTTGCAGGCGCCAAGGGTTCAAAAATCTACCCTTACGCCAAAGACTTGCTGGATTTTGGGCGGCGCGTTTGTGGTGTGTCAGACCCTGCAGCGGTGATTCAGCGGATTGCGCAGGGCATTACGCAGGCGCTGGCAAAGTGTCAGGCAGATCAGCGGATTGCTGCACCGTTGTATGCGCAAATGAGTACTGCTTGGGAGTCCGGGCTGGGGTTGGCACGGGAGCTTGCGCGGGTTAGTTGATGCACTTCTTAAGTCCGAAACATTCTTCGTTGCAGTAAAGCTTGCATGTCACGCCGGCCGTCAACAATCAGGTACACATAAACCATGCGGCGCTTATCGCTCCGAATCACACGGTAAATGACTCGATAGGGCTTGAAATAGATTTCGCGGTATTCCCGAATTCCAAGCGCCAACAGCTCTTTGGTCCATGCCCCTCGCTCAGGCATGTTTGCCAAGCTTGTCACCAACTGCTCAATACGATCAAGTACGTAATCGGCTTTGGCAGGTGCGTCAATCTCGGCAATGTAATCGTAAAGCTCTTGAAGGTCTTGTTGCGCATCTTCAGTGAGCACTACTTCGTAGATTGCTGTCATCGACTAATGGCTGGCAGCAGTTTGTTTGGCCCGAATGCGTGCAGCAGCATCTGAGATGCGAGTTACTTTCCCTTGTTCAATTTGCTGGTTGCCGAGTGCCAGGATCTTCAGCAAAGCCAGCGCCTGCTGGTCAGCCTCATAGCTGGCAATGTCTTGCATCACCGCGGTTGCCTCGCCGTTTTGCGTGATGACCAGCACGTCGCGGCTAATCGTCAGATCGCGTAATACCTGCGCGGCGTTGGCTTTGACGTAACTGATGGGTTTGATTTGGGTGGAATATTGCATAGACCGAATATAGTTTTTATTTGGTCTCTCGGCAAGAGAAAAGCCCAAATTAAAAAATCTGCACCTCTTCAAATCACCAGCGGATCCACATCAATCGCCCAGCGAATCAGGCTTTTGAATTCACCCTGCTTGCGTGTTTCAAACAACAAACCAGCATTTGCGCGCGCTCGACGTTTGCAATGCGCTGGATGGTCATGGGGACGGCGGGTAGGCGATACGCAGTTATGGCTCACCAACTCGCCTAACCATTAGCGCTTTTGCCCAGGCAACGGTACAAAGCAAGTTTGCATTATTAAATACACCAAATCTAACGTACAATAATTTCATCGTAAATAAAATATAGCGTACTATGAAGCCAAATCCAGGTGGAATTCTCAACATCGGCGACATTGTTGGCCGCGAAGCAGTTGTTAATTATTTGAGCCAAGTGCTGTCTCAGCAAAGCGTTTTGCTGGTTGCCGAAAGGCGATCCGGCAAAACACACGTTTTGGAAAAGTTCAAAGCCAGCGCGCCTACAAACTGGGTCATCATCAAGCGTGACATCGGTGCGGTACGCAGTGCAACCGAGTTTGTGCAATATGTGATGGCTGACTTGTATCCTCATTTGGAAGCCAAAACCAATTTCAGAAACTGGTTGCAAGGCCTTGGTGACCAGATGGGTGGTGCACAAATTGGCCCCGTCAAACTGCCCAACTTTTCATCCAAACACTGGAAGCAAGTCCTGGGCGATGCAATCGCTCATCTAAGCGACATTGCAACGGTTGAGCGCTTTGTATTTCTGTGGGACGAATTGCCATGGATGCTGGAGATCATTGCCAAACACAACCCGCAAGAGGCGATGGAGTTACTGGATGCCTTGCGCACGCTGCGCCAACAACATGCAAGCAAATTGCGTATGGTTTTTACCGGCAGTTTGGGCTTGCATCACATCGTGCGCGCCCTGAAGGTGCAAGGCTATAACAACACGCCAGTCAACGATATGTTGAGCGTCGAAGTAGAGCCGCTAGCACTGGCAGACGCGACTGGTTTGGCCAAACAACTTTTTGTCGATAACGGCTTGCAATTGTCGTCAGATGCGCTGTACGCCCAGTTGGCACAAACTGTAGATTGCATTCCTTTTTACATCCACCACGTCGTATCCGCCATCCTGAAAACACCGCCCCGGCCTGGCCAAGTACTAGACATGGCAGCCGTTGAAGCTGTCATCAGCCATTGCATTCACTCTGCAGACAATCCATGGGACTTGCAGCACTATGAAGAACGCACACTGGCCTACTATGGCACGCAGCGTGGTGAATGCTTGGCCTTGCTGGACGCCGTGGCCTCTTGCACAGACAGCATTTCAGTTCTGGACGCCATCAAGCGCGCCAAGGCAGCCTACCCGGCAGTAGCTCAGCAGGATTGGATTGAACTCACCCGCCTGCTGGAGCGTGACCACTACTTTCATCGCAACGCTGCAGGCGAAATCAGCTTCAAATTCACGGTTGTCAAACGCTGGTGGGTCTGGCAGCGCAGTCTTGCTGCTGGTGCAACTGGAGAAGTCGCATGAAGGCTTCAGCAAAAACAGGCACCGCGAGTGAACTTCAAATCAAGCGCACCTTGTATCTGTCACACTTCACGCCCAGCATGATGGCGCCCGAAACATTGGAAGCCATGCTGGTTCAACGCGAACCACTGCTCAAACGCGCCTTGGCCAACGTCACAGACAGCCTGCGCACAGGCAGCCGCCACCACACCTTGTTTGTAGGCCCCCGGGGCATTGGCAAAACACACTTGATCTCATTGCTGCATCACCGTTTGGCTAAATCAAAAGAGGCAAAAAGCAAAGCCTTGATTGTCTGGATGCGCGAAGAAGAATGGGGCGTGACCAGCTTTTTTGAACTGGTGATGCGTATATTGCGCACGCTGGATGCAAGCTATCCCCAATTCAAAATCAACGAGCGTACACAACCGCTTTATGACTTGAAAGTGGATGATGCCGCCAAACAGGCAGAGTCTTTGCTGCTGGATGTTGTCGCTGAAAAGTGCCTGGTTATCTTGCTGGAGAACCTCGACGATCTGTTTGACCAGATCGGCGATCAAGGCCAAAAAGCCTGGCGCGCATTTATTCAAAACCATAGCAACATGGTGCTGGTTTGCACTACGCCTTCTCTGTTTGCAGGAGTCAGCGTTCACAAGTCAGCGTTTTACGGTTTCTTTGACATTGAGCCGTTAGCAGAGCTTGAGTTTGAAGATGTGGTGAGCCTGCTACGCAAGATTGCGGTAGAGCGCGGCGATGCTGATCTGGCTGCGTTTATCGACACGCCTGAAGGCCGCGCGCGCATCCGGGCGGTGCATCACCTGGCAGAGGGCAACCCGCGTATCTACATCATCTTTGCGCAGTTTTTAAGTCATGAAGCGCTTGACGAACTGGTTCAAGCGTTCATGCACACCCTGGACGAATTGACACCGTACTACCAGGCGCGGATGAAGGAGTTGCCGGGGCAGCAGCGAAAGATTGCCGAATATTTGGTGCATTACCGCGGCGCGGCTACTGTCAAAGCGATAGCGAAGGCTTGTTTTATTACGCAGCAGGTTTGCTCAAGTCAACTCAAGCAGCTTAAAGACAAACGCTATGTTCGGTCGATTGAAAAGGGCCGTGAAAGCTTTTACGAACTTTGTGAACCGTTGATGCGGCTTTGCATGGAGGTTAAAAAGCAGCGTGGAGAGCCTGTTAGTTTGTTCGTGGAGATTTTGCGGATTTGGTACACGCAGGCTGAGCTGGAGAAGAAAATATCTGACAAGTTGATTACTAGTTTGCTAGAACTCGAATACGTACAACATGCATTGTTGAAGTACCAAGTCGAATCAACCGATCCCAAAGTATTGGCTGTGACAAAAGACTTGGAAAAAGTGAGCTATGAAGGGAAGATCCCAAAGTTTTTTGAATTGCTTGAGGAGCTTAAATCGGTAGGGGGCGACATCAATGTCGCGTTGATGCGCATAGGATTCCTCATGATTCAAAAGATTGGCGAGTCTGAATTAAATTTGCTGAACAGCGATGAAGAGGTGCAGCGCTTGTACTCCGCATGTGGGACGGCGTTTGGAAAGCTAGTTTGGATTGCAGAGCATGATCCAAAGAATTCAACACTTTTGTCGCTTTCAATTGAACAGCGAAAACTAATAGGGAAAGTTGGGAAAACTATGAACCATCGGGGATACCCTGCTGAAAAACCACCTAATCAGCGCCAGATTGGTCGAATCAAACAGCTACTCCATACTTATTGATCAAGCCACATTGAGCTGTTGACCCAACACTAAATCTGCTCAAATCACCAGCGGATCCACATCAATCGCCCAGCGAATCAGGCTTTTGAATTCGCCCTGCTTGCGCGTTTCAAACAACACAGGCTGCCACGCGGCCAAAAAGCGTTGCAGGGCGGTGCGGGACGCGCTTTCCACCAGCATTTGTGCGCGCTCAATGTTGGCGACGCGCTGGATGGTCATGGGTACTGCCGGGTAGGCTGTGATGTGGTCGTGGCCTTCCAGTTCTGCTGCTAACGCTGAAGCAATGGCTGCGTTTAAAAAGCCTTGAGCCACATCTTGCGCTTTGGCTTCTGCGCGTATCAATGCAGAAAAGCCAAACGGTGACAGTCCTGCGGCTTTGCGTTCTTCCAGTTGTTGGGCGGCAAACTTGGGGTAGTCGTGGGTTTTAAGCGCGGCAAACAGTGGGTGTTGCGGGTGAAAGGTTTGCACCCACATCTCGCTTGTGCTGCTGCGCGCAGCATCACGCCCGGCCCGGCCACCGGCTTGCATGAGCAGGCTGAACAATCGCTCGGGCGCGCGGAAATCGCTTGAAAACAAGGCCCCGTCGGGGTTGATAGCGGCTACCAGTGTGATGTGCCTGAAGTCGTGGCCTTTGGCAATCATTTGGGTACCGACCAGCACATCGACTTCGCCCTCGTGCACGCTGGCCAGTTGCTGCTGCAATGCACCTTTGAGCCGTGTGCTGTCTGCATCGATGCGGGCAATGCGCACAGCGCTGCCATTAGGTCGTTTGACGTTGGCCAGCAACTCGGCCAGATGTTCTTCCAGCCGCTCGGTACCGCGCCCGACGGGCGCAATGTCAATGTTGCCGCAGGTCGGGCAGGCGCGCGGCACGCGTTCTGTGTAGCCGCAGTGGTGGCAGCGCAGGGTGCGGTCAATTTTGTGAAACACGCGGTACGCGCTGCAATGTGGGCATTCGCTTTTCCAGCCGCAGTCGTGGCAGGCCAGCACGGGGGCGTAGCCGCGCCGGTTTAAAAAAATCAATGACTGTTCGCCGCGTGCGATGCGTTCTTCAATGGCTTTGAGCAGCGGCGGGGCGATGATGCAGTTTTTGGGTTGCTGGCACATGTCCAGGCGGCGGACGGTGGGGAGTTGGCCGGGGGTTTTGATCGGCGTGTCGAGAGTCAAATTCGGGGAGCCCTCACCCCTGCCCTCTTCCAAAGGAAGAGGGAGTAAGTCTGGGGAGGGTGGAAGGGCCACTCCGATGCGGTCTGACATGGTCAAGAGTTGATACTTCCCGCTGATCGTGGCCTGCCAGCTCTCCAGCGACGGCGTGGCTGAGCCCAGCAACACGCGGCAATCTGGCTGAATGCTGGCGCGGTACACCGCCAGATCACGTGCTGAATAACGTGCGCCTTCCTGCTGTTTGTAACTGGGGTCGTGCTCTTCATCAACCACAATCAGTTTCAGGTTGGGCATAGACGCCAGCACCGCCATGCGGGTGCCCAAAATCAGCCGGGCGTGGCCAGCATGCGCAGCCAGCCAGCTTTTCAGGCGCTGGGCAGGTGTCAAGCCGCTGTGCATGGCGACCACACGCTCCTGCCACAGATGGGCAAAGCGCGCTTCAAATCTTGACTGAAGCTGCGGCGTCAGGTTGATCTCTGGAACCATCACCAGCACCTGGGCAGTGGGATCCAGCTCTAAAACTTGGGCAGCCAGGCGCAGATACACCTCAGTTTTGCCGCTGCCGGTGGCGCCAAACAGCAATGCAGGCCGCTTTTTAGCACTGTTCTCACCATCAAAAGCAGCTATAGCCGTTGATTGTTGCGCGCTGGCAGCTACTAAATTAATAGCAACTTCCGGGTGGCTGGTGTCCAGCAGTGGGCGCTTCAATCGTCTGGCCAGCTGCAAGGCAGTCAATTCCCGCAACTGCGGCGGCAACGCAGCCAGCGCCACCTCGCCAATAGAGCGCTGGTAGTAGCTGGCAGTAAAGCTGATCAGAGCCAGCCAATGGGCATCCAGCGGGCTTAAGCCTTGCAGCGTGCCAGCAATGCTCTTGGTTTGTGTCTCCAGCAAACCGCCGCTGCTGGCTGCATTGCTCCACACCACACCCAGCACCTCGCGCTTGGCCAACGGCACCCGAACCAATGTTCCGACCGCCAATGGCAGTGCGCTTTGGTAAGTCAATGTCTTGGCCATGGCACCATGGGCAGGTACAGCAACTGCTATTTGAAGCCGATGGGTCATAAAAAACGGGACAGGTTGTATAAAAATGTTGGCATTGCTGGGTCACTACATGCAGACAACGCTCTAAGTGCTTGATTTACAAGAGCTTTACCAAAGCTCACTTTTTCTGTGGATAACTTTGTTGATAGCTTTCAGCCACCAGCCCGAAAGCCTTTAAATTCAACGGTCTGACTAGAATGCCCGTTTTAAAAGCACTTTAACAAACCGTTATAAATCAACAACTTACAGTAGCTATGGCTTTGATAGCGGGGGATGCCCGATATGCGTAGACGACCTGTGCGGCGCTTCGAAATTTGTGCATAAGTCGCAAATCCATAACAAAATTTATGCTAGGAATAGCTAAAAAAAGGTCAAATAAAGTCTGTTGAGGAAGCCTTAAGTTATCCATCAAACGACTGGGCACGCATCCTGCGAGAGTAAGCGTGCACTACGTTTACTAACACTTCTACGTTCTCAGGCGGTGTGAATTGGCTAATGCCGTGGCCCAGGTTAAATATATGCGTCGGCCCGGTGGAATTTGCATCCAGATGCGGCCTGCCAAAGCTGTTTAGCACCTTGATGGCCTCGGCTTCAACTTGCGACGGGTTGGCAAACAACACATTGGGGTCGAGGTTGCCTTGCAACGCCATCTTGTGGCCAACCTGCACCCGTGCTTTGCCCAAATTGACAGTCCAGTCCAGGCCCAGCACCTCGCAGTCCAGCTGACCCATGGCGTCTAGCCACAAGCCGCCGCCTTTGGTAAACACCAGGCGCGGAATCACCACCCCATCATGGCTGCGCTTGAGCTTGGACAAAACCCGCGCGGTGTACGCCAGGCTGAATTCAGGAAAGGCTGAATCCGACAACACGCCGCCCCAGCTGTCAAAAATCATCACGGCTTGCGCGCCAGCTTCGATTTGCGCGTTCAGATACTCGGCCACCGAATCGGCGTTGATCGCCAGCATCCGGTGCATCAAGTCTGGCCGCTGGTACAGCATGGTTTTCACCGCGCGGTAGTCGTCAGACCCACCGCCTTCCACCATGTAGCAGGCCAGCGTCCAGGGGCTGCCTGAAAAGCCAATCAGCGGTACACGGCCATTCAGCGCTTTGCGGATCGACGTGACCGCATCAAACACATAGCGCAGCTTGGCCATATCGGGCACGGCGAGCTTGTCAACGGCGGCTTCGTCGCGTACGTTGCGCTCAAATTTCGGACCTTCGCCCAATGCAAAGCTCAGGCCCAGGCCCATCGCGTCGGGGATGGTCAAAATGTCGCTGAATAAAATGGCAGCGTCCAGCTTGTAGCGCTCCAGCGGCTGCAGTGTGACTTCAGTCGCGTAATCCGTATTGGTCGCCAGACCCATAAAGCTGCCGGCTTTGGCTCGGGTGGCTTTGTACTCAGGCAAATAGCGGCCTGCTTGCCGCATTAGCCACACGGGGGTGTGCTCGGTGGCTTGGCGCATACACGCGCGGATAAAGGTGTCGTTTTGAAGCGGTGCGTACATGGCTGGAGCTCGCGAAAAATGCAAAAGAGGCAAACCCTGGCCGGGTCTGCAGTGCGCTGCGCTCAACCACGATAAACCAGGATCAAGGCAGCAGGCGATGCTCAATTTTAAGGCAACGGTCTTGCACAACTGTCAAGCCAGCTGCCAGCGCCTTGACAGCTGCCTCTGCATGGGCCACGCCCTGCTGCATCCAGACCGCCTGTATGCCTGCCACTTGCTTCAAGGAAATGGCTTCATCGACAATTGGCGGGATATCGGCGCTGTTTCTGAAGCAGTCCACCAGATCAAACTTCTCATGCTGTGCAGCCTCAGTCAGGCTGGCATAGCACTTTTCGCCCAGGATGCTGCTCTCGTTCGGATTGATCGGAATGATGCGCCAGCCGTGCACCTGCATGTACTGTGCCACGCCGTAGCTGGGCCGGGCTGCGTTGCCTGACAAACCCACCACCGCTGCGGTGCGGCAGTTCGCCAGGATGTGCTTGATTTCTGGATTCTGGTCGGTATCAATCATTGGGATTCCTTATGCGTCTTTGTACTTGACCGAGCAGCCATAAGCCCGGGTTGACGAGGTGCTGATGGCCTTGCCGCCAAGCGCTTCATTCAGGCCCTGGCGTACGTAGTTGGTAGCTGTCTTGATGTCATCGACCCGAGCCGACGGAACGCTGTCAATCGCACCGGCATACACCAGCACACCTTGCGGATTGATGATGTACATGTGCGGCGTGGTTTTGGCGCCGTACAGCTGGCCAATCCTGCCCGATTCGTCCATCAGCATGGCGGTAGAAGCCGCTTTTTTCTCGGTCTTCCAGGCGTTCAGTTTGGCGGGGGCAAGGTAGTCACTGGCATTGGCGGCAGTCGAATTGATGCTCAGCCACACCACGCCTTTGGTTGTGAATTCCGCCTGCAAAGCCTGCATGTTGCCGCCGTAGTGTTTGACAACAAACGGGCAACCCGGATTCGTCCATTCCAGCACCACATGCTTGCCTTTGAAGTCACTGAGTTTGTGGCTTTTTCCAAGCGCGTCTGTGGCTGTGAAGTCTGGTGCTGCCTGGCCAACTGCTGCTGCTCCAGCGTGCGCGTATTGCGTGCTCGCTGCCAATGCTGCAAGCGCTACCGATGACGAGAAAATTCGGCGGTTTAGCATGCTGAAGACTCCTTGAAGAAACTACAGTTTGGCCAACTCGGCCCGCACATCTGACACAGACAAAATCTCGGACAACACCACAGGCGCGCGCCCGGGCTTGTAAATGACATATACCGGTACACCACTGCGGCCCAACTGGCTGAGCGCCGCCGTAACGGCCGGGTCGCGCCGCGTCCAGTCTGCACGCAGCAGCACTACTTTTTTGGCCGCCATATCTGCCATCACGTCTGCGTTCGACAAGGTGGTTTTTTTGTTGTACTGGCAAGTTACGCACCAGGCAGCAGTAAAGTCAACAAACACGTTTTGGCCACTGGCCGTGAGCTGGTCAACGCGGCCAGGCTCCCAGGCCTGCCAGTTGCTTCCTGCACTGGTTGCACTGGCTGAAATGGCATCATCAGTCTGTATTTTTGTAATGTTTGAGCCTGTAGCCGATATAAATAGCGCGCAAGCAGCTATTGAAAACGTAGCAATCACGGTGCGCGCCTTGCCGTTCAAAGTCAACGCCCATATCGCCAAAGCCATCAACACCAGCACACCCAGCAACGCACCTGCACCATCAATGCCGCTTTGCTGGCCCAGCACCCACACCAGCCACACAACTGTCGCAAACATCGGGAAAGCCATCAGCTGCCTGAACGTCACCATCCACGCGCCGGGGCGTGGCAGCGCACGCGCAACTGCTGGCACGGCGCCGACGGCCAGGTACGGCAGCGCCATGCCCAGGCCAATTGCTGCAAACACACCAAGAGCTTGCACCGCTGGCAAACCAATCGCGTAGCCCAGCGCAGCACCCATAAAGGGCGCGGTGCAGGGCGATGCAATGGCTGCTGCCAACACGCCCGACAAAAACGAATCAATCGTCGGGTTACTGGCTTGCAAATTGCGAAGACGCCCCGGCAAAAAATTACCAAACTCAAACAGGCCCGCCAGATTCAAACCAATCAGCGTGAACAGCACGGCCAGGCTAGCAACCACCGCCGGGCTTTGCAGCTGAAAGCCCCAGCCCAGCTGCTCGCCCGCAGCCCGCAAGCCCAGCAGCAGTGCGCCGAGTGCCAGAAACGACAGCGTCACGCCAGCGGTATAGGCCAGCCCGGTGGCAACCCGCGTGCGCTGGTCTTTCACATTCACAAAGCTCACCACCTTGATGGCCAGCACCGGAAACACGCAGGGCATCAAGTTCAAAATCATGCCGCCAACCAAAGCGCCCAGCAGAGCCAGCCAAAAAGTCATTGGCGCGTTTGTTGTTGATGTATTCGCCTGAATTGGCGCGGCGCTGGTGCTGGCGTTGGCTTTTAATGCAGCCTCCAGCGCGGGTGGTAGTTGTGCGGCAGCAGCGACTGCTGGCCACTTGCCTGAAACAGGTGCTTCAATGCGGTAGGCCGCCTTGTCAAAAGCCACGACGACGGGCATGACAGTCGGGCTTTCCGTGCGCTGGGCCGACAGCGGGATTTGCGCTGTCCACACATTGCCCTGCCAGGCTTGCGTCCAGGGCGCGGCAGGCTCAATCACGCTGCCCGTTTCAGGGAAAAACGCCAGGGTTTTGCCCGTCAGGGCAGCAGGCAAGCCACTGAGCGAGACTTTGATGGCATTGCCAGCAACTTCAATCTGGCTGGCATCTGACTTGAGCGATTTGGGCGTTGCATCAAAAGCTGCCTGAAACAGCGCGCCTTGCAATGCGGTTGAGCTTTTCACCGGCAGGCTCAGCGCAAATTCGCCTTCCTGCGGAATGCATTCTTTTTTGCACACCAGCCAGGCGGCTTTAAGCTTGATGTTCAGTTGCGTGCCGGTAAAGCCTGGCGCAACTTGCAGCGGCACAGGCAACAACACGGTGTTGTCATAACCATAGTTGACCAGCGTACCAATTGGTATTTTTACCGGCGTGGGCCAGGCAATCTCGCCGGGGTCAATGCCCGCCGGCAGCTTGAAGTCAAGCACCGTCGGCAGGCCAGAATCACCAGCGTTTTTCCAGTAGGTGTGCCACTCGGGTTGGTGCGCAATTTGCAAACCCACCCACACCTGCTTGCCTGGGCTAACCCCATCGGGTGCAAACGCCATCAGCTCAGCCCGCACCTGATCAGTGACAACCACGTTGCTGGCAGCCTTGCCAGACGGATTTAAAGAGTTAAATTGGGCTGTAGTCGACGTAATATGCGCGCAAGCAGCTATCAAAAACAGAGCAGTTCGAAAAAGTCGGAAATTCATGATAAGTTGGAGGCAGTGAGGGCGGTGAAGTTCCAGCAAGCTGACCACCATTGGTCTGACGGCAATCCCGTTTATTACAAGTCAAGCGCAAGCCCAGATAATAAAGCGATGCCAACCCCACCGTGCACCATCGTCATTGCCACCCTGAATGCCAAATACATTCATGCGTCGCTGGGGCTGCGCTATTTGCTGGCGAACATGGACGTGCATGGCGGCGCGGGGCTGAAAGAACAAACTCTGCTGCGGGAATTCGTTATCGCGCAACAACCACTTTTGATTGTTGAGCAGCTGCTGGCGCTCCGTCCCAAAGTCATCGGCCTGGGCGTTTACATCTGGAATGTGGTGGAAACCACGCAGGTGGTGCGGCTGCTTAACAGCTTGCGACCTGATATCAAAATTGTGCTGGGTGGGCCAGAGGTCAGTTTTGAGATTGATCAACAGGAGATATGCCAGCTTGCTGACCATGTCATCACTGGCTGGGGTGATGTGAGCTTTCCCAAACTGTGCCGTGCACTACTCGATGGCCCCAAGCCATTGATGAAGGTGATTGTGGGCCAGCAACCTGCACTCGATGCGATTGCGCTGCCGTACAACGAATACACAGCAGATGATTTGGCCAATCGGCTCCTGTATGTGGAGGCGTCGCGCGGCTGCCCATTTAAGTGTGAGTTTTGCTTGAGCTCGCTGGATAAAACCGCTTGGGCGTTTGACTTGGATATTTTTATGGCGGAGCTGGATACGCTCTACCAGCGCGGCGCGCGCAACTTCAAGTTTGTGGATCGCACGTTTAATCTGAAGGTTGATTTTTCGGTTCGGATTTTGCAGTTTTTCCTTGAGCGTTTGTCACCTGAGTTGTTCATTCATTTTGAAGTCGTGCCCGACAGCCTGCATGACCGACTGAAGGAGTTGATCGCTCAGTTCCCGGCGGGCTCGCTGCAATTTGAAGTCGGCATTCAAAGTTTTAATCCCGAAGTCCAGCAACGCATTTCGCGCAAGCAAGACAACATCAAAACGGCTGACAACCTGCGTTGGCTGGTCACGCAAAGTCAAGCCCATGTACATGCAGATTTGATTTTTGGCCTGCCGGGTGAAACGCTGGAAAGCTTTGCGGTTGGCTTTGACAAGCTGCATAACCTAGCACCACACGAAATTCAATTTGGTATTTTGAAGCGCCTGCGCGGCACGCCGATTACCCGCCACACGGCTGACTACGCAATGGTGTATGACCCGCAAACGCCTTACACCATTTTGCAAAACTCCACCGTGGATTTTGTGCAAATGCAGCGCATCAAACGCTTTGCGCGGTACTGGGACATGGTGGCCAATTCGGGGCGCTTTACCAGCGCCTTGAAGTCGTTGTTAAGCAAGGGTTCAGCGTTCAATCACTTTTTAAATTTCAGTGACTGGCTGTGGGGCGCGACTGGCAAAACGCATGAGTTTGCCCATGAAAAACTGGTGGACTTGATGCATGACCATTTGGTCACTGCACGGGGCCTGGACGCTGCCGAGGTACAAGCTGCATTGCTTGCGGACTACACCGCCAGTGGTGCGCGTGGTCGGCCGCAGTGCCTGGCTCAATTACTAAGTGCGCAGCAAGCAGCAAATCAAAAACCGTCAACCCATCTGGCCCAGCGCCAGGCTCGGCACGCAACTGCTAAAACCCAAATTGAAATGAACACGCTAAAAATCGAAGCCTAGCTGCGGTGGATCCAGTGCTGCAGGCACGGCTTTTTTAAACCTTGCAGATGCGCTGCGAGGCCGCACCATTTCACGGTTCGGGCTGCGT
>JAYUVG010000095.1:0-4068 GCA_043754255.1 Polaromonas sp. | reverse complement strand
CCGATGCCAAGCTCAAAGCCGTTTTCGGCAAAGCCCAGGTGTCGATGTTCGAGATGGCTGGCCTGATCGGCAAGCACGTCAAGTAATCTGCCCTCGGGTTAGAGAACTAAAAAGCCGGTGAAAACCGGCTTTTTTTATGTTTTTCAGGTATGTTTTAGGGGCCTAGCCCAATGAATTCGGGCGTAAGCAGCTTCTTTTTTGATAGCACTACTAAAATATTTTGGCTAATTCTGATTACTGCTTGCCTTTGCAATACAACGCTAGGGCGGCTATCATAAAAAATTCTTATTTAGGACTCAATCATGCTCACACTTGACCGCATCACCTTGCAGCAGAACGTCATGGGCGGCAAGCCATGCGTGCGCGGGCTTCGCGTGACGGTAGGCATGCTGGTGGCACAGGTTGGCAGCGGCCGCAGTATTGATGAGGTGTTGCGAGACTATCCATATCTGGAACGTGAGGATATTTTGCAAGCCTTGCGCTACGCCGCATGGCGCGCTGAGGAGCGTGAACTGGATTTGATGCCCGCATGAAGCTGCTGCTGGATATGAACCTCTCGCCCCTGCTGGCGATAGAGATGATGTCAAGTGGCTTTGAAACAGTCCACTGGTCAACAGTAGGCGCGTTCGATGCCACCGACCCCGAACTCATGGCGTATGCAGCACATCATGGCTATGTTGTTGTCACGCATGATCTGGATTTTGGTGCGATTCTGGCGGCATCGGGCACAAAAACGCCCAGCGTTGTGCAAATCAGAGCAGACAACTTAGGTGCTGGAGCCATTGGGCGCCTGCTGGTATCCGCCATCAAACAGTCTGAACAAATACTGGAGCAAGGCGCGCTGCTGATCGTGGACACTCAGCGCAGTCGGGTGCGAATTTTACCTTTGACGCGTTGATAAAGGCTTGAAAATACGTCTTTTTAGGTGTCTTTTAGGTCTGTAGCCCAATAGATTCGGGCGCAAGCAGCTATGAATTTAATAGTATTCATACAGAAACCAAAGCATGTCTGGCCATCAGCCCAACCGCGCACCATAATTGAATCAACATCAAGCTGAATCAAGTTCTCCCATACAAAGCCGAATGACAGTCACTGCATCCTCACTACACGGCATCAAAGACAACCATTCACGGGGCAAAGTCGCTGACTATCTGGCCGCCAAGCTGGCCGATGGCAGCCGCCTGTCTGTGGTGTCAGCTTACTTCACCATATATGCGTATGAGGCTTTGAGCAAAGAGCTTGACGGCATTGAGTCGCTGCCGTGCGCGTGATGCGCGAGGTACGCGCTTTGCTAAACAAAGACCCTAAAAAGGCGCTGCACTTTCGGGAAATGAAGCATGAGCACCGGGTACCTTACGTGCGGGCGATCTCGGCAGCTCCGATACGCACCGTCAGCGTGTTAATTCACAAACCGTCCATTACCGAGCCTGAAATATTTCAGCGTCAGCCGTTTTTGTTGTACCGCTACGCATCCCGTTTGCTGGTGGAGCGGGTGTCTTGGTTGTGCCGGGACACCCGTAAAGACAATGAGGGTGACGGCAGTTGTGAACTCATTTTTTCAAACCGCAGTGCCATGTCTTATGAAGACTTGCGCAACTACCTGTTGCACCTTAAAGACAGGCCTGGTAGTGATGCGCGGATTGACTGGGACGCCATCAAGCCTGAAAAGGTACGCGCCGTTAATCACGACCAATTGGCTGGGTTGCAAATGGCTGATGCAGTGGCTTCAAGCCATTTTTTCGCGGTAAATTTAACGCAATACAGTGAGGTTGAAGACCGTTACTTCAGCATGCTGCTGCCGACGATCTACCGCCATGCAAAATCTGTCGAATTGGGTTACGGGTTGAAGTTTTGGCCGGGAAGCCTGGAGACACTTGCTGAAAACATGGCGCATCTAGCCAGTTTTCTGCCTCCAAAATGATGCTTCCTTAAAGCGAGCGGGCAAAAAAATGCAGGCCCCAAGTTCGAGTGTCCCACCCATTCGGGCTGCCAGTGTTGCCACTGGCCTCTACAAACCTTGCGCTTGCCTGCAGATAGATTTTAGCTGATTCACCAGAAAAAGTTAAGCTGGCGAAGCAATGGAAAACCCTTTGTGCGCCAGATCCGGGGTAGCAGTGGCGCACAAATAGCAAAGCCAGCAACCAGCGCTGGCTCACAATCGCAGATACTCGAAAGTGGTAACAAACAGCTTAAAGGTGGTAAGTGGAGACCTGAAGGTGGTAAGCGGGACTTGCCACCTTGCTCGGCAAAGACCTTAAATACCTGCGTAACAAGCATTTATCAGCCATGATTCAGGCGGGCAAGCTGGCTTTTCAATACCCGGAGTCGCCGAATCACGCTTTGCAGGCCTATAAGCTACCGAAAGGTCAATGAGGAAGTACCGCCTCGGCAGAGCACCAGAAGCTCAGTGACATTTTCAATCAAACGTTGCAGGCTTAAAGCTTGCAAAAAATCATGCAACTTGACCCCACTCAGCTGATTGACCACAAAGACAAGCTGCTGCACACATTGGGCACGGGCGGGTTTGGCGAGGTGTGGCTTGCGCAAGACACGGTGCTGGGCGATCACCATGTTGCGATTAAGTTTTTAACGGCTATCAGTGCAGACGAAGACAAAGCATTTTTGGTTGAAATGCGTGCGCTGGCGGGTTTGAACTTGCCGGGCATCGTGACTTTTCATCATCATTTTCGCCACCAAAACCAACTGGCTCTGGTGATGGCGCACTGCGCAGGTGGTAGCTTGTTGCAGCGACTGCGGGATAGGCTACAAGAAGATGCGCAGGGCTGGGTCAATGAAGTGGCGGGTTGGATACTTCAGCTGTGCGACACGCTGGCTGTCGTTCATGCGCGGGGCTTGGTACATCACGATATCAAGCCTTCAAACATTTTGTTGCGCGATGGCATGGCGGTGCTTGCAGACTTCGGTATCGTGAACACGACGGGCGGCACCATTATTTACAGTTCGCCCGATAAAGGCTTGGGCCTTGCCCGCCGGGATGATGCACGGGAAGATATTTATGCCTTGGGTGTGACGCTGCTGGAACTCTTGAACCGTGTGCACCCATGGCATGCGTTGACGGGCGAAGCGTTGCAGCAAGCCAAGCGCCTGCGCACTTTGCCAGCCGATTTAAACGAGCCAACGTGGTTGATTGAGATCGCGCTGAGGGCGATTCACCCAGAGGCTGAACTGCGATTTCAGACGGCTGCTGACATGGCAGTCGCACTGCGTTCCCGGAGTGTGCCGATCAGCGTAGACCGCGATGCCATGAAGGCGCACCGGGCGGTGCTGGCAGGGGAAAAGGCGTTAAAACGCGGTGCTTGGCACAGGGCGGAGCAAGCAGCAGCGGTAGCACTGCGGCTCTCCCCGCGTTTGCCTAGTGCGGTCTTGTTAGCGGGCCGCATCAAACTGCTGCAACATCAAACCGATGCAGCTTTTGACATTCTCAAAGATGCTGCCCACGGCCCCAGCCGAAACCTGATGGGCGTGGAACTGGGATGGCTTTACTTGCAGCGCGGCGAAATGGCAATGGCGCTGTCCACATTAAGCGATGAAGTCACCCGCAATCCAATAAACATCGAAGCGCATTGCCTGTTGCTGGAGTGCTATTGGCGCGTCGGGCGTTTTGATGAAATGAAGCGTCTCGCGGAAATTTTACGGAAGGAGAAATGTGACAACTCGGCCATCGAAAACGCTGGCCTTCTGGCGCGGCTGGGTTTGCGGGAGCTGGAGCCTGACTGGTTGCAGAAGCAAGTAGTTCGCGCCAAAGGTAGCCCGTTTTCGATCTACAACGCCCAGGTCGCATTGGAGGGGCCGCAAGCGTTGGGAGGTTGGAACCGTCTAATGCAGAAGCTGGTGTTTCAGGATTTCCGCTTTGGCATAGCTGCTGCCAATAAACCGAAGAACACAGTGATAGTTGAATATCAGGGTTACAAGGTGGCGTTCACCAACAAGTTGATTTCGATTGGAAAACTGGTGGAGAACGATCTGGAAATTGATTCACCTTCAGCCAGTCGCAGACATGCCGTGATCGTGAATATGGGGACCGAAGTCTGGCTTCACGATTTGCAA
>JAYUVG010000094.1:0-10120 GCA_043754255.1 Polaromonas sp. | reverse complement strand
ACTTCATTGATGTACGCCGTGAGCAGATTGCGTCTGAAGAGCACGCTCAAACCCATCGTTCCCCGGGTCGTCCCGGCGAAAACAGTTTGGCCCAGCGCGCTTGTGCCGACTGGTGCGACTCCAGCGTACATAAAGTCCATCATCACCGCATCTCCCGCATAGCCACGCGGTTTGTGGAAAGCGCGGTGTGAAAAAGGATCTTGCAAAATAATCTGGAAAATTTCGTGGGCTTTTGCAGTGGCCCTGGCGTGACCCAGCTGTTCCCGGTGGTCGCCCCCCCCCGAACTGAGACACATGGGTAAGCGCTGGACCAAGAATATCGAATGCCTGGACTGCATCGTGTCGTTTGAGGAGTTCTGTGGCTTGGGAAAGTACGTTGCAAAGCGTTGAATGAAAGTGTTCAGATTCTGTAGTCATGATTTTCGGGTCCTCAGGTTGTGCTTGGCGCGGGTTTAGCCTTGGTCGGAAACGCAACCCACTGGCCCGTTTCGTAGTCGAATAGCTTGCAAGTCTTGGCGCAGTCGCTGTACCCGCGCCATGAAAAATTTCGTTTCAAAATTTGTTGGGGAACCAGCGCATCAAGCTGCCTTTGTGCTGCTTGAAGCCGGTATAGCGGTATCGTCATGTCAAGATGGTGCGCTGGGTGTTCCATGATGTGGTGCAGCGCCGACCCAAAAAAGCGTGGGAATTGGATATGAATGGTGGCCGTTAAATGAGGCTGCGCTTTTGCCCAAACCGCGCCATCCCGATACCACCTGACCTGCGGGTCGGTGTGATGGACGTAGATCACAAAACCCATCAAGGCATTCCATAAAAGAAATGGCAACACAAAACCGAAAAAGAGCAGCGAGAAGGTGTTTTGTTGCGTGAAGTGCGCCGCCGCCCCCAAACCGCCCAGCCAGGCCGCACCAAAAGCGCTAACCAGCAAGCAGTCGCCCATAAAAAGGCTGCGCCTGCCACCGACTTCACTGCTTGATGGGAAGTACAGCTTCTTCCACCAGAGTTCGATCAGGTAATACAGCCATGGGCCGTAGCCGCTCCGGTAGTAACGTTCGAGCCATTGCCGCGTACGAGGCAGGCGTGAATACTCTTCGACCGACAAGGGTGCCCACACATAATCTTTGCCGCGTAAATTGGTGAAGCCGTGGTGAGCCATGTTGTGGCCTAGTTCCCACAGCTTGAACGGTGTGAGCGAGGGCAAGAACACCAGCCGGCCAAGGGCCTTGTTCAAATTGCGATTGGCTGTCAGGCTTTGATGGCATGCGTCATGGCCGATGATGAAAAGCCGGGCAATTTGCACCCACAACAGCAGCGCCCCAGCGAGTTTGAACACAGCATGCGTCGGTGCAGCCACCAAAGCCAAGGCCAAAAAGAAAAGCGAGTAGTCGGTGGCGATCAAGCGCACGGCCGTTGCCGTACTTTTCTTGCCGAACGGAAGCAGCGCTGCGCGCAGTTCCTTGCGACCCGGTATGGAGGCAACCGACGTTGACATAAGAGGGGCTTCCATCTTTCCCGGCAGCCTCAAGAAACGAGTTCGACTATTTCAGCCAGCGTGCTGTTGTCGTTGAACGATTCGTCGGCCAGGTATTTGTCTGTTAGGTCCATCAAGGCCGACAACAAACCCATTTTCCCAAGTGAGTCGATGCCGAGATCGGCCAGTTTTGTCTGTGGGGCTAAAGGCATGCTGACGATATGCGCCGGCAGAATGCCAGCTCTCGCGTTGTCGCGCAGCAGCTGCACAATCTGGTCGTAAAGGGGGTTCATCGATTCTCCACTTTCGCATCGTTAAATTCGCCGTTCAGGTACATCTGCCGCGCAAGCGATCGCTGCACCTTGCCACTGGTCGTCTTGGGCAGCTTCACGGTTCCGCTCAATACCAGCCGGTCAATTTGGACGCCGGCTTGCTCGACAACCACTCGTGCCAGTTGGGCCTGTAGCTCAGGCGCCATGTCGGCCGGTCGTCGCTTGACCACCACCACAACGATCTCTTCTTTGGCGCTGACCGGGTCGATAACGGAAAAAGCGGCAACCTGGCCGGGGCGCAGCTCAAGAAATTGCTCAACCGCCCATTCAATTTGCTGCGGACTCGCGTTGACGCCACCGCGAATAATCAGGTCTTTCACGCGGCCCGACACATAAAGCTCGCCATCAACCAGAAAGCCGAGGTCGCCGGTGTCAAACCAGCCGCCGGGGTAGAAGTTGTGGTCATCAACGCCGTTGAGGTAGGCCGTCGCCACACTGGCACCCGAAATCATCAAGCGGCCCTCCGCTGCCTCGCCCAGGTCGTGACCCTGCTCGTCCACAATCTTCACCGCCATGTTGGAAAGCGGTGGGCCGTTTGACACAAAGGCGAAAGTGCCGGGCGACCCCGGCGGCAATGCCTTCACCTGTTTTGAGGTTCTGAACAGCGCTGCGTCGATATGCAGGGTCGAGTACGGCCGGCCAGGCCAGTCGCAGGTAACGGCCACCACAGCCTCGGCCATGCCGAAGGCGGGTTTCAAAACAGTGTCACGCAGGCCGAAGGGTCGAAAGGCTTCTGTAAAAGCCCGCAGGTGCCGGTCAAACACCGGCTCGGCCCCGGCCCAGGCATAACGCCAACAAGACAGATCAATCTCATCGGGTTTCAGGCGCGCTGCGTATTTGCTGAGCAGCGTATAGGCAAAGGCCGGGTTGGGCGAAACCGTGCCGCGCTGTTGCGAGATGGCTTCCAGCCAAGTCATTGGCGCGCGAACGAATCGCTCGGAGGCGATCAACGTGAGCGCGCAATTCGCCCAGTTTGAAACAGTTATGGCGCATAAACCCATGTCGTGATTCGTAGGAAGCCACGAAACACCATGGTCCTTGCTGCTCAGGTGTATCCGTTGCTGAATGCCCGCGCAGTTTGCGGCGATCTGCCTGTGTGTAAGCGGCACCCCTTTCGCCAAGCCTGTGCTGCCGGAGGTCAATTGAATCAGCGCCAGGTCGTCTGGCTTGGGCTTGGTAGGGAAGCTGGGGCCGGTCACCTGCGTATTAGGACGCAGTTGCTCCGCGAGTTCGGCAATGCGGTAGCGCGTCACGCGGTGCTTCACCTGGGCGACCGCTGCATAGGGAATGTGCTCGTCATGCACGATCAGGTGCGGCGTGACCAAATGCAGCGCGTCGCTCAACTTGCTGCTGTGCGCACTCTCGGTGGTAGCGCGGCTTGAGTGCGGCAGCAGGACGAGCGTCGCAGCGCAGCCCCACACCGCCAGAATGCACGCGAGTTGCTCAGGCGAAGTGGGCAGGCAGATGGCAACGCAGTCACCGGGGCGGATGCCCAATTCATCGAACTCTTGCGCGCAGGCACCGGCGAGGGCGCACAGCTTGGCGGCGGGCCAGGTGTCGATGGCGGTTTTGGAATGCCAAAAATGCACGTCCTGCGTTCTTGCCAGAGCTCGGTCAAATACAGTGTCCATTTCGGCGTTCATCGATGGCAACCGCGTTTGGCCTCCGCAATGGCTTTCGCAACGCCAAGTGCAGCCATGCTGGTTTCAGCGTCTGTGTGCCGCGCCATGACTTGCATGCGCAAGCGCGCCTGGTCTTGCGGCACAGCCGGGTATTCAACCAGGTTGGTAATAACGCCGTGGTTTGCCAGCAGGCTTGCCGCAATGCGTCCGTGCTCTTCGCGGCCAATCAACACTGGCACGATGGGGGAAGGCGTGCCCATGACATGCAGGCCATGCGCAAGAAGTTTGTTCCTCAACGAGGTGATGTTGTGCATCAGCGCAGCGCGAAGTGCATCGCCACGCGGACTTCGGATAATTTCGATGGTCTTGAGAACCGTGGCCGCTTGCGCAGGCGACAGCGCATTCGAAAAGGTTTGCGGTGGACTGAAAGCCTTTAGAAATTGCTTGACCGACGCATGCCGGGACGCCACGAAGCCGCCGTTGGATGCAAACGATTTTGAAAAGCTGCCCATGACCAAATCGACTTCGCCCAGCATATTCTGCAGGCCAAGCTGCCCGGTGCCGCCTTCACCCATGGCGCCGAGGTCATGCGCCACATCAACAACCAGAGTGGCGGAGTATTCATGGCACGCCGTCTGAAACTGCCTGATGTCGGGGCTGTCCGAATCCATTGAAAACAGCCCTTCGGTGATCACCAGGATTGCGTTTTTGCTGTCGTTTTTGCGAATGCGCTGCAGCAGGCTTCGCAGGTGCGCGTGATCCAGGTGACGGTAAAGCGAGATTTTTGACGTGGCTGCGTACGCGCCTTCCTGGAGGCAACTGTGCGAGAGCATGTCCATCAGGATGTAGTCATCAGGTCGAATCAGGCCCTTGCTGACGCCGTAGCCTGCTGCCCAGCCGGTTGGGAACAAGGTCACGTGCTCTGTTGCAAGCAGTTCACCCAAGGCTTCTTCGAGCCGCAAAGATAAATTGGTGTTACCCAATACCGCCGCAGAACCGGCGCTGTGTACGCCGTATTTGTGTATTGCCTCGATGGCAGCGTTTTTAACTTCTGAGTCGCTGGCCAGCGACAAATAATCTTGCGACGCAAAATTAACGCCCCGTTGCGGCAAACCCCGGCAATCAAGAATCTGCGTGCTAGTTTCTGGAGCGACTTCCAATGAGCGGCTGTAAGGCCAGTAACCGGCCTCTGTGCGCGCCTGTTGCCAGTCGAAAAATTTGCTGGTGCGCGTTAGCAAGTGCGTACCGCTCGGGTCTTTGTAGTCGCGGGTGGTGCCGCAGAGGACGTGCTGCACCGCTAGTGCCGGGCTTGGCAGAGGCACCGGGGATGCGAGGTCTTCGTTAAGCAGCATGAGATTCACCTTGTTGCGCAGAGCTAGGCGAATTCGCTTTGCGGCTAAAACCGCCAGCCTTCATCAACGCAGAAGAGGGTTCTGTACGCGTCCCTCCAGCTGAAGTCAGGGCGACCATATGTATGAATTAGTGTGTGTATGAATTAAAGCACAAGCGGCAAATTCGAGGGTGTGAAAACCATCCCCCTCGCTATCCGGTTCGGTGCCTGCGTACGCCAGCGCCGGCTGGAGCTCGGGTACACGCAGGAAGCCTTCGCCGAGCGCTGCGGCTTCTTTCGCACATACCTGAGCCGGGTTGAAACCGGCCAGGCCAATCCCACGCTGAATGCCATTGAGGTCATTGCGGTGGCGCTTGGGCTGAGCATGGTTGAGTTGTTCATTGCGGTGGGGGAGACGAGGGTGTAGGGACGTCAACCGACATATTCAAAGTGCATGCCATCGCGCCGGGTCTTGTAATGACCACCCCAGAAAAATCTGTGTTGATTGGCGATTGGCACGAGGTCGTATAGGCAGCCTTCCATGCCGCGACGCGCAGGCTCCGCGCCAAATCCGTTCCAATCTGCGTTAATGTCAAACGCCACTGCGAAGGCGTGATTGCTGAGCGTTTGCGTCGCTGCGCTGCTGCGTACAAAGCGGGGGGAATAGGTTCCGTCGAAGCTCAGCACCTGCCTGAGAAGCCCGGCATTGGCCCAGCTAGCCCAAAGAGCCGAGAATGCATCGGCTCCTGACCTGTGAAATCGAACTTTCCCGCTCTTCGGCGCACCTGATATCCCGGCGAGTTCGGGGACAACAGCCAAAATTAATTGCGCAGTTTCAAAATCGTTGGTAATTTGAATTTTTTCTGGATTGCTTTTTGTTGGTGCCGGAAGATATTCAAGCGGACCAAACTTTGACTGCGCTGCGGCTGGCGTAAGGCTTCCAAAACTCGGACGCGGGGGATAGCCAGAATCTGGTTCCGCCGCGTAGTTGACCAGCTCAAAGCCAAGCACACCGGCCTGCGAAAGCGTCTGGTTTCCCACTATCCCATCAACTTTGAGCCCTGCTAGCTTTTGAAACTGTCGCGTCGCTTTTTCAGTAGCCGCGTCAAACATGCCGGTCGCATCCAAAAAGATTTCGCGTCCGCGTAAAAACTGCTGCCAGCGTTTGACATCGGAACCTGTGCTGTTGAGTCGTAGAACTTTCATGAGCCTTCTCCTTGTAATGCTTGATTGTTAGAGGCGTTTATCTTTCGCATCGATGACTTCAAAATCAAGAGAATCAACGACGCACTGCGCCGCGCTGTTTAGTTCTGACATATCGCGCTGGGCAAGAAGCGTGACAGAAACCCGCAATTCGGTTTTCCCTTGCACGTTCACTTGCGACGAGGCATACCAGGGCTCGGTTAGGTTGGCTTGGTTGCTCGGAATCCGCAGCCGTTGCCCATTGACCCATACCAGTGCATGAGCCCAGCTATGAGGCCCTGCGATCCCACGCGACCCCCTTGCCTCGATGCGGACAAACTTCTGAATGCCTTCGGTAAGTGGGACGACAAAATTCATCACCGCAGATTCGACTGTCGGCGTACTGTCGCAAGTGGAACTGTCGGCTTTCAATTCGTCAAAAAGAACTGAGGTAACCAGGCCATTCTCAGTTTGGGTAGTGCTGACTGCTGTAGCAGGCAGGCCCGTCGGCTGCTGCATAGAAGTGGATTTCATTTGGATGCCCTTTAAAACGTACGGTTTCCGACTATTTCTTCGCAGCTTCAACGATGACTTTGATCTCGTCGAACTGCTTTCCCGATCCATCTACCGCGAAGATCGAAATTTCGCTTGCCGGAGTTGATAGAAGTAGGGTCAATCTGGCCCGCGCCATACCGCCCTCGATTAGGGTCGTGAACTTTGGCATTTCCTCGATGGTTTTGCCAATCGCGCCTGACATCCAAATCTGCGGGATGCCGACCCCGCCCACCACTCCTACCTCGAATGTTTGGCCAGGATTGAGCTTGACGTCATCGGTGTCGTGTGTGAACTTGAAGGGCTGTACGTTTGGTGCGCGGCATTCTGGAATATCTCGCACGTAACTCTTGAGCGAATAGGTTTTCGACAGTACCGCGTTGACAGGCCGCATCGCACTGAAAAGATTGCTGAGCGCCTTCGCAAGCTCCACCGCGTTAGTTCGATCATCTGGCGACACGACGGTGGATTCGCCAGCTGGAATATGCGTGGGGCTGGCTTGATGGTTTTTGAGCTGCGTCTGGAGCGCAGCAATTCGCTTGTTCATCGCGTTCATGTCGTCGCGGCTTTTTTCGGTTTCCTTTTTTGTCCTTTTCTTATGTTTATCGAGAGCTAACTCAATTGCAGCAATCTTTTTGGTCAGTTCGTCAGCAGCTTTGGCAAGATCACTGATATTTGTTGCGCCGACAGCCGCAGGAGTTGACGGAGAACCCGTTTTCCCGCCCCCACTAGGTGACTTGTTTTGACCGTCAACTGAGTCATCATCTAGCTCTTCAACTTTCTTTTGATCGTCCGCATCTGGAACTTCCAGCGGCTTGATGTCCCGAAACGCCTGGCTGGTTGCACGCATTGCGACAACGAGTGTTGATGGCGCGGCCAATGCCGGTTGAAGACGGTGGATTTCAAAGTTGGCCGAGTTGCTGACCAACTGTGCCTCCTGCCGGAGCTGAAAACCTGCTGAGTTGATGTAGCCCATGAGGTTGCTCGCTTTGCGCAGCGTCAAGCGCGCGTTGCGCAGAGTTTTTTGATGAAATTTGGTGTCCTTCAAGAACTGCTTTTGATTGTCGGATTCCGCAAGCTGTTTTTGATACATTGCATCGAGATGGTCGATTCGGTGCTGAAGGGCGTGAACTCTCCAGAAGAATGCACGATAGTCTTCAGCGGGCATCAGCCAGGGCCGGGTACGCAAGACCAGACAGGTCAAATCATTGGTGGCTCGAATATAGGCAAGCTCCGTGTTGGGGCTTTCGGAGTAACTGCCCAGTGCATAGGCACCGCCAGCCGCGACCCCCAAGTTCGCAACTGAGCGGCTGGCCGAGCCGGCGTCTGCGGTGATGCCGCGGTATAAGGCACCAGCGCTCAAAACGATCAGTGCACCGCTCAAAATGTTTCGGTTGCGGGTGCGCTCGACGAGCTTATCCAAGTAGCTGGTGCGTTGTAAATCTACATCTTCGATTGCTGCTTCGAGGTCACCGGCGAAGCGGCCCGAGGTGACTCGCGTGGGTGACGGCAAACTTGTCTCAAGGCCCGTCGTTCGAACGTACGGGGTCAGGCTGCAGCCGCTCACGAAGAGGCTGGTAACTAGAGCGACTGCTAAACCTCTTTGCGCGTCCATGGCCTGCTTTCTTTTTGTTTTCCGAATTTCAACCTAGCGTGGCATGCATGTCATCCCCCGTTTGGGGGATGTCGCGAAAAATAATTGATGCTCAAGATGTCTCCCAACCAAGTTACATTGACGACAAATGGCGCTAATTCATTCCCCAGAAATGACCGCAGGCAGGCATGTCTTGAAGGGGCGGCTATTCGTCTTCAACAACAGCTTGAATCTATGCCCACCGGTCGCTCGCGTCTTTTCTGCAACTCTCCGGTCTCTTGACTGAGCGTCTCATGACCCATGCACCTCTCGCCATGACCACACCCACCGCAGCCACTGCTCGCACCGGCTTGATTGAGGTCTCGACCCAAGCACACCGCGACCGTGACAAGGTCGCTTTCTGGGCTGACATGGTGTGCCAGCACTTGGTACCGGCAGAGTGCAATGCGGTGGCAGCGCCGCAGCGCTTTCACGGTGCCATGGCTTTACGGCCGATGGGCCGGGCGAACGTGGCGCAAATCGTTGCTGGGGGCCAGCAGGTCACACGCACGGCCCATTTGATGGCCAAGGCCAGCGACGAATATTTTTTGGTGAATATTCAGCGTGCGGGGCGCAGTGGCCTGGTGCAGGATGGACGCTTGGCGCAGCTTGAGGCGGGCGACATGGCGCTGTTTTCAAGCACCCGTAAATTCCAGCTTTCGTTTGACGGAGACTTCGCGCAGACCGTGCTGACTGTGCCAGCCCATGAACTGCGTCAGCTGATACCCGATGTTGATGCATTGACAGCGACAACACTTGATGGGCAGCGCGCGGCGGCGGGTCTGTTCGGGCAAATTGCGGATCATTGCTTTAGAACCGACAGCAACGCTTTGTCTCCGCTGGCGGCCAACCATGCAGCCAGCGGGCTGCTGGAAATGCTGGCTGGTACGCTGTTGGATATGCCCTCTGCGAGGCAGGTGAAAAAGCCGCAGCTGGCCAGATTTCACCTGGCTCGCATCAAGCAGCACGCCAAGCAGCATCTGCATGACCCAGCGCTGTCGGTGGCGTCTCTTTCTGCTGCCCTGCGCATTTCACCCGCGCATATCCACCGTTTATTTCTTGGCGAAGCGCAGACCTTCAGTGCCTGGCTATGGTCGTGCCGACTAACAACCTGCAAAAAAAGGCTTGAAGACGCGGCACAGGCCCATTGCTCCATCAGCGAAATCGCCTTTAAAAGTGGCTTTAACAGCTCTGCGCACTTTGCCCGCGCGTTCCGCCTCAGGTTTGGCGTCTCGCCTACTGAATGCAGGGCGGGTAAGCACTAGCCATTCCTCGCTACTTCCGGGATACTGAAAAGGCAAGCAAACGCCTTGCACACCGGATGGAGCAACGCGATGGGTAAGGACTTTGATAACTTCGACGCACTGGTCGGAATGCTCTACGAAGCCTCGATGGAGTCGGCCCAATGGCATGAACCGTTCGATCTTTTGCTCAAGATGATTGATGGCGCTGGCTTCCACTTTCTGGGCTGGGACCCGGCCTCGCAGGCGTCGCCTTTTTCGGCGGTTTCCGGCAGTTGGCGCGACTTTATTGGCGGCTACCACACCGGTTGGGGAAAGGTTGATCCGCACATGCGCGCGACGACGACCGACCCGGTGGGGCAGTGGCTGGTTTCGCACCAGCATTTTGATGCCCGCTTTGTGAGCCGCGATCCGTACTATCAGGGGTTTTTGCTACCCAACGGTGTTCGCCACCTGATGGGAACCAGCGTGCTGCGTGGCGGTGGCATGGATGTGGTGGCGGCTGTGGGGCGGTCTGTCGGCGCAAAGCCTTTTTCCGAAGACGACATTGCACTTGTCAACCGCATCACACCGCACTTGCAGCGTGCCGTAAAAATTCACATGCGCACCGCCGATTTGCGTCAGCAAGCGGCTGTCGGCGAAAGGGGACTGCATGCGATGGACACCGGCGTCTTGGCTCTGGATTCATCAGGCCGACTGGTTTTCGCCAACCCGTTTGTCGAAAAAATGCTCCAGGCCGGAACCTGCCTGAAATGCC
>JAYUVG010000093.1:0-2611 GCA_043754255.1 Polaromonas sp. | reverse complement strand
TGCAGAGTTTTCAGCAAACGTCTGATTCGGTTTCTGTGCAGACAAGCATTGGCGTGCAAGAAGCCGATGTACTTGTAGGCGCTGATGGTCTGTGGAGCAGTACCCGTCAGCAGTTGTCAAAGGGCAGCGCACCCAGACGCACAGGTCACCTGGCCTATCGCGCTTTGATCAATCAAGCCGACCTGCCCGAGCACCTATGCAGCCAAAACGTCACGGCTTGGCTTGGCCCCAACATGCACGCCGTGCAGTACCCGGTACGTGGTGGCGAGTGGTTGAATGTTGTGGCGTTTGTGCATGGTGACGTACGCGATGATTTTCAAAACTGGAACCACAGCGCCAACGCCGCAGATTTAACCTGTCAGCTTGTGGGTTGTGCTTCGGCATTGCAAGATGTGGTGAAAGCCGCGCCTGACTGGCGACTGTGGGTCATGCACGACCGTCCACCGCTGCAAGGCGCACACCAGATGGCGCAGGGCCGCGTGACGCTGCTGGGCGACGCCGCGCACCCCATGCGGCCTTACCTAGCGCAAGGTGCGGGCATGGCAATTGAAGATGCGGCTGAACTTGGGCTAGCTCTGAATGGCACAACATCGCAAACCGTTCCCGAAGCTTTGCAGCGCTTCGCCGCCAACCGCTGGCAACGCAACGCTAGAGTCCAAGCCAGAGCGCTGCGCAATGGGCAGATTTTTCATGCAACAGGGCCCATGCGCTGGGGCCGTGATTTGGTCATGAAGCTGATGGGAGAGAGGCTGCTGGACATGCCTTGGTTGTATGGACAGCGTTAGTCGTCACCAAGCATGCTATATAAAAAATAGCTGCTTGCGCCCGTATTTATTGGTTAAAAGGCCCGTTTAATACTTGAAAATGTTTTAATCCGAGCCAAAAACGAATTATATAAACCTACAAACTCGTCCGCAGCTTCCAGATTTTAGGAAAAAGCACCACATCCAGTATTTTGCGCAGGTAGCTAACGCTAAGAGGTTTACTTTGATGCATTGAGTGGAAAAGCGATTCTATGATTCTCTTCCAGTTCTTTTTGGCATTTTTCCCCTTCCTCTATCGCTTGAGTCACATGGCCTTTGATCTGTTGCAATACCTTGACAAATGCGTCGCCGGTCGCGTGCGGTAGTGCGTGTATGAAACCGCGACAACCATTTCTGCATCGAAATACTTCAGAGGTAAAGTCACTGGGTGGAAGTTCAAAGATGGGTATCTGCTCTATGCCGATGAGCGCGTCTTCCAGAGTTTTTAGAACCATGCTTCGTAGTAGTTCGTCGTATTCCTTGCCACTCGAGAAAGCTTGACAGGTCCTCTGCAGATGGCGAAGCATATTTATTGAAAGCTCTAATGTACGCAGGCTGCGATTGTGCGATGCCTGTGCATCCCTGTTAATTGCAGCGAGTTAAGACTGCTCAAGGAGCGTAATTTGTTGCTGGTGTTGGATTTCTAGACGCTTGAGTTCGTCAAGCTGAAACTTACGAGCCAGGAAAAAAGAGCCGACTATTGCTAGCCCTGAGATCACCGCTTGACCCCAAGCTGCCCACTGTTCTCCTGACACATTAGTGAAGAAGCAAAGTTGCTGCATATTTCCCCCTTGTTGGATGTAAGTATGACTGGCGTTTAAACTTAGATTCGTGGATCACGGGTTACGGACTTTTCGCAAAGTACCTGACATTTTGCAAGCCTTCAAAATCCGCATCCTGCGTCCACACTAACGCATTGCCCTGCTGAGCCGTTGCATAAATGATGCTGTCGGCCAATGGCAACTTGTGGCGCGCTCCTAGCGACGCGGCCAGCAGGGCCAGCGGTGCATCAAGTGCTACCACGCGCCCCTGCTGCATGACCGCCACATATTGCAGCGCAACGCCTTCGCCTCGCTGTTGCGCTACTTTTTTAAATACTTCCAGCAGCGTGATGGACGGTACGATGAGTGAGTCTGGCGCTTCAATGGCGCTGGCGAAATGCTGGGCATTCGGTTCATCGGCAAAGTAGGCCAGCCAAGCCGACGAATCGACGACGTTCACAGCCTGTCCGAATCACGCGTAATGGTCGTGTCCATGCCGCGCAGTGTTCCGCGCAGGGCGCTGGCGGGTTGCACAGGGATGAACTCCACGCGGTTGTCAAACTGCACCACCTGCATCTTGACGCCGGGCACGAGTTTGAGCCCCTCACGCACGGCTAATGGGATGACGACCTGGAATTTGGGTGAAACGGTAACAGTTTGCATGACTTACTCTTGGGGTGATCGATGGGCTTATCGTACAACGAAATTTTAACGATGGGGTAATTAGGTGTCGGGTTACGCTTCGCTAACCCGACCTACGAAGTCGTCTTGATAAGAAAAGCAGCCATAAATACGCTATTAATTTAGAAGCTGCTTGCGCACGTATTCATTGGCTTAAAGGCTGATTTGGTACCTGAAAATGACCCCAAAAGCGTCAAAAACAACCAAAATCACTTACAAAGCTGTTCGCAGCTTCCAGATTTCTGGAAACAGCACCACATCGAGCATTTTGCGCAGATAGCTCACGCCGCCAGTGCCGCCCGTACCGCGTTTGAAGCCGATCACGCGCTCGACTGTGGTGACGTGGCGAAAGCGCCAGAGTCTGAA
>JAYUVG010000092.1:0-13808 GCA_043754255.1 Polaromonas sp. | reverse complement strand
TTAACCAGCCGCAGCTCGCCCCAGCCGGTCGCGTATGCCATCCCATTCCGTAGCATCAGGCACAGGTTCAATCCAGATTAACTTGACACCTTGCGCATCAAAATCGCGCAGCACTGCAAACAATTGTTCTGCTGTAGCCAGCGCGTCATCTGGCATGCGGCGGTACACCACTTTGCTGGAAGTGATGCGCACAATGCTTCTGGCATAAACGGCGATGTGCGCTGCATCTGCACCCAATACATCAAGCGCGGTTTGAATTGCCTTGGCATCCATCAAGCGCACTGTGGCGTTTGGGGCGTAGTGGGATTGAAGTGTGCCGGGCGCGCGTGGTGCGTTGTCCTTTGCTTCATCAGCACTTAAAACAGCTTGCCCACACGCTGCGCTGAGCTGCTCGCGTGTCAGCACGCCTGGGCGCAGCAGTACGGGCTGGCTGCGGGTGCAGTCAACAATGCTGGACTCAATGCCAACGCTGCATGGCCCGCCGTCCAGCACCATCAGCTCTTCGCCAAATTCTTGCACGACATGCTGCGCGGTAGTGGGGCTGACGCGGCCAAATTTGTTGGCGCTTGGGCCGGCTACACCGGTGTTGCAGGCTGTTAAAAACTCAAGCGCCATCGGGTGCGCCGGGCAGCGCAGGCCGATGGAGTTTTGCCCGCCTGCGGCTGCAACGGCTATGCCAGGTTTGCGCGGCAAGATCACAGTCAATGGGCCGGGCCAGAAAGCTTTGATCAAACGTTCAGCAAAAAGGGGCACGCTGCTGGCATAGTCGCTGACTTGCGCGCTGCTGGCAATGTGAACAATCAGCGGATGGTTTGCCGGCCTGCCCTTGGCGGCGAATATTTTGGCCACGGCTGCATCGTTGGACGCATCAGCACCCAGACCGTACACCGTCTCGGTCGGGAAAGCGACCAGAGAACCTGCGCGGATGTGTGCGGCGGCTTTTTCGATAGACATTGCAGTTATTGAATCAAGCATGGGGAATTTCAACGCGGAGGGGAGGAGGCAAACCATGAGGACGCGGAGTAAAAGCGGAAAGTCCTGAAAAATCATCTTGATGATCTGTCCGCGTCCTCCGCGCTCTCCTCTTCTCCGCGTTAAATGCCCCCGCCTTCATCACGCATCCAGCCCAGGCAAACCCAAAATATCAGCAGCCCGGCGCGCAACGGCCTTCACGCCTGCAGCATCCGCGCCGGTAATATTCAAATGCCCCATCTTGCGGCCAGGGCGTGCGCCTTGTTTGCCGTACAAGTGCAGGTGCGTGCCGGGCAGACCCAAGACGGCTTGCCAGTCAGGCGTGCGCGGCTTGCCTTCTGAATCAAACCAAATATCACCCAGCAAATTGAGCATGATGGCCGGGCTATGCTGGCGCGGTTGCGGTAGTGGCAAGCCCGCCAAAGCCCGCACTTGCAGATCAAACTGCGACACGTCGCAGGCATCTATCGTGTAGTGGCCGCTGTTGTGCGGGCGTGGCGCCATTTCGTTGACGATCAGGCTGCCGTGCTCACTGCCGTCATCGACAATAAAAAACTCCACGCACAACACGCCAACGTAATGGATATGATTCGCTATCGATTCAGTAGCTGCTTGCGCGCTATTTATGTGGGCTACAGGCATATTTGATGCATAAGCGTGGGTCACAGCCAGGATACCGTCCACATGCACATTGCGTTGCGGCGCAAAGCTTGCCATGCTGCCGTCCCAGCCGCGCGCCACGATCACCGAGCATTCGGCTTTGAGCGGCATCAGCTTTTCAAGCACGCATGCAACGCTCTTCAAATCAGCCCAGGCAGCAGCCAGGTCGGCGGCATTTTTAACCCGCACCTGGCCCTTGCCGTCATAGCCCATGCGTGCGGTTTTTAAAATGCCGGGCAGCAAGTTGGCAGATACCGCTTGCAACTGCTCAAGCGTTTCTATCACCGCATACGGCGCGATGCTGACGCCCGATGCAGTAGCACAAGCCGTGAAATGCGCTTTCTCCTCAATGCGGTTTTGCGCAATCGCCACGCAAGCCGCGCTGGGCGCAACCGGCAATGTTGTGGCCAGCGCACTTAAGGAAGCAGCCGGTACGTTTTCAAATTCAGTGGTGATGGCGTCGCACAAACTGGCAAGTTGCGCCAGGCCTTGCGCATCGTTGTAGTCTGTTTGAATATGGTGGTGGCTGACCAAGCCGGCAGGGCTTTGCGGGTCAGCGTCCAGCACGGCTGTCGCGTAACCCAAACGCTGGGCAGCGTGAACGAACATGCGGCCCAATTGGCCACCGCCCATAACGCCCAGTGTGGTGCTTTGACATGATTTACCGATGGTTCCAGGCAGGACAGAAGAGAAATTCATGGCCTGATTTTACCCAGCAGGTTTGACCTGGCGATGCAACCACAGCAGCGCTGCTGTGTTAAAACCAGACGGCCACAACAACAAACGGAGACTGTATGAATTTCTTGCTGCGATTTTTTAACCGGTATGTAGCGGCCTGCGTGGCCATCATGCTCAGCGTGTCAGCATTTGCAGGCGAGGTTTTTCTGGAAACCTTTCGCTCTGAAGCACTTGGCCGTGACTACAAATACACCATTTATCTGCCAGACAGCTACAAAAACGACAGTAAAAAATACCCCATCCTGTACTTGCTGCATGGCGCGGGGGGTGACGAAAACGAATGGATTGCCAAAGGCGGCTTGCGTGAAACGATGGACGCACTGATCGCCCGCAAATTGATCAAGCCGATGGTGGTCATCATGCCGGGACACACTGCCGCCTGGTGGGTGGACGGTGCCAAAGACAAGGGCGAGACAGCTCTTGTCAAGGAAGTGATGCCGCATGCAGAGGCGAAGTACCGCATCGATGCTGTTCGCGCTAACCGCCTGATTGCGGGCTTGTCTGCGGGTGGGTTTGGTGCGCTGAACCTGGTCATGAAGTACCCGCAAATGTTTGCAGCATCTGCCATTTTGAGCCCGGCCATTTATGACCCGGTGCCGCCCAGCCATTCATCAGGTGTGCGCCAGCCCCCTTTCCAAAAAGACGGCAAGTTTGACCCCGAGCTGTGGAAGTCGCTCAACTACGTGTCGCACATTGAAGGCTATAAAAAGTCTGGCGTGGTTGTGCCGCTGTACATCAACAGTGGCGACCATGACACCTTCAGCATTGCGTTTCATGCAGCTACGCTGTATGAGCGCCTGCGGCTGCACCAGCCGGATGCGATTGAGCTGCGCATCGTCAATGGCGACCACGAGTGGATGGTGTGGCGCGACACCCTGGGTGATGCGCTGCTGTTCATGAACGCGCGCATAGCAGGGGCCAGGTAAACGGGCTGTTAAGGCGCGCTTTAGACCGGCAGCGCCATCGCCCGCGCTGCTGCGGTTTGCTCAGCCCTGAAAGTTTTTAATTTCTCATCTAGCGCCTTGTCGTGCAGCGCCAGCATGGCTACCGCAAACAGTGCCGCGTTGGCTGCGCCCGCATTGCCAATGGCAAATGTGGCTACGGGCACGCCCTTCGGCATTTGCACAATGCTGTGGAGCGAGTCAACCCCTGCCAAATGCTTGCTGGCGACCGGTACGCCCAATATGGGGACAGTGGTCTTGGCGGCCAGCATGCCGGGCAAATGTGCAGCACCGCCAGCCCCGGCAATGATGGCTTTGAGGCCATTAGCCTGGGCTTGTTCGGCGTAAGCAAACAAATCGTCGGGCATGCGGTGTGCCGAGATTACTTTGGCCTCATGTGCGACGCCAAACTGCTGCAAGATTTGCACTGCATGCTGCATCGTGTCCCAATCGCTAGATGAGCCCATAACGACGCCTATGCATGGGGAATTGGTGCGGATGGATGTCGTCATATTGGCCTTTGGAGGAAGCCGTATTTTAAGGGCGGCGTGCTAACCTCCCGGCTGTTGTAATTTTTAAAGCTGAGCCTGCCATGATGGATGTGACCGTAGCCAATTTTGAAGAGGAAGTGATTGCCGCTTCCATGACCACCCCGGTATTGATCGACTTTTGGGCGCCTTGGTGCGGCCCGTGCAAGTCGCTCGGCCCTATTTTGGAAAAGGTTGAAACCGCTTACGAAGGCCGTTTCAAGCTGGTCAAAATTGATTCAGACCAGGAGCAGCAACTGGGCGCGGCCTTTGGCATTCGCAGCATTCCAACCTGCATTTTGCTGATCGGTGGCAAGCCGGTGGACGGCTTTCAGGGCGCGTTGACAGAGGGCAAGGTTAAAGAGTTTCTGGACAAGCATTTGCCTGCGGCTGAAGAGCAGCCCGAGGAGGAGCTTGCCTTGGAAGAAGTCACGCCCGAGGTCGCGATGGACAAACTCAAAGCTGCGGTTGCCAATGACCCCACCAGTGAATCCGCCCGCTTTGAGCTGGTCAAGGCGTTGCTGCTGGCCGGCGATACCGATGCAGCCAAGGTGGCGTTTGCGCCAGTGATTGCGCAGACCACAGTGGTGCGTCGCTACGACAGCCTCAAGCGGATGATGGATGCTACTGATTTTGTAGCTGCTTGCGCGCATAATACGGCGGCTAGAGCCGCATTTGATGCAAAAATAGCACTGAACAAGCGTGATTTTGATGCCAGATACGACAAAGCTCGCTGGCACATGGCGCACCAGGAATGGACGGCTGCACTTGACGAGCTGCTGGATATTTTGATGCGCGACAAAACCTGGGGCGAGGACAAAGCCCGCAAAACCTACATCGCTGTTCTTGACATCATCGACGCGCCCAAACCCAAGGTGGCCGACGGACAGATTCCACCAGACGACCCGGTGGTGGCGACCTACCGCCGACGCTTGAGCAGCGTGATTTTGAGTTGATGTTTTAACGGATCTTTCATCACAGGGATTCATCATGGCGTACGCATATCTCATCGCGGGCCTGGTTTTGTTTCTAGGCGTGCATTCCACCCGCGTCTTTGCCAACGACTGGCGCAACCGCACACTCGCGCGCATGGGTGAAAAGCCTTTCAAAGGCGTGTACGCGCTGGCATCACTCGCCGGCTTTTTGTTAATGCTGTGGGGCTACGGCCTGGCACGCCAGCAAGGCGTCATGCTGTGGAACCCGCCAGCAGCTGCCCGCCACATCGCCGCGCTGCTGATGCTCGTGTCGTTTGTGTTGCTAGTGGCCACTTATGTACCGGGCAACCAGATCAAAGCCAGACTTCACCATCCGATGGTGCTGGCAACCAAAGTCTGGGCACTGGCGCATTTGCTGGCCAATGGCTCGATTGCTAACGTGGTGCTATTCGGCAGCTTTTTGGTGTGGTCGGTGTTGTTGTTTGCCAACCTGCGCAGACGGGATCGGTGTGAGCAGACAGTCTATGCACCCGGAACTGCTGGTGCGACGGTGATCACTGTAGTAGTAGGCATGGCGGCTTGGGCTGCATTTGCATTTTGGCTGCACCGGGTGCTTATTGGTGTGTCGCCTTTTAGGGCAATGGGTTGAGTTGATCTAAAAGAATTAAAGCTACTATCGCTACTCATTTTTTAACAAAAGAGTAGATTAATGCGCAATTTAATCCAGCAACTCGAAGCCATGCGCAGAGCCGCTAACCTGACCCAGGATGATCTGGCAACCAATGCAGGCTTAAGTCGCATGACAGTGCAACGAGCAGAAGCTGGTCACATCGACCCGCGCCTGTCGTCAGTTCAGGCCATTGCCAAAACATTGAATGTTGAATTGATGCTTGTGCCGACTGCGTTAAGGCATGAGCTTGAATCGTTTGTTTGTTCTGGCGGCCGCTTCTTGGGGCAGCCGCCAGGTGCTGGTGCGCCGCTGTCGATTGTTCAGACTTTAAAACGTTGACTAACAGCAATGACTTCAGGCCAAGAAAACCTTCTATTGATCGTCATTGTGGGAGTGGTTTCTGCTGCTGCGTATGGTTGGTTTTCTGATAAATCTAAAAAGATTAAAGAGGATGAACTAAATCGCAGCCTCCGTGCTGAGCTAGAAGACAGGCAACGAGAATTTGCTCTTCAAACCCAACTAAAAATCCGCGAGCTAAATGACCGCGAAAAATTTACAACTGATTTACGACAGCAGTTTGATTCTGGGTTTCTAGCTGGACGCAGCTGGCTTGCTAAATACATTGCCGAAGCAGACCGAACATTCGATGATGCACTGTCAGAGCAATTGCGCCACAAAAAACGTCCTGCCTATAAGGCAGCAGAGGAGGTCACGGTGGCTCGTAGAGAGCGACGCGAGTACAAAGAACGTGTGAAGTTTCTCGAATATCAACTCCAATCCTACAAAGAGTATTTCCCTTTTCTTGAAGAATTTGAAGAGGTCATATTAGATGAATCCGTCCCACTTTTTCCAGGAGAGTCAAACTTGGATGAGCTCGAAAACTCAGACCCTGTTCTGAAATTCGTGCCGAAATCGGAGTATTCAAATTTAACACCGGCAAAAAGAAATCAGGCGGCTTTGACCAGGTATCTAAGCGGCAATTTAAGTCCAGCGGCAGTTGGTCGGCTGTACGAACGTTATTTGGGTTATCTATATGAGATCGAGGGATGGAAAGTTGAATACTTCGGGATAGTCAAAGGCTTTGGAGACATGGGACGAGACTTAATTTGCACCAGAGGCGATGAGGTGAAAATTGTGCAAGCCAAATGTTGGTCGTCTCAAAAAACGATACACGAAAAGCACGTATTCCAGCTTTACGGTACTACACAAATGTATTTGATGGACAGGAGCTCAAGTGGGGTTTTAACGCCGAAAGTAACAGCCTCTTTTATTACTACAACGTCACTTAGTCCTGTTGCGCGTAAAGCTGCCAACTGGCTTGAAATAGAGATAAAAGAACAACATCCCTTAAACAAAACATTTCCGATGATTAAGTGCAACATCAATCAGCGAACAAAGGAAAAAATCTACCATTTACCGTTTGATCAACAGTACGATAAAACGATGATAGTTGCTGAGTTGGGCGAAGCTTACGCCGCAACAGTCGAAGAGGCCGAAAGCAAAGGTTTTCGCCGTGCTTTTCGGTTTTCAGGTGCATGAGTTTTAGCTCGACGTAACTCAAATCGTGAAACTCGTTTGAAATTTAATTGGATTCAGAATTCAATTGTTCCTCAAAAACCTGGATGCGCGTTGGCATGAATGGGACACGGTCAAAGCAGCTTGCGCAATTACGGCCACGCTGGTTTTTTTGACCAGCTGGGCAACAGCTCAGCAGCTTAAGACGCCATGAGAACGGGAGCTCCTCGCTTTGGAATTTATATGGATTAAAGGTTTCCGAGAGCCGCTCATACGATAACGAAAGACCTGACCCCGTTTTTTTCTTGACCCCGTTTTTTTCTGACCCCGTTTTTTTCGCTGCGATTACTGCGATTGTTGCAATGACTGCCGCCCACCGAGCCCACACAGCTTGTTGTCGCGCCGAAGAAGCTTGCGCTGCGGCTGCTGCCGCGCTAGCGCGTGCTGCCGCAAGGTCTTCCGATGCGATGCGATTGGCTTCTATCGCGGTAGAGAGGGCCTCTCTAGCCATTCTCAGCGTCTCTTCTTCCCGAGCGTCGCGCTCGTCTGCCGAGGCGGAGTCACGCAGCACTTGTTGCTCTGCTAGCCACGCTTTGGCTTCAGCGCCAACCTCGCCGCCTTGTTCCGCAAGCAACCGCGTAGATGTTTCACCGTGCGACTCGAACGCCGCGCGGTGTAAAAGGTCTCCGGGCATAAATGTGATGCCTAACGAATAACGTTTATCTGCCGCGCTGCAATTCCAGCCAACGCGCGAGAACTCAAAGGCGGTAGATAAAGCTTGTCGGACTGAACCGCCAACTTGAAGAGGTGCTGGTCAGCGGCATAGGTATTTGTAATCTTGGCGTGATTTGGCATGCGCAATTTATGACTTCAGACGCGGCCTATGGGCGGCTTGGCGCATCCGTTTTTTCAGCCATCGCGCTTGGAATCGGCCAAGACTGGCGAACACCTTCGTTACCCGATCACGATCTGACTGCAGCACGGCCACGAGCCCACATCCCGCCTGGTCACCCGCGCCATGTATGTCTGGGCGCACGCCAACGCCTGCAAGCTTTGGTTCAGCGGTAAGTACACGAGTCCATGAAAAGTACGGTGAGTTTTATCACTATTAATTTAAGAGCTGCTCGCGTCCGTATTCATTGGGCTAGTTACACCTCTAGCTAGTAAAAACGACTTGATTTTTACGTCAAGAGTAGTTGTAAGTCGGGTTAGGCTAACGACCGAAACCGGACAGTTTCGCTGGTTTCGATACCGTGTTGGGTTACGCTTAGCTAATCTGACCTACGAGCTTGAGGCCGAAACGTCACTGCTTCACCCCAGCGTCTTGCGAATATCTTTGGTCAACAAATACAGATGCGCCTCATCAACTGGCGATGATTCAAAACCATAACTTTGGTAGAACCCGATGGCAGCCTCATCAATCGCGTGAACCATCAAGGCTCTGCAGCCTATGACTTCACTGGCTTGTAAGTACTTTCCAAGTGCGCTTTGCAACAGGCTTCGCCCCAGGCCTTGGCCATGCGCCGTCAGGTCTACTGCCAGCCGAGCCAGCAACAGCATTGGGATGGGGTGCCTGGCCAATCCCTTGCTGATGCGCAGCGGTACAGCTGCATGTTCAGCTGACGAAGCTGCCAGACTGTAGTAACCACCGATCTGCCGCCCATTCAAACTCACAAAAGTACGGGCGCTACCAGTCGCCTGATTGATCAATGCATAGCGTTGCAAGAAATGGTTTAAGGGCGCTTTGCCGCAATCAAACGATGAGGTGTCGTGGCCTACAGCAAGTGGCTCGGGCTGACTGAAAAGCATCAAGAAAAAACGCTGGGCTTGGCAAACAACCGCTTGAGCCCGGGTAAGTCGCGCGCGGGGGCGTCCAGGGCTTTGTGAAATGCGGCCATTTGCTTGGCCGACAGTAAAAACTTCGTTTGGTCGCCCAGCACACGAGAAGCCGCGTCACGCGATGCATTCAGCACAAAGGCGCTAAGTGTTTGGTCTTGCAATTGGGCTGCTTTTTCAAGGTTGGCTTTGAGTTCAAGCGTTGCCCTGATTTCAATGCGTTCAGCTCGGGTAGATGCGTTCATCGCTGAATTATCCGTACAAAGTCCGTACGCGTCAAGATTGATTTATATTTCTATTTAGGCATCGTGCATGCCCCCATCCCAGCCTCACAGGCAATCGCCAGAGGCGAAAGCTCTTCGGCCTGTCCAAATCCGCATTAGCGGATTCAGAGCCGCAGGCCTCAGCCCCGAAAAGGGGAAGGAGCAAGAGAGATTCGCACCATTAGGCCATCAACCGCGTGAAAGCTTCCTAAAACTTGACCGCCGTCTTCGCTCACCTCATCAGGCAAGCGCGGGGCGGGCGGGGTTTTGTCCTATGGCTTGCCGCTGAAGTGCGAACGAGATTGCATATGTTAAAGTTTAATAACAACACTCTTGATTGGAGTCACAACATGCCCACCAGCGTCGCCCTTACCCCCTATTTTGAGAGCTATACCAAGCACCTGGTCGCATCAGGCCGCTATAACAATGTGAGCGAAGTTATTCGTGACAGCTTGCGTTTGCATGAAGAAAAGCTTAAGCAAGAAGATACCCGGCTCAAGGCTTTGTTAGGTGCGGTGCAGCTGGGGATGGATGATTTTGAAGCTAGGCGCGTCGTGAGCTTCAGTTCAGCAAAGCAATTTGGAGCGCATTTGAAGGCGCTGCGGGCTGGCAGAACCGCAGCCTGAAAATGTTGCTTCGCCCCGAATTCACGGCCATGGCGTTGCGAGATGTGGCAGCGATTCAAGACTGGACATTAACCAGGTTTGGCGAACTAATTAGCCTGCGATATGACAGGTTAATGGAGGCAGCGCTAGCTGATTTGCTGGCCGAGCCAACACGCTTGGGTGTGCGGCATCATCCTGCCATGCCCCAGGGTATCTTTGTTTATCACTTGCGCTTCAGTCGCAGAAAACCAACCAGGGCAGGTGTAGAAAACCCGCGACATTTCTTTGCCTTCCGGGTAGATGAGGACACCTTGACTGTGCTTCGCGTTTTGCATGACAGCATGGATTTGGCGGCTCATGTGGATTCACCTGCGCCATGAGGCGCTGTATAGATTGCGCATCAAGGCCGCAATGACAGATTCAGCGCACTCACGCCATCAGCCGCGAGTCAAACGAGTAAAGGCTTCCTGATACTTGGCCGCCGTCTTGGCAATCACCTCATCAGGCAGGCGCGGCGCGGGCGGGGTTTTGTCCCACGGTTTGCCGTTGATGCGCACCGCTTCCAGCCAGTCGCGTACAAATTGTTTGTCGTAGCTGGGCGGGTTTTGTCCAGCGGCAAAAGCTGCTTTGTAGCCTTCGATGGGCCAGTAGCGGGATGAATCGGGCGTTAACACTTCGTCCATCAATGTCAAGGTGCCGTTGTCGTCCAGGCCGAACTCGAATTTGGTATCGGCAATGATGATGCCTTTGGTGAGCGCAAACGCAGCGGCGGTTTGGTAAATCTCGATGCTGATGCGTTTGATTTTTTCAGCGAGGTCAGCGCCCACTACCGCTACGAGCTGCTCGTAGCTGATATTTTCGTCATGCTCGCCTTGCGCGGCTTTGGCTGCGGGGGTAAAAATCGGCTCGGGCAATTTGCTGGCGTTTTTCAGGCCTGCTGGTAGCGGCACGCCGCAGACCGATTGCGACGCCTGGTATTCGGCCCAGCCACTGCCGGCCAGATAGCCGCGCACCACGGCTTCAATTGGGAGGGGTTTCAAGCGCTTGACCAGCATGGAGCGGCCAATGACCTGTGGTACTTCAGCAGGCGTGACGACACTTTCAGGCACATCGCCCGTCAGGTGGTTAGGGCAAATGTGACCCAATTTGTCAAACCAGAACAGCGCCATCTGCGTGAGCAACGCGCCTTTGCCAGGCACGGGTTCCCCCAAAATCACGTCAAACGCGCTGATGCGGTCGCTGGCTACCATTAGCAGCCTGTCGTTACCCACGGCGTAGTTGTCGCGGACTTTGCCTCGGGCTAACAAGGGCAGTGAGGTGATGGAGGAGGTGTGAACGGTGGTCATAAAAATCAAATCAATTGCAAACGCTTATCTGTTAATGCAAGCCTAAAGAAATCGCGGACGGCATGGAGCAGCGGCATTTATGGATCAGAGATCCATTTTCATGATGCGACATTTAGCCCGCGCCGTTCTAGCCCAGCTTGGGTCAAGCAGTAAGGGCCTCTGGGATCATATTCAGGATCAATCAAATCTTGACCTTGCAGGGCAAGTAAGCGCGAGTAATCAGGCTTTTTAATGTATGCACGCAGAGCCGCTTCAACAGTAGCCTTCTTGGTTTTGACCGGCGCAAGTGGCATGGCTCGGGTCACAGGTTCGTCGTCTAAAACAATGGTGGTTCGTTTGATCATGGGTGCTCACGCTATCTGGCGATGTAATTGTGCCAGCGCTTCGTACTGCTCCTTCCCCTCCCGGGGGAAGGTTGGGATGGGGGCACTCACGAGGTTGGCAACTGGTTTGAATCTGCCCCCACCCTAAGCTTCCCCCAGAGGGGGAGGGTATTTCAATCATTCCTCCACCGGGAGGAAAGAGAGCCGTAGCCCTAATGCACCACTTGCTCTAATTCACCCTTGGCGTATTTACCAGCCACAACCTGCAACGTGTCGCCTTTGATCTTCGCGCCCTGCCCTTCACAGCCGAACTGCAAATAGCGCTCTTTGCAAATCGCTTTGGCCGCGGCGGTGGCGGGTTTCAACCACTCGCGTGCGTCAAACTTAGTCGGGTTCTCATGCAAAAACTTGCGCACGGCAGCCGTCATGGCCAGGCGAATGTCGGTGTCGATGTTGATTTTGCGGACGCCGAACTTAATGGCTTTTTGAATCTCTTCTACCGGTACGCCGTAGGTCTCTTTCATGTCGCCACCGTATTGGCGAATGATGGCCAGCAGGTCTTGCGGCACGCTGGACGAGCCATGCATCACCAGATGCGTGTTGGGAATGCGGTGGTTGATTTCCTGAATGCGGCCAATCGCCAGAATGTCGCCGGTGGGCTTGCGGGTAAATTTATATGCGCCGTGGCTGGTGCCAATGGCAATGGCCAGTGCATCGATCTGCGTGCGCTTGACGAAGTCTGCCGCCTGCTCGGGGTCGGTCAGCAGCTGGTCCATCGTCATCGTTGCGTCGGTGCCGTGGCCGTCTTCCTTGTCGCCCTTCATGGTTTCCAGGCTGCCCAGGCAACCCAGTTCGCCTTCTACCGTGACGCCTTTGATGTGCGCCATGTCAACCACCTTGCGGGTCACATCGACGTTGTAGTCGTAGTCGGCAATGGTTTTGCCATCGGCCATCAGGCTGCCGTCCATCATGACTGAACTGAAGCCTAAATTAATAGCGCCCTGGCACACGTCCGGGCTTTGGCCGTGGTCCTGGTGCATGACCAGCGGGATGTGCGGGTAGGCTTCAATCGCAGCGGCAATCAGGTGCTTGATAAACGATTCGCCAGCGTATTTGCGCGCGCCTGCACTGGCTTGCAAAATCACTGGCGCGCCGACTTCATCGGCGGCTTGCATCACGGCTTGTACCTGCTCCAGATTGTTGACATTGAATGCCGGAATGCCGTAGCTGTTGATAGCTGCGTGGTCTAGCAGTTCGCGCATTGATACAAGTGCCATGATGAATCCCTGGAAATGGAGTGTGTGTGAAGGCATCAAGGCGCTGCAGGCGCCTTGTAACCACCAGCGCCAATTCTACTGTTTGGCCTGATGGGCCTGCACAAATGCAGTGATGCGTTCGAGCACTGGCGCGCGACCCCTGAAAACCGATGCCATGGTTGCCACGATGGTGATGTGGCTGACCGTGTCATACAGCTCGGACTCGACCTGCACGCCACTGCTTCTCAAGCGTTTTGCCATACCAACTGTGCTGCGCTGGGTGTTGACCAGGCTGTCGTTGGTGGGTGCAAGCAACAAGGCTGGCGGCGACATTCGGGAAGCATGAAACAGCGCCTGGCTGTCAGCAGGGGTGTTCGGCCATTCAAAAGCCACCTGCGTTTGGCGGTCGCCGATTGGCAAAAAGTCATACGGCCCGGCCAGGCCTATCCAGCCTGCCAGCCTGGCGGGGCTCAGGCCGACAGCAGCCAGCAAGCGTTTGTCGAGCGCCAGCATGGCCGCGTTGTAAGCGCCAGCGCTGTGGCCCATGACAAAAATACGGCTGGGGTCAGCGCCATACTTTTGCGCATTGTCAAAAGCCCAGCGCATGGCCAAAGCGCTGTCTTGCAAGAACACGGGGTAACGTACTTCGGGGCTGAGCCGGTAGTCTGCCACCACAACTGCAATGCCCTGCGCGGCCAGGGCCTCGCCTACAAAACGGTAATCGGCCCGGTTGCCAGAAGACCAGCTGCCGCCATAAAAGAAAACCACCATCGGCGCACCGCCTGCTGCCAGTGTCTTGTCTGCCTGCGCCTGGCTGGGCATATAAACATCAAGCTTTTGCCGCGGGTGATCGGCATAGGGCAAGCCAGCAAAGCTGCGGTAGGTATCGCTGGGCACCGTGGCGTTCAGCACATCGAGCGCTGAGCAGGCAGTCAGCAGCGCAGGCAGCATGGCAAGCAGGGAGCGTCTGGGCAATGTGAAGTTTAAATAGTTCATGGCAATGATTTGTATACGCTGCACATGCCCGGCTGGATTCAGCCCCAACCTCCAATCGCTGTGGGACGCCTGCCAAGGAAGCGCTGAACAAGTCCCCTGCGGCGTGCGATCAGTCGGCCTCGGGCGGTCTGCGGCGTCAAATTTCTTGCAAATAGCCAGCTATTTGGCTGCAAAATTTTCCTTGCAGCCCATCCCGATCCGGCTGTCGCCCATCCGCAAGGACTT
>JAYUVG010000091.1:0-26258 GCA_043754255.1 Polaromonas sp. | reverse complement strand
GTCCACCAGACAAAACGAGGTGAGCATTGACGCTTGGAGGAAGCAGTGACCAATTGAATGTTTTTCCGCCGCCACCAAAACCTTCGACATGCGCGTCTAAAAGTATGGCTTGGGCTTGTTTGAAATCTTCCGCGTATTTTACGAGATCGAAATTCAATGGCGCGTTTGGGGTATTTGCATGAACCGGAATGCGCGCTGCCCGCAGAAACGGGCGATGGATCTGCAGGCACATTTCAGGTGTTTCATCACCATGAAATTGCACGCTAGCCCAAGGAATCAGCGCGCAAGCAGCTACTATTTCTATAGCAGATGCATTGACAAACAGCAGCACCGGCGTGACGAAAGGCGGCAGCCGGGCGGCCAACTCTGCGGCCCGCGCAGGGCTGACGTAACGCGCGCTGGGCGCGTAAAGCACAAAGCCGACTGCATCAGCGCCTGCGGCAACGGCAGCGTCAACGTCTTGCTCGCGCGTCAGGCCGCAAATTTTGATTCGGGTTCTTGTCTGGTTCATGGCAACCAATCATATGACGCTGTCTTTACTGGCAAATCGTACTTCGCTTCATAAACGGGGCCCAAAAAGTAAAGCCCGTCGGGGGAAAACGTAGGTGCTGCTGCATCACGCCTCTTAGCAGCCAGCACCTCAGCCAACCACTGGGGCTTTTCAAACCCCTGGCCAACTGCCACCAGGCAACCCATGATGTTGCGAATCATGTGGTGCAAAAAGGCATTGGCTTCAAACTCAAACCGCCAGTAAGGCGAGCCCGGTTTTTGAACAATGTCAATGCGCTGAATGTTTTTGACGGGAGACTTGGCCTGGCACTGGGCTGCACGAAAGGATGAAAAGTCGTGCTCGCCCAGCAAATACGCAGCGCCAAGGCGCATGTTGTCGCCGTCCAGCGGGCGATACACCCAGCCAACCCGACTGGCCTCCACACTGGGGCGCACCGCAGATTCAAGCACCACATAGGCATAGCGGCGGGCAATGGCACTGCCGCGCGAATGAAATTCATCGGGCACAACGCGTGCCCATTGCACGGCAATATCTGGCGGTAAAAAGGCATTGGTGCCGCGTACCCAGGAGGCTGTTTCACGTTCAAGTGTGGTATCAAAATGCACCACCTGCATCAGGCCATGCACGCCTGCATCGGTGCGGCCAGCGCAGTTCACGCGCACTGGCTGGTTGCAAAATTTGGCCAGTGCCAGCTCCAGTTTGTCTTGAATGGTATTGCCAGAGAGCTGGCTTTGCCAGCCCTCATAACCAGTGCCGCTGTAAGTGATGCCTAAAGCTAACCGCAAAGCTGAAGGCTCAAGATTAAGCTTATGACAAAGCGTTTAAAAACGCTTGCGCTTTGGTTTTGAGCGCGCCTTGTCCCTGGGCTACAACTTCACTGGCCAATGAACGTGCACCGTCGTTGTCACCCAGAGCGCGAAACTCTTCAGCCAGTGCAAATTTTATTTCCAGCGGGCCGTCGATAAGTGCGGGCTCATTTTTGGCCGGCGACAAGCTGCTGGAAGCAGGCGTATCCAGGTCTAATGACAGGGATCCCAGATCAAACTCCAGCAAGCCGTTGCTTGCTGACGGCAGCAACTGCGCAGGCAGTGCAGCTGGCTTGGGTGCAGACGCAACCGGGTGGGTAGCGGTGAAGGGCATACCCATATCAAAACCTGAAGCATCGCCGGTCTGCTTTTTTGCGTCAGCAAACGCCGGAGTAACAGCCTCGAAATCCATGTCCATGCCGGCAACATCCGGTGCTTGCATCACCCGTGGAACCACAGCTGGTTTTGAACCAGCAACCGGGATTTCATTGGCTGCAATGAACTGGCCTGTTGTGTTTGCAGGATTTGGGGTTGCTGATGCCGCAGCCTGGTCATCAGAAAAATCCAGATCCAGATCGAAGTCCACATCAAGATCAGGCACAGCGCCGCGAGCCGAAGTAGTTGCGACGGCCATCATTGGCACAGTGTCCGCACCCAGCGAAGCCTGCATGGCTGGTGTCAGGACAGCGGCGAGGGGCACTGCTTGAAGCGGCTGGCCACCTTGCTGATACAGCGGATTGGACGAATCAACGTCGCGCCCCAATTCACAGATATATTCCCACTCAGCACCACTTCCGTGCGTCAAAGTGAAGGCCTCAGCCGCTACCGATTCGAACGCTTTCAGATCACGGCGCTTGGCGTAAATCTCCAATAACTTGGCGTGAATGGCAACCCGGGTTGGATGCGTACGCAGCGCTTCTTTTAATATTTCTTCTGCTTGCAGATCGCGTCCATAAGCCAGATAAACATCCGCCTCAGCCACTGGATCTACATCGCCAGCTGCATCCATCTGGCTGGGTGAATACACCAGAGATGATCCTGTCGCAGTACTGCTTTCGTTGGTATCGATACGCTGCCCACCGCTGGCACCAAAAAACGAATCGGGCTGCAGGCGGCTTTCCAGAAACGAGCTGTCAACAGCCGCGCCCTGGTTGCGCTTTTTATAGCGGTACAAACCAAATCCTGCCAGCAGCGCCAACAACGCGGCCAACGCCGGCAAAATATATTGGCTGCTGGTTAATTCTTCGATAAAGCCAGGCTCAGCCGCAGGTAAAACTGCAGTGACAGGTTTTTTAAGAGCAGCTGGTGCGCTTGCTGCTGGCATGCTTGCAGCAGGCGTGCTTGCAGCAACGGCATTTGAACCTGGTGATGCTTCAGAACCTGAAGCAGTGGCCGGAGAACCAGAAGCAGTCACGGCAGCTGGGGCTACAGCAACAGCCGGCAACTGGGCGTCAGCCAATGCAGGGGCTGTTGCAGGCAGCACCGGCAAGGTTTTGGAAACGTTGGGGTTGGTAATAGCAACAGCGCTGGTTGCAGCGCCGGTTGGGGTTGAGGTAGCGCCGATAGACGGCACTACCGCAGGCGCAGGCAAAGCAACGGGCTTGTCAATCGGCAGCCCAACAGCCTTGCTGGATGAAGCCCCAACCGAGGGCGCGGCAGGGGGTGCAACAGAGGGTGTGGCAGGAGTGCCAGACATTCCAGCAACCTTGTTCAGGTCGCCAATATTTTTGGACAACTCTGCAACCCGGGCAGATGCATCATTGGCCTGCTTGTCCTTGGCAATTTTTTCTTCCGCTGCCGCCTGGCCCTGAAGCGCGCCTTTGGACAACGTCAGTTTGTCTGGGGCAACGGCTACTGCGGCGCGGTCTTGCACATCCGCCTGTACTTTGCCGCCGGACTGACGGCTGGCGCTCCCGACCCGGGTGGTGGGTACGCCAGACGCAAGCTTTTGCCGGAAGTCGTTAAAGTCTCTGGCTTGCGCCGCAATCGTTCTCGAAGCCTCAGAACCCGACACAGCATCAGCATCACCTGCTGAAGGAATATTCAAGACAGCACCAGACTTCAGGCGGTTGACATTGCCGCCAATGAACGCCTCGGGATTGGTTTTAAGCAGTGCTACCAGCATCTGGTCAAGCGAGATGCTGGCGGGCCTGTTTTGCGATGCAATTTTGCTGGCGGTGTTTCCTGGCTTGACAGTCACCTGCTGAGGTGTCGCTGCTGCCCGAGGCGGGCTTGCTCTTTGGATGGCAACAACTTTCGGTGTTGATACCTGCCTTGGTGGTGAGGCTTTGACAACTGCTGGCAACTCACTTCTTGAAGACAACGCTGGCGGCGCTGCGGGCAGGCTGCTGGCTGCCGGCCTGCTTAGCTGGGGAGCAGTAGGTGCGATGGGCACAACCGACCCAGGCGCAGCTGCTTGCCGCAAGTTGGGAGGGTCAAACAGCAAGGTGTAGTCACGCACCAGGCGTCCGGACGACCAGCTGGCCTCAAGGATCAAGTCCACAAAAGGCTCGGTCACTGGGCGAGCGTTGGTCAAAATTAAAAATGACCGCCCGTCTGCCCTTTTTTGTAAACTGATTTGAAGCCCGGACACAGCCTGTGAATACTCCAGTCCAGCAGCTTTGAAGGCGGCGGGAGTAGCAACGCCAACCCGCAAACTGCCAGCTTCTTCAGCGTTGATTTCAGGTATTTCAACTTCTGCTCTGAGAGCCTCTCCAAGAGCAGACTGAATCGTTATTCGACCCAGTCCGAGAGCAGAAGCAGGGAGATGCGAGAAGCTGCCCAGCAGTGCAATAGCGCCTGCCAGAACTCCTAAACGCCAATTGGAGGGGTATGTCATGGAATTTTGAATCTGAACTGACTGTTCTGCCGTCAATTTTATTTTGCTGAATCGCACAAAAACCTCAATGCAAATTTTGAAAAACAACCTTAACATCAAGACGTTACGCTGACAAGCTAAGACACCACTTAAGTTCTGACACAGCCCATCGGTGGCGTCTTACAGGTTTTAGCTGTTGTCATGCGACAACGTTGGACAGAGCTGCGCTGGGTCTGCATTGTCATTGCCTTTTCATCCGGAACCCGCAACCGTTGCAAATTTACAAAAAAATTTGCGACGGTACAGGATCATTGCTCTTGCAGCAGGATACGGAGCATTCTGCGCAGCGGTTCTGCCGCACCCCACAGCAACTGGTCACCCACGGTGAAAGCTCCCAGGTAGTCTGCTCCCATTGCCAGCTTGCGCAGGCGGCCGACCGGAATCGTCATGGTGCCCGTCACAGCCACAGGTGTCAGGTGCTGTATGGTGGCTTCGCGCGTGTTGGGCACCACTTTCACCCAGGCGTTGTCAGCTGCAATCATGGCTTCAATATCAGCCAGCGGCACGTCTTTTTTCAGCTTGAAGGTCAACGCCTGGCTGTGGCAGCGCATTGCGCCCACACGCACGCAGAAACCATCGACTGGCACGGCGGGTACGTTAAAGCCTGCGCCTTGACCCAATATCTTGTTGGTCTCAGCGCCAGCTTTCCATTCTTCCTTGCTGCTTCCATCGCCTAAATCCTTGTCAATCCACGGGATCAGCGAGCCGCCCAATGGCACGCCGAAATTGGCTGTTTCACTGGCCGACAAGCCATGCTGCCTGGCCAATACGCGGCGGTCAATTTCCAGAATTGCGGATTTCGGGTCGTCCAGCAGGGCTTTGACTTCACCGTTCAGTGTGCCAAATTGCGTCAGCAGCTCGCGCATGTGCTGCGCGCCGCCGCCCGATGCTGCCTGGTATGTCATGCTGGTCATCCATTCGACCAAACCAGCTTTGTACAACGCACCAACACCCATCAACATGCAGCTGACGGTACAGTTGCCGCCAATCCAGTTCTTGCCCCCTTTGACCATGGCGTTTTGAATCACCGGCAAATTGACCGGGTCCAGAATAATGACCGCGTCATCATTCATGCGCAGGGTCGATGCCGCGTCAATCCAGTGGCCTTGCCAGCCTGCAGCGCGCAGTTTGGGGTATACATCTGCCGTGTAGTCGCCGCCTTGCGCGGTAATGATGATGTCGCATTTTTTTAATGCGGCAATGTCCATTGCGTCTTTGAGCGTGGTTTCGTTTTTGGCCTGGGCTGGGGCTTTGCCACCTGCGTTGGAGGTTGAAAAGAAAATCGGCTCGATCAGGTCGAAGTCTTTTTCAGCCACCATACGGTCGATCAGCACCGAGCCGACCATGCCGCGCCAGCCAACCAGGCCGACGATGTTTTGAGAGTTTTTCATTTAAGTGCCCTTTTCAAAAAATATTTTGAAGTCCGGCTCGTCTGGCCGGTGGGCACGACGAGGCGGGCTTGCTAGCCTTTTGTGCCTGTCGTTTTAGTAGATGTCTGAAGTAAATTCATGACAGTATTGTAATCAGGCCAAGGCCTTGACCACCGCATCACCCATTTGCGCCGTGCCAACTTTCGTCATACCGTCGCTAAAAATATCCGGCGTGCGCAAGCCGTGCGTCAACACCGCATCCACCGCCTTTTCAATCCGCCCGGCGGCTTCAGGCTGGTTCAAACTAAAGCGCAGCATCATCGCCGCGCTCAAAATCGTCGCCAGCGGATTGGCAACGCCCTTGCCCGCAATATCCGGTGCACTGCCGTGGCTGGGCTCGTACAGACCCTGGTTTTTGGCGTTCAGGCTGGCAGAAGGCAACATGCCGATGCTGCCGGTCAGCATGGCGGCAGCGTCGCTCAAAATATCGCCGAACATGTTGCCAGTGACGACTACGTCAAACTTTTTAGGCGCTTTGACCAGTTGCATCGCCGCGTTGTCAACGTACATATGGTCAAGTGCCACGTCGGGGTACTGCAAGCCGATCTCGGTGACCACGTCTTTCCAGAGCTGAAAGGTTTCGAGCACGTTGGCTTTGTCTACGCTGGTGACTCGCCTGCTTCGTTTACGGGCTGCCTGAAACGCCACATGTGCAATGCGCTCAATCTCGGGCCGTGAATAGCGCATGGTGTCAAAAGCTTCTTCACTACCGGGAAAGTGCCCGTCTACGGCTGTGCGCCTGCCGCGCGGCTGACCAAAATAGATGTCACCGGTCAGCTCGCGGATGATCAAAATGTCCAGCCCGCTGACCAGCTCACGCTTCAGGCTGGATGCATCAACAAGTTGCGGATAGCAAATGGCCGGGCGAAAGTTGGCGAACAGCCCCAGGTTTTTACGCAGGCCCAAAATAGCTTGCTCCGGGCGCAATGGGCGGTCGAGCGTGTCGTACTTCCAGTCGCCGACTGCGCCGAACAACACAGCATCAGCTTGACTTGCCAGCTTCAATGTTGCATCCGGCAGCGGGTGGCCAAAAGCCTCGTAGGCAGCACCGCCAACCAGTGCGGTTTCAAGCTCAAACTTCAAGCCCAAAACATTTAAAACTTTGATCGCTTCAGCAACGATTTCAGTGCCGATGCCGTCGCCGGGGAGGATTGCAATTTTCATGGTTTCATTCTTTTTCAAAACAAGGACACATTCCACAAACCAGAGGACGTGTTCGCCATCCATGAGCAGTGACTTCAACTCTTGAGTTCTCAGCAGGTCGTGGACTCAAGAATTTGTTCTGTGCAGGAAGTTTGGACTCTAAAAATATTCTGTTATCGTGAATCTTTAGTTCTGACACTGCAAGTTTCACCAGCTCGGCTCTCGCTTTTGCGAGATCATTCAATCGTTCAACAGACACCAATTCATAGCCGGTGTAGGCAGAAATTTCAACCCAATCAATATAGTGAAATTTAGCTGCTTTGCTCACAAATGCAATGAGTTCTTCCTGAGATTTTTTGTTTAGCGCGGTTGATGCCGGTTCAAAAAATAAATCAGCACCAACGAAGTGAAACGAACAAGCCCAGCTCAGGCTGCAATTCAATGTGAACAACAAACATAAAAATCGAATCATCTATAGCACTTGAAAATCTACGAGGCTGTTAATAGAAGCTGAGAGTTCCAGTATCATCACAAGGGACTTTTGAATTACGCAAGTAAAAGTATAGCTACTATTTTTATAGCTGCTTGCTCCCAAATCTATTGGGCTACGGCATCATTTTATGGTTAAAAAGACTTAAAAACAGCCCAATCAGGCCGGAATCGTATGGTCTAGCCAGGGTTTAGTCGCCAAACGCTCCGCTTCAAACGCCTTGATTTTGTCACTGTGCCGCAGTGTCAAGCCAATGTCATCCAGCCCGTTGATCAGGCAGTATTTACGAAACACTTCAACGTCAAATGCAATCTCGGCGCCTTGCGGTTTCACAATCACCTGCCGTTCCAGGTCAATCGTCAATTGATAGCCAGGAAATGCCAGCGCTTCATCAAACAGCGCTGCCACTTGCGCCTCAGGTAGCACGATGGGCAGCAGCCCGTTTTTAAAGCTGTTGTTGAAAAAAATGTCGGCATAACTTGGCGCGATGATGGCCCGAAAGCCGTACTGGTCAAGTGCCCACGGTGCATGCTCACGCGACGAGCCGCAGCCAAAGTTTTTACGCGCCAGCAGGACTGACGCACCTTTGTAGCGTGGCTGGTTCAGCACAAAGTCAGGATTGGGTTTGCGGCTCAACGGATCCTGGCCAGGCTCACCCGGATCCAGATAACGCCAGGCGTCGAACAGATTGGGGCCAAATCCAGTCTTGCGAATCGACTTCAAAAACTGCTTGGGGATGATCGCGTCGGTGTCAACGTTTTCGCGATCCATCGGCGCGACCAGGCCGGTGTGGAGGGTAAATTTTTGCATAGCTGATTGGCGTTATTTCTTGGCTGCGTTTTCCAGAACCGACCCGGCTTTTTGTACGTCTTGACCGACGCCCTTAACCGTGTTGCAGCCAGCAAGTAGCATCAGGCTGGAAATGAAGATCAGAAAAATAGTTTTCATGAGAAGGCTCCGTTTAAAAGTTAAGCAAATCAATAAATTCAGGCAAAAAGCAATCGTCCGCGTGCCTCGGGTATGACGCGGCCCAGCGATGTCGCTGATTCCAGCCACTGGCCGATAACGGTTTGTGCATTGCTCAGCGTATCCTGGTAGCTGATGCCATCAGCCATGCAGCCCGGCAATTCAGGCACCTCAGCGATATAGGCTGAATCCGCATTGCTCCAGTAAATGATGATTTCGTATTTGCTATTCATCTCGACGCTATCGACAACCTGGTTTTTGCAGGAAAAACAAGTTCCTTGGGTTTGATGATTGCGCTGTTGAACGCCACCAGCTTTTGCCAATCTATCTGCCCAACCGCGTCCGTGTAGCCAACTACGAATTCTTTAACAAACGTAGCACGCTGGATTTCGTACGCCTCGTCATAAGCTGTTTTGTTTTCGCTAGCGCATGAAGTAATCGCGTTGGATATCCGAAGATAAAAATTTTCTTCTTCGGTCAGGAGTCTCCAAAACTCCTGCCCGGCTTTTTTATCAACTGCGGCATCTGGTGTTGCCTTGGTGCGGCCGTAACCGTAACCGATCAATGGCAAAAAACTTTTACCTAATTTCTTCATGCGTCCTTGAGTTGCTTTGAACTCAGCACTCTGTCCTAAAGTGCTTTGCGAATTGAAAATATTCGTGCCAGACTTGACTGCGATTGCGTAATAAAACTTGTCGTCAACGATGGTGAGGTCAGCGCCTGCTGCGTCGCTAACGGTAACGGTTCGCCCTTTTATCTTCGCAGTCTGCGCAGCCCAAAGCGCTAACGGCTCAAAAAATGCGTTGCCAAAAATGGTTTCATCGGAGCTTGAAATGCGCGCTGCCAGTAATGCGTCAATCAACTGCTCGGGCCTGGTGTGACCGTGCGACTGATAAAGATAAGGATTCTTGTTAAGCAATACTGAAAGAGCAAGTTTTTCAAGTGCAATCAACCGTTTGCGATGAATAATCCCAAGCAGTTCTGATACTTTTTTGTTCAGTAAAGTAGATTTAATCATTCGCGAAAAGCTCTGTGGTCATTGAAAGCTGTACTTGCTTCAAACGTTGGTGTACAGACGTTCCACGCATACGTTTGACGCGAATCTCTGAATTGCCTTGCGCAACAGACAATAGCATTTGACCAATAGCATTGCCTAAGGGCAGTGGTACTGCGTTGCCAATTTGGCGATAAGCTTCGGTTGGTTTGCCTTCGAAGCGCCAATCGTCTGGAAAGCCCTGAATACGGGCGTATTCGGACACAGACAAGGCACGGGTTTCGCGTGGATGGCACAAAAGCGTAGCCTTTTGCACAGGACTTGTCACTAAGGTTGGAGATGGTTCCGTGAAAGAAAGACGCCGATAAAAACCAACTTTCCCGCCGCCCGACAAATACGCGCCGCCCATAGCTGCCTCCACCATGTTGGGCGGAAGCGATTTCCAGTTGCCACCCTCGGGCACAAGTTTCAAATACTGCTCAATTTTGGGGCTGAATTTTGCATGCGCACCGCAGTCTTGCTGCAAATCAGCAATTGCGTCGTATAAAGTACGCCAGCGCATGTCAGGGTCTTGATGCATGTGAAAGTGCGTTGGGGCTGGCAAGAAAATAGCCTCTTTATCACGGCTGCCTACGATGACCAATCGTTCACGAAATTGCGGCGTACCGTAATGCACTGCATCCAGCACGCCATGTACCGTGTGGTACCCCAATTTTCGAAAATGCTCAAGAATGACACCCAACACAGGAGGAGAGTTTTTATCGTCGGATATTGATGGTGTGGAGGCTAAACCTTTAACGTTTTCCATGACAAAAAAACGCGGAGCCAACGTTTCAACTACATGCAGGAACTGGTGATAAAGCGTACCCCTATCGTCTTTGACACCCATGCGCTTGCCTGCTGTAGAAAACGACTGGCAAGGCGGACCACCCGCAACGGCAAACACCTCACCCGCTTGCAGCCCAGCAGGCTCCAGCAAGAAGTTGCAGTCCGGGTCACCCTCTATCAAAGCGCGGATGTCACCACCTACCGCTACGTGCCCGTTTTTCCGAATCGTTTCAACACACCACTTGTCGTGATCTTGTGACACCGCCACGCTAAGTCCTGCTCTTTCAAGCCCCAAATCAAGACCCATAGCACCAGAAAAAAGCGACACCACACCGTACGCTGGTGCGCCTGAAAGTGAAACGACCTTCGTTTTCCTGGATCTTATTGAAGCGGCTTGCATCGTGTGCCTTTCACCTAAGAAAACCTGCGCACATCAACAAAATGCCCATGCACAGCCGCCGCTGCTGCCATGGCAGGAGACACCAAATGCGTTCTGCCGCCCGCGCCCTGGCGGCCTTCAAAGTTGCGGTTGCTGGTTGATGCGCAGCGTTCGCCGGGCTCCAGCTTGTCGGCGTTCATCGCCAGGCACATGCTGCAGCCGGGTTCGCGCCACTCAAAGCCTGCGGCTTTAAAAATCACGTCCAGGCCTTCGCGTTCGGCTTGTTCCTTGACCAGGCCTGAGCCGGGCACCACCAATGCCAGCTTGATGTTTTTGGCGACCTTCTGGCCAATTTTTTTGATCACTGCGGCGGCTTCGCGCATGTCTTCAATCCGGCTGTTGGTGCAGCTGCCGATAAAGACTTTGTCAACATACAAGTCGTTCAGAGCCTTGCCGGGAGTCAAGCCCATATATTTCAGCGCGCGCTCAATTGCGTCGCGTTTATTCGCGTCTTTTTCCTTGTCGGGGTCTGGTACTGTGCCGGTAATGGGCAGCACCATTTCAGGCGACGTGCCCCAGGTCACTTGCGGAATGATCTGGCTGGCATCCAGCTCCACCACCTTGTCAAACACTGCGCCAGCGTCTGATTGCAGGGTTGACCAGTAACGCACGGCAATGTCCCACTCAACGCCCGTGGGCGCAAGCAATCTTCCTTTGCAGTAGTCGATTGTTTTCTGGTCAACTGCCACCAGCCCAGCCCGCGCACCCGCTTCAATCGCCATGTTGCAAACCGTCATTCGGCCTTCCATGCTGAGTGCCCGAATGGCTGCGCCTGCAAATTCAATCGTGTAGCCCGTACCGCCCGCCGTGCCGATTTTTCCGATGATGGCCAGCACGATGTCCTTGCCGGTGCAGCCCATGGGCAGCGTGCCTTCGACGTTGATGAGCAGGTTCTTGGCTTTTTTGGCCAGCAGCGTGTTGGTGGCCAGCACATGCTCGACTTCACTGGTGCCAATGCCATGCGCCAGTGCGCCGAACGCTCCGTGGGTGGACGTGTGCGAATCGCCGCAAACAACCGTCATGCCCGGTAGCGTCGCGCCGTTCTCAGGCCCCATCACATGCACGATGCCCTGGCGTTTTGACAGGAAAGGGAAGAACGCTGCTGCACCGAACTCCTTGATGTTCGAGTCCAGCGTGGTGATCTGCTCTTTGCTGACCAGGTCAGTGATGCCGTCATAGCCCAGCTCCCAGCCGGTAGTGGGCGTGTTGTGGTCGGCCGTGGCGACGATGGAGCTGATTCGCCACACCTTGCGTTTGGCTTCGCGCAGGCCTTCAAAGGCTTGCGGGCTGGTGACTTCATGCACCAGGTGGCGATCGATGTAAAGAATCGACGTGCCGTCATCTTCAGTGTGGATGACGTGTTCGTCCCAGATTTTGTCGTAGAGGGTTTTGGCCATTTTTTCTTTCGGATCACCTGATTTTAAGTGTCTTGCATGCCTGTCATATGCCTGACCACCCGGCGCGCTGAGACACAAAGCTTTGCGACCAGACCTGTCAGGGCAGGAAGGCGACTTCAGGTGCGCTTCAAAAAATGCCTGGTTAGGCATATTTTCGACCACTAGCCCACGTAAAATGCGCGCAAGCAGCTCCTATTAAGATAGCACTCGTTTTGTCACTACCAGTTTCTTTGGCAAGCCTGCAGCGTGGACTTTGGTTTTTTTACTCGTTGTTCAAGCTGCGGTGCGCCCACTGCGTGGTGTGCTTCTCGATGTAGCTGAACAGCTCATACATCACCATGGCCATCGCGCCAACCACCACCAGGCCGCTAAAGGCCAAGCCCATCTGCATGGCCGAGCCGGCAGAGATCAACAAGTAGCCAATGCCTTCATTGGCAGCAGTCATCTCGCTAACGGTAGTGCCGACAAAAGCCAGCGTGATCGCGACTTTTAACGAGCCATAAAAGTACGGCATGGAGCGCGGCAGCCCAACTTTGACCAGCACGTCCCAGCGCTTGGCACCCAGCACGCGCAGTACGTCTTCAAGTTCAGGCTCCAGTGTGGCCAGGCCGGTGGCAATGTTGACCATGATGGGGAAAAACGAGATTAAAAATGCGGTCAGGATGGCGGGGCCAATGCCGATGCCAAACCACACCACCAGGATGGGCACAAAAGCGGCCTTGGGTAGCGCGTTGAAAGCCGTCATCAGCGGGTACACAGCCGCGTAAGCCAGGCGCGACGAGCCGACCACAAAACCCAACAGCACGCCCACGACGATGGCAATGCCAAACCCGGCCATCGTGACCCAGTAGGTGCGCCACGCGTGGCCCAAAATGACTTCTTTGTATTCCCAGGTTTGGGTGGCAATGCGCAGCGGGCTGGGGAAGATGAATTCAGACACCTGGAACACAGTGCAAATGATTTGCCACACCGCAATGATGAGAACCAGCAGCACCCAGGGTGCCCAGAATTGAAGTTGCTTGTTAGTCATGAGCACATCGAGAAATTAATTTTTCGGGCGAATTGCTGCGTTGCGCGGTGCTCGCAATCCTCATGTACTGAAGTACATTCCGGTTGCTGCGCTCCGTGCGCCTTGCACTTCATCCCGAAAATCTTAATTTCTCGAAGTGCTCGCAGATATATTTCTTGCATTACGTTGCCGCAACTGCAGCGGTTTTGCGAATGGCGCCAATGTGCCCACGCAGCTCATGCACGATGTCTGAAAACTCTTTGGTGTAGGTAATTTCCAGGTCACGCGGGCGCGGCAGTTCAATCTCTTTTTTCACCACAAAGCGGCCCGGGCTTTTGCTCATCACGTACACCGTGTCGGCCAAAAATACTGATTCGCGCAGGTCATGAGTGACCAGAATGACATTGAATTTTTGCACTGCCCACAGGTCTCGCAATATGCACCACAACTCCTCACGCGTGAAGGCATCCAGCGCACCAAAAGGCTCATCGAGCAGCAGCATTTTCGGCTCGTGAATCAGGGCACGGCAAATGCTGGCGCGCTGCTGCATGCCGCCTGACAGCTGCCACGGAAACTTGTCGCCGTAGCCCGCCAGGCCTACGCTGTCCAGCAGCGTGAGCGCGCGCTGTTCGTACTCTTTGCGTTTGGCCTTGAAGTTGCTGCGAAAAGGCTCGACGATTTCAAGCGGCAGCAGCACGTTGTCGAGTGTGGTGCGCCACGGCAGCAGAGACGGAGCCTGAAACGCCATTCCTGAAATCTTGAGCGGCCCAGTGACCGGCTGGCCATCAATCAAAATTTTGCCAATCGACGGCATCTTCAACCCCGTGGCGAGCTTCATGAAAGTGGACTTGCCGCAGCCTGATGGCCCGACGATGGCGATGAGTTCGCCTTGCTTGACTTTCAGGTCGATCGCTTCAACCGCAAACTGCTTTTTGGCCAGAAATTCTTCGTTGTAGGCCAGCCAGACGTTGGAGAAGTCTACGAAGTCGGTCGTGGTGTCGGTGTGGAGCATTTTGAGACGCTTTGAGCGATGAAATGGCTGGACTACTGCAAAAACGGGTCATTCCCGCGAAGACGGGAATCCAGTGCCAGAGTTTGCGCGATATCTCCTGGATTCCCGCCTCCGCGGGAATGACGGTGGGCCACAATTCGAAGCCCATTTCTTATTAAAAAACAGCGCTAGCCTGGATGAAATGCGCGCAAGCAGCTATTAAAATGATAGTAATGTGGTGAATCTACTTCTTTGGCAAGATGTTTAGTTCGGCCACTGTCGGCAAGAAAGAACCGTTCCACACCGCGTCAGGGTTCACGCGCGACTTGGTATTAAAAGCATCAGACACCTGCGAGGCCATCAGCGTCAGGCGGGGGCCTTTGATCTGGCCAAAGCCCTCAGCGCGTGCATCAGCACTGTTGATGACAGTATCAATAGCCAGTTGCAGGCGACGGGTTTCCAGCGCCACATTGATGATGCCGTCACGCGCTTTCACGTCGTTAATGGCTGCTGCCGGATTGGCCATCACGTCTTTCGCGCCTTTGGTAAAAGCCTGCAAAAACGCCTTGATGGCGGCCGGGTTTTCCTTGATCAGTTTGGGTGTGGCAATGATGACGTTGCCATACAGCTTGACGCCGTTGTCAGCGTAGGGGATGACGACGACGTCTTCAGCTTTTACGCCGCGTGCTTCCAGGTTCAAAAGGGACGTGAAGGTGAAGCCGGTGATGGCATCAACATCGCCGCGCGCCAGCATGGTTTCGCGCAGTGGCGGATCCATTGCCGTCCACTGCACGCCTGTGACGTTGTTGGCTTTGGCAAAAATCGGGAAGGCGCGGCGGCCCGCATCAAACACCGGCGCGCCAAGTTTTTTGCCATTCAGGTCAGCACTGGTTTTGATGCCGGATTTTTTGAGTGCCATCACCGATGCAGGCGTGTTGTTGTAGACCACCATTACTGCCACCGGTTTGTTAGGTGCGTCCGGGTTGTTGGCATGAAACTCCATCAACGCAGCCAAGTCGGCAAAGCCCATGTCGTATGTGCCAGATGCCACTCGCGTGACTGCCGCGCCCGAGCCATTGCCTGCGTCAACTGTCACATCCAGCTTGGCATCCTTGAAATAGCCTTTGGCAGTGGGCGTTAAAAAGAGAGCCGAAGGGCCTTCAAAACGCCAGTCGAGCTGGAATTTGATCGGCGTCATTTGCGCCTGGGCTGCACCGAAAGCGGCGACGAGTGCCAGGGCTGCGGTGGTTTGAATAAAAGCGCGTTTGAACATATAGAAAACTCCAAAAAAATAATTCAAATAGGTAATCAGGATGTTCAAGCAAATTCAATGCCTGCACGAGATGACCTGTCGGTGTTGTGAACCAGTCTGGTTGTTATTTTCGCGCCATATGGGTGCACTTGAAGTCAAGCGACGCATCAAAATAACCCGTAAAAACCCCAGTTCAGGGCACGTTTGGCCCAGCAGCAACGGCAACTTCCTAAGCCAGCAAATCGCTCAATGAACGGGCAATGACCTTGGTGGCGCGTCGCAAATCATCAAGCGCCAAACGTTCATCAGCCCGCTTGGCATGCGACTCCAGCACGGTACGCGGGCCAGCGCCGTAGATCACTCCCGGAATACCCGCCTCGCAAAATATGCGCACATCGGTATACAACGGTGTGCCCAGCGCGGGAATAGGCTCGCCAAATACCGCTTGCCCGTGCTTTTGAAGGGCGTCTACCAATGACTTGTTGCCAGCCAGTGGCTGCAAAGCTCTGGCCAGCAAAATGCGTTGAACATCAACCGTAACGCCTGTGCTCTGCGCAGCGGTGTCACTGATGATTTTGCGCAAAGCGGCTTCAACTTCTGTCGGGTTTTCCTCCGGGATCATGCGGCGGTCCAGCTTGAAGGTCACGCGCCCCGGTATCACATTGGTGTTGGTGCCGCCTTCAATCGTGCCAATGTTCAGGTACGGGTGGGTAATGCCTTCTACCTTTGACGTGATCTGTTTGTACAGCGCGTTTTGAGCGTAAAGCGCGGTCAAAATTTTGTTGGCAGCTTGTAGCGCGTCAATCCCTGAGTCAGGAATGGCCGCATGCGCCATCTTGCCGTGCACGGTCACTTCCATTTGCAGACAGCCGTTGTGCGCGGTGATCACCTGGTAGCTAAAGCCTGCGGCAATCATCAAATCGGGTTGAATAATTTTGTGCTTGAGCAACCAGGCCGGGCCGACCTCGCCACCAAACTCTTCGTCATAGGTGAACAGCAGCTCCACGCTACCGTGGGTAGGTTTGGCCACTGCTTCCAATGCCCGCACCGCAAACGCAAAGGTTGAAAAGTCGCACTTGCTGACCGCAGCCGCACGGCCATAGATATTGCCGTTGTCAATCTCGCCGCCGTACGGGTCTTTGGTCCAGCCTTCGCCGGGCGGCACCACATCGCCGTGGGCGTTTAAAAGTACGGTTTTTCCCTCACCATATTTGCGGCGGACTATCAGGTTGGTAATGGATTGAAGCCCTGCTGCTTGCACTTCAGCAGCGGGCACGGGGTGTTTTTCAGCCTCAAAACCCATGGCGCTTAAAAGCTCTGCTGTACGTTCAGCATGCGGTGCATTGTTGCCGGGCGGTGTGTCTGTCGGCACACGAATCAGTGCCTGCAAGAAAGCCACCTGCTCGTCAAAATGTGCGTCAACCCAGCTGTCAATCTTTTCGTAAGTTGTCATGGAGGTCATGCTTTTTCTTGCGCCAGCTGGTTGAGTAAATGGGTGAAAGCTTCTATGCAAAGCTGAATGTCGTCACTGGTAGAGCTTTCCAGCGGGTTGTGGCTGATGCCTGAGTTTTCACCGCGCACAAACAGCATCGCTTGCGGCATGATTTTGTGCAGCTTCATCGCATCATGGCCTGCGCCGCTGGTCATGGTGTGCAGCGGCACGCCCAGTGCGCGCACTGCCTCAGTCCAGCGTTGTTGCCAGGCGGGTGCGCTGGGTGCAGCGGCGGCGCGTTCGGTTAGTTCGGTCGAAACAGCAACGCCGCGCCGCTCACAAATCGCTTTGACCTCAGCCAGCACATCGGCAACCAGTGCATCACGTTGTGCGTCCACAGGTGCACGCAAATCAAGCGAAAAAAGGCAGCGCCCCGGCACCACGTTGATGGAGCCGTTGGGCACATTCAGCATGCCCACCGTGCCAACAGAGCCAATATCCTGTGCAGCGCGCTTTTCTACAAACAGCGTTATTTCCGCCGCTGCAGTTGCCGCGTCACGGCGCGTGGCCATTGGCGTGGTGCCGGCGTGGCTGGCCATACCGGTGATGTCGCACAAGTAACGCACATTGCCGTTGATGCTGGTAACGATGCCAAGCGGAATATCCAGCGCATTTAGCACCGGGCCTTGCTCAATGTGCACTTCAACAAAGCCCAAATATTTTGATGGGTCGCGTTTGATTAACGGTATGTTGGCGATGTTCAAACCCGCATGAATCATGGCTTCCTGCATGGTCACGCCGTCTGCATCTTTTTGGGCCAGCCACTCGGGTTTGAAGTCACCTAGCAACGCGCCTGAACCCAAAAAAGTCGCCTTGTAACGCTGGCCTTCTTCTTCAGCAAAACCGACTACTTCAATATTGAACGGCAGGCGTTTGCCCTGGGCACGCAGCTGGCGTACGCACATCATCGGTGCAAAAATTCCCAGGCGGCCGTCGTATTTGCCGCCGTTGCGCACCGTATCGTAGTGGCTGCCGGTCAGCAGGGTTTTGGCGTTGGGTACGGCGGCGTTGTAAACGCCCACCACGTTGCCCACTGCGTCAATGCTGACGTCGTCAAAGCCGCATTCATCCATTTTGTTTTTGATAAATGCTGCACAGGCACGGTGCGCATCTGTCAGGTACGTGACGGTCAGCTGACCCTTTTCCTTGTAGCCCGGGTCGCTGTATTCAGCCAGCGCTTCATGCCAGTCCCACAGCTCGTTGCCGAGTACTGGCTGCACACCAAACTTGTCGTTTAACCGCAGCTCCACCACGCGGTGAATGTTGCGCAGGCATTCCGCCAGCTCGAAGTCAGAGTGGTTGGCGAGGCGACGTGTGAAGGTGCTGATGATGTGCTGCTTGCTCAAACCCACACCGCGCGGGCCACGCACCGCCAAAATAAATGGAAAGCCAAATTTGGCGTTGTAGTCGCTGTTCAGTTGCTGCAGCGTTGCAAACTCTTCTTCTGTGCATTGCGTCAGGCCTGCGGTGCTTTGCTCGTGGGTTGACTCAGCTGTCAAATCTTTGCTAATCATGGCTTTGCCGGCCAGCTCGGGGTGGGCGCGTATCAGCGCCAATTGCGCATCACGCCCGGCTTCCCGCAGCACGGTGGTCATCACGTGCTTCAAGTGCGCCAGTGACTGAAACGGCCTTGATGTCAAAGCTTTTTCAGCGATCCACGGTGAGTGTTCGTACAAGCCGTCTAGCAGTTGTACTGCTGCACCGTGCGGCGCGGCGTTGATTTGGTCAAGCGTGATGGTCATAGGATGTTGGCATTAAATGGATGCACGGCTTGCCAGTGCTGCGCGATGTCGATACGGCGGCAGACCCACACATCGCTGTGCTTTTCAACATGGTCGAGAAACTTTTGCAACGCCACAATGCGCCCGGGCCGGCCCAGCAGTCGGCAGTGCATGCCGATGCTCATCATTTTTGGCCGGTCAAGTCCAGCAGGGTCGCCTTCTGCATACAGCACATCAAAGCTGTCGCGCAGGTAGATAAAAAAGTCCTCAGCTTGGGCAAACCCCTGCGCTGATGAAAACCGCATGTCGTTGGCGTCCAGCGTGTAGGGCACCACCAAGCGCGGCACTACCGCGCCATCAGTTCGCGCAACCTGCGTCCAGAACGGCAAGTCGTCACCGTAGTGGTCGCTGTCATACAGCGTGCGTCCATCGTCTGCTACCAGGCGGCGCGTGTTGGGGCTGTCGCGGCCGGTGTACCAGCCTTGCGGGCAGATGCCGGTGAGTTTTTTAATCGCATCCATGCCCAGGCGCATGTGCTCGCGCTCAATGGCTTCATCAATCTGCTGGTAGTTAATCCAGCGCCAGCCGTGGCAGGCAATCTCATGGTCCAGCTCAACAAATGCGGCCGCCACATCTGGCGCGCGCTGCAGCGCCATACCTACGCCAAACACGGTCAACGGCAACTGGCGTTTTTCAAATTCACGCAGGATGCGCCACACGCCTGCGCGCGAGCCGTATTCATAAATGCTTTCCATGCTGAGGTGGCGACTGGCAAAGCTGGGCGGGCTGAACATCTCGGACAAAAACTGCTCAGACCCTGCATCGCCATGCAGCACCGAGTTCTCGCCGCCTTCTTCATAGTTCAGTACAAACTGCACTGCAATGCGGGCCTTGCCCGGCCAATGGGCGTGCGGCGGGTTACGGCCATAACCTGCCAGGTCACGGGGATAGGCGTTTTGCGAAGCGGTTTTGGGCATGTTGTTAAAAACCTCAGGCAGTCATTCTGCAGATGGGTGCGCAGCTATCATGAGCCCAATTATCTGTGAGCCGATCCAGCATTTGACCTGTCGTTTTGTTATGAACCTTATTTGGACAACCACACCATGGGCTTGAGCACACACGTACTGGACACCATGCTTGGCGCTCCTGCCGGTGGCATGGGCGTTGCACTTTTTACGACACAGGGCCAGGCGGCGACGCTGGTCAGGCAATTTGTTTTAAACAGCGATGGCCGTAACCCGGACGGCCCGCTGTACGACACCGCATCGTTAAAAGTGGGCACATACCGGCTGGTGTTTGATGTGGCGGGCTACTTCAAGGCGCGCGGCATTGCACTGCCAGAGCCCAACTTTTTAAACCATGTTGCCGTTGATTTTGGTGTGGCTGACACCAGTGCCCACTACCATGTGCCGCTGCTGGTCAGCCCCTGGAGCTATTCAACCTATCGCGGCAGCTGATCATTGACGCAAATGTTTGAACGCGCCAAACATTGACAAGACAGGCCTGATCAGTTCTGCCCTTCGGTCAGCGTGTCCAGCTGAAATTTCCCGCTGACATGCCATAACCAGGTGTCGGTGTACACCACTTTGCCCATGCGTGTAGGCGCCGGAAACGGTGCTGCACTGCGCACTGTGCGTTCAATTTCAGCAATCACCTCAGGCGCATGTTTGGGCGCGCGCATCCAGTCCAGGCGCGTGACTCGGCCTACCTGGTCAATCTCTATGTTCAGCACGCCAATGGCATACAGCAACGGCGGCATTCTGCCCTTGTAAATCCGATCTGCATTCAGCCCGTACAAATGCGTTGCGCCGTCAGACCGGTAAGCCCGTGGCGTAGCAGCAGCCGAGCTGCGGGCTGAGCCTTTGGCCGCTGGTATGGGGCCAATGACTGGCGATGACGGCTGCTCAGTTGGTGCTGCTGCTGGAGGTGCTGCGGACGGCATCGGTGATGTGCAGGACGACAGCAATGCGCACGCGGCCAGTGCAGGCATCACCAAAGCCAATCGACCCGGTTGCGTTGGCAAATTTTGCTGTCTCATGTTTCTTCTCCTGTTTGTTTTAGGTAAAGCGGGCGATCCGGGTTGTTATTTTGCCTCCTTTTATTTTGGTAATCTAACCCGGATGTCACAAGCCGTTTTTCAACACCCAAGGCACTTGCAACGCCTCGTGAAGAGTCTTGTGCAGCAGACTGCAGTTTTGGTACAGGTGGCGTCAGTCGAAGGCTCAGTGCCGCGCGAGGTTGGCACCTGGATGGCTGTTTTTCAAAACACTCTGGCAGGCACGATTGGCGGCGGGCAAATTGAACATCAGGCGATTGCGATTGCCCGCAATCTACTGCTGACCGGCAGCAAGGCCGCGCTGCCTACCCAACGCTTTGCACTTGGTCCGTCGCTCGGGCAGTGTTGCGGCGGCGTGATGCATTTGCGGTTTGAAGTAGTTGGCGCCAGCGATGCAGGCGCGTTGGCGCAGCGCTTGCAACCACCATTGCAACCAGTCGCGCTGTTTGGTGGCGGGCATGTGGGCCATGCGCTGGTGCGGGTGTTGTCCAGCCTTCCTTTTGCCTTGGTGTGGGTAGATAGCCGCGACGGTGTGTTCATCGCAAACCTGCCAGGCAATGTGGCGTGTGAGCAGTCTGATCCTGTGCAGTCAGCCGTAAAAGACATAGCCCCACATTCAGCCGTGCTGATCATGAGCTTTAGCCACGCTGAAGACCTGGAGGTGCTGGCCGCTTGCCTGAAGCGCCAGCGCTCCCATGCTGACTTGCCCTACATCGGCCTGATTGGCAGCAAAACCAAATGGGCCACGTTTCGCAGTCGGCTTCAGACGCGGGGATTCACGCTGGAAGAGTTGGCCTACGTGACCAGCCCAATTGGTGTGCCGGGCATTGCAGGCAAGGAGCCAGAAGTAATCGCGGTAGCAGTTGCAGCGCAGTTGTTGCAACAGTTTGGGTCGGATTAAAATGCCGCGTCAGGTCGCAGCGGAGCCGGGAAACATGTTGCAAATATGTGTTGCAAATATATGCTGAAAATGCAGGTTTCTTTTGTTCGTGGCCTTGTTTGCTGTTCAGAGCGCCCGCAGTGGTGAACAGGTCTGCACAACGCACGCGTTGCTTGTGATCAAAGGGTCTCCACCATGGAAAGTTATCTCCTCGACTGGGCCAACTTGCTGCTTCGCTGGGCGCATGTCATCACCGCCATCGCCTGGATTGGCTCCTCGTTTTATTTTGTCTTTTTAGACTCAAGCCTGACCCCACCCGTTGATGAAGATTTAAAAAAGCAGGGCGTCAGCGGCGAGCTGTGGGCGGTACACGGCGGCGGGTTTTACCACCCGGTCAAATTTGCCAGCAAGCCGCCCATCATGCCCACCAACCTGCACTGGTTCTACTGGGAAAGCTACAGCACCTGGATCACCGGCTTTGCATTGCTGACCGTGTCGTATTTGTGGAATGCCAGCGCGTACCTGATCGACAAATCATTAATGGACTGGCAGCCCAGTACGGCCATTGCCGTGGCGCTGGCTTTTTTCGTCGCCTTTTGGTTGCTGTACGACGCGATTTGCCGGGTGTTTGGCAAGGGTGAAAACGGTGATCGGGTAGTGGGCGCGGGCGTTGCCGTGCTGGTGTGCGTGGCGTCGTACGCAGCGTGCCATTTGTTTGCCGGGCGGGCTGCGTTTTTGCTGGTCGGCGCCATGCTGGCCACTGCCATGAGCGCCAATGTGTTTTTCTGGATCATTCCTGGCCAGCGCACCGTGGTGGCCGACATCAAGGCCGGCCGACCGATTGACCCCATCCACGGCGTGCGCGGCAAGCAGCGCAGTGTGCACAACACCTACTTCACACTGCCGGTACTGTTTGCCATGCTCAGCAACCACTACAGCTTTACCTGGAGCCATCCGCAAAACTGGCTGATTCTGATTTTGATGATGTTTGCTGGCGCAGCGATTCGCCAGTTTTTTGTACTGCGCCACGGTTACAAACTGGGTCGCAACCGGCATCCGGTGGGTTATGCGCTGGTGGGTTGCGCAGTGATTGCTGGCGTGATCGTATGGCTGAAACCCACGCCGGTTGCTATTAAATCAGGAGCTGCTACCGCGCTTAATACAACGGCTACAGGCACAAATGATTATCAAAAGGTGTCAACAATCATTGAAACGCGTTGCGCTGCCTGTCATGGCGCTCAACTGCAAATGAAAAACGTGCGGCTGGATTCACCGGCACTTGTCAAGCAGCACGCGCAGTCTATTTACCAGCAGGCGGTGGTCACCAAACTCATGCCGATGAGCAACTCAACCGGCATCACTGAAGAGGAGCGGGCGGTGATCAAGCAGTGGTATGAAGCGGGAGCGAAAGTTCAATAATTGCAACTGCCATGGCAATTCAAAAAGTGGGGTTTACCTGACCCGGTAGCAGTTCAAAGCGGCTATGACAAATCAACAATCCGCATCACAATGCAGCATGAAGATTTACAACATAGCCTGCATTCCGGGTGACGGCATTGGCAAGGAGGTGGTGCCTGCAGGGCAGGTTGTTTTGCAGGCACTGGCCGCCACGCAAAACGCATTTGCCTTTGACTTCACCACTTTTAACTGGGGTGGCGACTACTACCGCCAGCACGGCCAGATGATGCCCGAGCGCGGCCTGGACGATTTGCGCAGCATGGACGCCATCTTGTTCGGCTCAGCCGGTGACCCGCACATTCCAGACCACATCACGCTGTGGGGTTTGCGGTTAAAAATTTGCCAGGGCTTCGACCAATACGCCAATGTACGGCCTACCCGCATCTTGCCGGGCATTGATGGCCCGCTCAAGCGCTGCGCGCCGCATGACCTGGACTGGGTCATCGTGCGCGAAAACTCTGAAGGTGAATATTCGGGCGTAGGTGGCCGCGCCCATCAGGGGCATCCGATAGAGGTGGCAACTGATGTGTCTATCATGACCAGAGCGGGAGTCGAGCGCATCATGCGTTACGCCTTCAGGCTGGCCCAGTCGCGTCCGCGCAAGCTGCTGACAGTGGTGACCAAGTCCAACGCCCAGCGCCACGCGATGGTGATGTGGGACGAGATTGCGCTGCAAATCAGCCACGAGTTTCCTGATGTGACCTGGGACAAGGAACTGGTTGACGCCTGTACTGCCCGCATGGTGAACCGCCCGGCAACGCTGGACACCGTTGTGGCCACCAATTTGCATGCAGACATTTTGAGCGACCTGGCCGCAGCTCTGGCTGGCAGCCTGGGCATTGCGCCAACTGGCAACATTGACCCTGAGCGCCGCTACCCCAGCATGTTTGAGCCCATTCACGGCTCGGCCTTTGACATCATGGGCAAAGGCCTGGCCAACCCGATTGGCACTTTCTGGAGCTGTGTGATGCTGCTGGAGCATATTGGGCAAGCTGCTGCAGCCAAGGCCTTGATGACAGCGATCGAGCAAGTCACCGCCAATCCTTTGTTGCACACCCGCGATTTGGGCGGCAGCGCAACTACAGCGCAGGTGACTGAGGCTGTTTGCGCACAGTTCGCGCCTTGGTCAAGCTCGGTCTAAGTGCCGCCATCAAGCATCAGATTCAGTTAACCAAAAAGGAGACCTTCGTATGAAAATCGCTGTTCGCCAATTTCTTTCGCATTTGCTTTTGCTTGTCGGCGTTTGCTTGGCCCCTTCTGTCTGGGCACAAAGCCTCACCTGTTTTGATAAAAACGTGCAGTACTGGCAGGCGTTTCCGCCCGGCGGCGAGTCTGACTTGTCGGCGCGTCACCAGCAGGTGGTGCTGAAGAAAAAATGCCCCGGCATTGACACCGTTATCCAGTACAAGGCGGGTGCGGGCGGTGCCCTGATGTGGTCGCAAATGAACAGCCTGCCAGGCGATGGCCTTAACGTCGTGGGCGTCAATTTGCCGCACATCGTGTTTCAGCCGATTGAAGGCGAGGTGCAGTACAAAACGGCCGACATCACGCCGGTGTTCTGGTTTCATTTCACGCCTGATGCGCTAGTGGTGCCTGACAGCAGCCCGTACAAAACTTTCGCCGAATTTTTGGCTGCAGCTAAAAAAGACCCGGGCAAGATGAACCTGGGAGGCTCGGGTTTGAACTCGGCCAACCATGCGTCGCACGAGCGCTTAAACGCTGCGTTCAACATCAAAAGCACCTACATCCCCTACAAAGGCACGGGCGACATGGCGCTGGCTGTGGTCGGCAGCCAGATTGATGGCGCTGTCACGTACACGGCATTTGCAGTGAATAACAAAAGCAAGGTACGCGCACTGGCGGTTGCCATGGAAAAGCGGCATCCGCTACTGCCTGATGTGCCCACCTTTCGCGAGCTGGGCGTGGACTGGGTAGATGGCGCTTACCGCGGCATCGGCATGCCCAAATCAACCCCGCCAGAAGCACGCAAAAAAATGTCAGACATGTGGGCCGCGCTCAATGCCGAGCCCGAAATGAAAGAGCTGGCCGCCAAGAGTGGCTTTGAACTCATCAATGTCGGCACAGCGCAAATGGATGCGTTTATGGCAGACCGCACGAAGGTGTATACCGAGGGTGCGAAGCGGCTTGGTTTGGGCAAAAAGTAGTTGTGTAAGGGCAAGCCTGGCGTGTCAAAGCGACAGCGACCAGGTTTCACCCACCAGGTCATGTCCAAAGCCATGGTATTGCGCACTTTTTACAAGCGTGAAACCACGCTTTAAATAGATCGCACGCGCCGCCTGTAGACCTGAATCAGTCCACAGCACCAAATTTTTGTAGCCCGCACTGCGCGCAAATGCAATGCATGAGGAACTGGCTATTGCGGCGCAGGCTAAAGGTAAAAGGTAAAAGGTAAAAGCATTAACTCTCTTGCGCAAGAGGCTTTGCAGGAAAGTTTTGCTTGAAGCTTCTACGATTACAAAGCGCAAGTGCTAGCATTCAGCCATGAACTCATCTTCTGTCGAACAAACTGCACTTAGCCTACCCAAGCAGGAGCGTGCTCACCTTGTGCACGTGTTGCTCGACAGCCTGGACGCACCATCGGGCACTGACATTCAGAATATCTGGCTTAACGAGGCGCGTCGCCGGGCTGATGAAATTGACGCTGGCAAAGTCAATCTTGTAAGCGGCGAGCAGCTTGATCAGCAAGTCGAAGCTCTTTTCAGGTGAATTACTGGCTTCACCCTGAGGCTGTTGAAGAACATGCAAAGCAGGTCGCCTACTACGAGCAGATACAACCGGGACTGGGCAGGCGGTATCACACTGAATTTCAGGATGTCGTCGCTTGGGTTTGCGCAACACCGGACCGCTCACGCATTGTTCTTGCCCCAGATATCCGGCGTGCCATGTTCAAGGTCTTTCACTTTGATCTTGTTTACCGCGCAGTGGATGGCCAGGTTCAAGTCTTGGCCATCGCCCATCATCGTCGTCAGCCGGGTTACTGGGCGGCTCGGATTTAATTCGCTGCCTTGGTCAATGCCCCGCAGACCTGGAAACCAGATTCAATACTGCCACTCCGGCCACAATCAGCGCCATGCCCAGCATGCCCATCGCGTCAATCTTCTGCCCATGAATAAAGTAAGCGGCAATCGTGATGAGCACAATGCCCAGCCCTGACCAGATGGCGTAGGCCACGCCTGTTGGGATTGTTTCCATCGTCACGGTTAAAAAATACAGCGCCACGCCGTAGCCGACGACGGTGATGATGGACGGCACCAGCTTGGTAAAGCTGTCGCTTGACTTGAGGGCGGTGGTGGCTATCACTTCACCAGTGATGGCGATGGCCAGAGCCAGGTAGGCGTTCATGCGGTGTCCTTCTGAAAATTTTGAATTTTAAGGATGGCAATTGAAGGGCTGTAAATTGTCTTTTTTAGGCGGGCACAATCATTGCCATTGAATGCATGCTTCGAGCATGAGACCCGTCATTCCCGCGAAGGCGGGAATCCAGTCTCCGAATTTG
>JAYUVG010000090.1:0-3072 GCA_043754255.1 Polaromonas sp. | reverse complement strand
ATGTCGCAGGTGTTTGAAGACGGCAAGCTTAAAAGCGGCTCGGCCTGGGTGGTGCCTGCCAATCTGCACAGCCCGCTCAGGCAAGAGGCTGTGCTGCTGACGCGCGGCAAGAACAACCCGGCTGCGCAGCAACTGCTGGTGTTTTTAAAGTCCGGTCAAGCTCGGGCCATCATGAATTCATTCGGCTACGAATGATGGATGCCATCTGGCAAGCCGTTTGGCTGACCCTCAAACTCGCCAGCATCACCACGGGGGTTTTGCTGCTGCTGGGCACGCCGCTGGCCTGGTGGCTGGCCACCACGCGCTCCTGGCTCAAAGGCCCGCTGGGGGCTGTGGTGGCGCTGCCGCTGGTGCTGCCGCCTGTGGTCATCGGCTTTTATTTGCTGGTGTTGATGGGGCCAAAAGGGCCAGTGGGGCAGCTTACCCAATCGCTGGGTTTGGGGCTGCTGCCTTTTACGTTTGCAGGGCTGGTGGTGGGGTCGGTGTTTTATTCACTGCCGTTTGTGGTGCAGCCTCTGGCCAACGCATTTGAATCGCTGGGCCGCGCCCCGCTGGAGGCTGCCGCCACGCTGCGGGCGTCTCCACTCGACACGTTCTTCAGTGTGGTGCTGCCCCTGTGCAAATCTGCCTACATGACTGCCGCAGTGATGGGCTTTGCACACACAGTGGGCGAGTTTGGCATTGTGCTGATGCTGGGTGGCAACATACCGGGTCAGACCCGCGTGCTGTCGGTGCAAATTTATGACCACGTCGAGGCGCTTGAATATGCCCAGGCGCACTGGCTGGCGGGTGGGTTGATGGTGTTTGCGTTTGCGGTGTTGTTAGCGCTGCATTGGCTGCAACCGAAGAAGGCAGCATGAGCGGTATCAAAGCTGTTTTCAGGCGGGTGCTGGGTGAATTTTCACTCGACGTTGACTTGATGCTGCCGGGGCGCGGCGTCAGCGCTATTTTTGGCCCGTCGGGCTCGGGCAAAACCAGTTTGCTGCGCTGCATGGCCGGGCTGGAATGTGCGCAGGGCGGCTACTTGTCGGTCAATGGTGAGGTTTGGCAGGACGACGCAAAGCGAATTTTCAAACCTGTTCATCGACGCTCACTAGGCTATGTGTCGCAAGCGGCCAATCTGTTTGCTCACCTCAGCGTGCAGGGCAATCTTGACTACGGGCTCAAGAGAATTCCGCAGGCCGAGCGCAAGGTGTCTCTCATTCAAGTGATTGAACTGCTGGGCATAACCAAGCTATTGAGCCGCCAGCCCACAACGCTCTCGGGCGGTGAAGCGCAACGCGTCGCTATCGCCCGGGCTCTGGCCACCAGCCCGCAACTGTTGTTGATGGACGAGCCGCTGGCCGCCCTTGACGTGCAGCGCAAGGCCGAGGTGCTGCCGTACCTGGAGCGGCTGCATACCGAGCTGAGCATTCCCGTCATCTACGTCAGCCACGCGCCTGACGAGGTCGCCCGGCTGGCTGACCACCTGGTGCTACTGGATGCGGGCAGGGTGCTGGCCAGCGGCCCCACCAGAGAGTTGCTGACCCGGCTCGACTTGCCGCTGGCGCACGGCGACGCGGCAGCCGCGATCATTGATGCCGTGGTGATGCGGGTGGAACCTGAATACCATCTGAGCCATGCAAAATTTGCAGGTGGGCATGTCACTGTTCTGAACCCAAATTTAAAAATTGGCCAGCAGGTACGGATACGCGTGCAGGCCCGCGATGTCAGCCTGACGCTGACGCGCCAGCAAGGCACCAGCGTGCTGAACATCTTTGCCGCCACGGTGTCCAGCATCAGCGCCGACAGCCCCGGTCAGGCGATGGTGGCCCTGAGTGCGGGCGGCAGCATGCTGCTGGCCCGCGTGACGCGAAAGTCCCTGGACACTTTGCAGCTACAGCCGGGCAGCGCCGTTTTTGCACAGGTCAAGGGCGTGGCGGTGCTGGGTTAATTTGTTAAGTGCCGTCAATACACCAGCCGCTCCGGGCGAATCTCTTGCAGGATGGTGGTGGCAATCTCTTCAATCGACTTGGTGGTGGTGGACAGCCAGCGTATGCCTTCGCGGCGCATCATGGCTTCGGCCTCGTGGATTTCGTGGCGGCAGTTGACCAGGCTGGCGTAGTTGGAGTTGGGCCTGCGTTCATTGCGGATCTGAGCGAGGCGCTCAGGGGCGATGCTCAAGCCAAAGATTTTGGCGCGGTGCGGCACCAAAGCGGGTGGCAACTGGCGGCGGTCAAAGTCTTCGGGGATTAGCGGGTAGTTGGATGCCTTCAGGCCGTACTGCATGGCCAGGTAGAGCGATGTCGGGGTTTTGCCGCTGCGGCTGACGCCGACCAGAATCACGTCAGAGCCTGCCAGGTCCCGGTTGCTTTGGCCGTCGTCATGCGCCAGCGAAAAATTGATGGCCTCAATCCGGTCGTCATAAGCTTTGCTTTTTGACGCGTCTGAAAACCGGCCCACCCGGTGGTTGGATTTGAGGCCCAGCTCGCTCTCCAGCGGCGCCACAAACATGCCAAACATGTCCAGCAGCATGCCGTTGCAGCTGGCTTTGATGACGGCCAGGATCTCCATGTTCACCAAAGTGGTGAAGACGATGGGGCGTTTGCCCTCGGTTTCAGCCGTATGGTTGATCTGCCTGACCGCCTGGTGAGCTTTGTCTACACTGTCGATAAATGGCAGCCGGACGTGGCGCGGCGTCATCTCAAACTGGGCCAAAATCGCGTTGCCAAAGGTCTCGGCAGTGATGCCTGTGCCGTCAGAGATGAAAACTACCGTGCGATTGGGCATATGGCCTACAAAAAATGGTTCAGGACAGTGACAGGTGGGGCGGATGATGCTGGCTGGCAACACCCTACAATTGCGAACATTATCTCGATTCTCAGCAACATGCCCGCCCCAACCCGCTTAAAACAACAACACGGTTGCCCGCTGCGCATGTTCGCCCCCCGGTTTTTAAACCTCCCGGAGTATTTTCATGTCCAACCTTTTTGCGCAGGATGCCTTAGTCGTACCATTTGAAAACCTGAGAATGAGCGATGTCGAGGCGGTAGGCGGTAAAAACGCCAGCCTCGGCGAGATGATCTCGCAACT
>JAYUVG010000089.1:0-2678 GCA_043754255.1 Polaromonas sp. | reverse complement strand
TGATTTGAAATCACTTTAAAGGTCATTCAGTAATTTTGTGGATAACTTTGTTGATATCTAGGCTTCAGTCGCGCCGAGGCCTTGAAAATCAAGGCTTTGGCTGCAATGCCTTCAAAAAAAGCACAGATTTAAATTGTTTTAAATCAACGACTTGCAATCGCTATGGCTTTGGTAGCGAGCGGCACTCCGGTTTGTAAGACATGGCGCAGCGCAACAAAAATTTTGTGCATAAGTCGCGCTTGCCTGCCTTGATTTTGGCTCAAAAAGTGTTATGGACGGGCTTGGCTCAATTCAAAATGGCGTTGGCCATTGTCGATAAGTCGATCAGCGAACTCTCATCTTCTTCGAGACGCTATGAACCGCGTCCACCAACGCCGCCACATTCTCTGGAGGCGTGTACTGACTTATGCCATGGCCCAGGTTGAAAATGTGAGTGGCTCCACACGCTTGGGGCTGATCTTGCGGCGCAGAAAAAGGCGTGCCAAAGCTGGTCAAAACTTTCTGAACCTCAGCCGCAACCTGCTCAGGCTGCGCAAACAGCACGTTGGGGTCAATATTGCCCTGCAATGCTTTGGCCTGCGCGCCACGGTTATTTTCGCCCACCAGCGCGCGCGCAGCGCCCAGGTTCACCGTCCAGTCCAAGCCCAGCACGTCGCAGTCCAGAGCGGCCATGTCGGCCAGCCACTGGCCGCCGCCTTTGGTGAACACGATGCGGGGAATGCGCAAACCGTCATGCGTTTTCTTCACCTGCGCCAGCACGCGGGCCGTGTACGACAGGCTGAATTCTTGAAACGCGCCATCGGCCAGCACGCCGCCCCAACTGTCAAAAATCATCACCGCCTGTGCGCCTGCGTCAATCTGGCAGTTCAAATACTGCGCTACTGCATCGGCATTGATGGCCAGCATTTTGTGCATCAAATCAGGCCGCTGGTAGAGCATGGTTTTGACCAGGCGGTAGTCGTCAGACCCCGCGCCTTCGACCATGTAGCAGGCCAGCGTCCACGGGCTGCCGCTGAAGCCAATCAGGGGCACGCTGCCTTTCAAGGCTTTGCGGATCGAGCTGACCGCATCAAACACGTAACGCAGCTTGGCCATATCGGGCACGGCGAGTTTCGCGACTGCAGCCTCGTCGCGCACACTGTGCTCAAACTTCGGCCCTTCGCCTAAAGCGAACGACAGCCCCAGGCCCATCGCATCGGGAATGGTAAGGATGTCGCTGAACAAAATGGCGGCATCCAGCGGGTAGCGTGCCAGCGGTTGCAGCGTGACTTCGGTCGCGTAATCCGTATTGGTCGCCAAGCCCATAAAGCTGCCCGCCTTGGCGCGCGTGGCCTTGTATTCAGGCAGGTAGCGGCCGGCCTGGCGCATCAACCAGACCGGCGTGTGGGGCGTGGCTTGGCGCAGGCAGGCGCGGATGAAAGTGTCGTTTTGAAGGGCGTTGGATACAGGCGCGATGGTCATGCCTTGATTGTCGCAGCCTTAAGCTGCCAAATGCAGTCAACTTTGCCGCCGGTGCTCCACCAGCAAACACTTGTTCTGCACCACCATCAAGCCCGCCGCGCGCGCTTTTTCAGCGGCCGCAGCATGCTCAATGCCCAGTTGCAGCCACAGCGCCTTGGCTCCGATTGCAATCGCTTCGTCGGCCACGGGCGGCACATCGGCGCTGTTGCGAAACACGTCAACCAAGTCAATCTGCACGTGTTTGGCGGCTTCGATCAGGTTGGGGTAGACCTTCTCCCCCAGAATCTCGGCGACACCGGCGGCTGGGTTGACGGGCACGATGCGCCAGCCTTGGCGTTGCATGTAGCTGGCGATCTCGTAGGAGTCACGGTGCGGTTTGGGCGACAGGCCCACCACCGCCACGATACGGTGGTTTTGCAGAATACGGGCGATGTCGTCGGCTTGGGTCACTGTTTGAGTCAAAGCGCGGATGACTTGTACTTCACCGAGCAACCATACGGCTGCGTGGTCGCTTTGCTGATGGGCTTGCCAGCCAGTGCCTTGTTCAGGCCTACGCGCACGTAGTTGGTGGCGGTTTTGATGTCGGCTGAATGACGACGCAACATGGTTTTCTCCAGTGATTTCGATACCGCCATGCTACTGCGCAGTCGCTGTTTTGTCTTCTGAAGGGCTTACTGATGGCGTTGTTTCAATCTTGTTTTGCATCCTCAATCTACCCAAATTGGGTTTATTGAGAGTCTAAAAACAGCATTTTGAGCAAAATGCAAATAGAATATGCTTCTAGCCCACGTTTTTAATAGATAGTTTGCTATTTATTATGCATTAACTTAATCTGGATTCACCAGCGTCTCCGGGTCAGCCACTTCACCGCTGATGGTGCGGGTGGCGGCGGCTTGCTGTTGCAACCAATCGCAAAACGCGCGAATCTCTACCCGGCTGCTGCTGCGCGGGCCGACGATGAGCCAGTAGGCCATCGGGCTGTCCATGCGGGTTTCAGGCAGTACCTCGATCAGGTCGCCGCGCGACAGGTTTTCGGCGATCAGCGGCATGCGCGCCAGCACCACGCCTTGGCCAGCCAGCGCGGCCTGCGTCATCTGGTAGGCGTAGTTGAAGTACAACCAGCGCTTGGGCTCAAGTTTCTTCAAATGCTGCTCGTCAAACCAGCGCCGCCAGGTCAGCCATTCCAGGTGCGTGCGGTGCGCGTCACCGGCTTCAAT
>JAYUVG010000088.1:0-8976 GCA_043754255.1 Polaromonas sp. | reverse complement strand
GCTTTGCTTTTGACACCCGTCACCTGGCCTTCAATGTCAAAGTAACGCAACTCGCGAAAATTAAACAGCCGCTCGTAAAACCCAGCCCACTCGTCCATGCGGCCACGGTGCACGTTGTGCGTCAGGTGGTCGATGTAGGTCAGGCCGTGGCCTTGAGGATTCAATGCATCCGCCGTGATGCCGTCCAGTGGCTCAAAGTCCACGTCGTAAAAGCCAATGTTGCCGATATCACCCGGCAGTGCTCCGTTTTTACCTCTCCATTTATCAATGAAATAAATGATCGAATCGCCAATGCCCTTGATGGCCGGAATGTTCAACTCGCCCGGCCCCGCCGTATCGGCATAGCCCCAGGCGCCGAGCGATATGGCGCGTTCATAAGCAGCCTTCGCGTCCAGCACCCTGAAAGCAATCGCGCACACGCTGGGCCCATGCTGGCGCGCAAAGCGCTGCGCAAATGAATCAGGCTCGGCGTTGATGATGAAGTTAATCCCGCCCTGGCGGTACAGCGTGACGGCTTTGTGGCGATGTTTGGCGATTGCCGTAAAACCCATGCGTTCAAACACCGCAGCCATCGCGGCCGGGTCGGGCGCAGCATATTCAATGAATTCAAAGCCGTCGGTGCCCATCGGGTTGAGCCAGGCTGATGCGGGAGATGTCATGTCCGTTTTCCATTCAATGCTCACGATAGGCAAGAAAAAGTTGAAAGCCGACTGTTTTCCAAACTTTCACAACTTCAAGGGCGCACCTGAACAGTTTTCATGCACCTTAATGCGCGCATTTTCCCAGAAGACTGTAAAACCTGCGTCGTGCTCGACTGGGTCAAAGCAATCACGGCGATGCCTGTTCAAGGTGTGCTGATATGCGCTTGCCGCTCAGCCTGGGTTGCAAGCAGGCTGCTGATTCCAGTATCAAAGCTCAAGAGTTTCATGCCGTTTTTGACAGCCGCCGTCAGCAAATACGCATCGGTAATTTGCCTGTGCCCGTACAGGCCGCCTGTGCAGCTGGCCACTACGTCGGCAAAACCAAAATCAAGATTCACAAATCTGTGCTGGGCATGGCTTAAGTTGCGTTGCAGCAGTTCGGCTGCATCGTTCACGCTGATCCTTGCCGCCGCCGGGCCTGAGAATGCTGGCTGCATCACCACCCGAACCAATGCGCTTTGGGTCAACGCGCAACTGGCCCAGCCTCCCTCGGCATGGGCTTTGAACCAGGCCAGCATGCGCGGGTGATGCTCATGCGCGGGCCAGCACAGCGCAATCAGCGCGTTGGCATCCAACAGGTGCAGCGTCGGCACGGTCAAGACGCTTCTTCCAGCAACGCTTTGACTTGGCGCTCAGTGCCCATCGGCGTGTCAGCAGGCAAATCAAACACCCACACTCCACCGGTTTGTTTGAAGGGCATTTTTTCAAGGCTGCTGCGGCGTATCAGTTCAGACACGGCTTGACCCAGCTTGATGGCGCGGGCTTTGGCGTAAGCCTGCGCGGTAGCAAAAGCGTCATCTTCCAGAGTCAGTGTGGTGCGCATGTGATGCTCAGTTAGTTACGTGATGCAATCTTACCGATTCTGCATCAAACAGGCAAAGTCAAGCCGTTTGCAAAACGCACCGTTTGCTACTATTTTAATAGCTGCTTGCGCGCTGTTTATGTCGGCTAGAGGCCTAAAACATATGTTTTTTGTGATCATTCAGCTGCTAACAGGAAATGGGCTGCCGGACGCGAAGGACGCCAAGGTTTCGTGATGAACGCCAAAGTAAAACCAGAAATATCTACTTTTGTCTTCATTTCGCGCCCTGCAAGCCCGTATTTGCCCACCAAAAAGTGTCACGCCTTTGAATTGGGTAAAAGCCCTACCAAACGCCGCTGTAAATTCAGTGAGTTGTCTGCTCTAGGGAAAACCCGTATATTTCTGCCATGCTCAATCCCAGAACTCTTATCAAAACCTCCATTGACGCAGGCAAGGAGTTTTTTCGTTCGCCCAGTGACCTCAACCCTCCGCCAGCCGATGGACTGCCGCATACTCCACCCATCATGGTTCCTATCCGCTCCATCGGCCCCAGCCACAACGAGCGCATTGCTGCGCATTTGCAGAGCCTGAGCCCGGCTGACCGTTACCTGCGTTTTGGCTACATGGCCAATGACGAGCAGATTCAGCGCTATGTCGATGGCCTGAACTATGCGCGGGACGATATTTTCGGTATTTACAACCGCAAGCTGGAGCTGATTGCCATGGCGCACCTGGCGTTCTCGGCCGATGCCAAGCTCAGCAGCTGTGCAGAGTTTGGTGTTTCAGTCCTTGCAAAAGCGCGGGGTCGTGGCTATGGCTCGCGCCTGTTTGACCGGGCTGTTCTGCATGCCAGAAATGAGGGCGTGGGGATGATGTTTATCCATGCCCTGAGCGAAAATACCACCATGCTCAACATTGCCCGCAAAGGCGGCGCAATTGTTGAGCGTGATGGCAGTGACAGTGAAGCTTATCTGAAGCTGCTGCCTGCAGATTTTGATTCGCGGGTCACTGAAATGGTGCATGAGCAGATTGCCCAGACTGACTACCGCCTGAAAGTGCAGGCCAAGCAGTTTTGGCGATTTTTGACGGCGGTGCAGGATGTACGTCGTGGCGTGCAGAATGCGCGCGATCACTCGGCGATGTAAGGGCGGTATTCACAAGGAAATCAGGAGGTCAGAAGCTTAAGGAGGAACACAAAAAAGAAATTACCCCTGGCTTAGCTCTTTGACCTCCTGATCTCCTTGTGAAAAGTATTTTCTTTGAGCTATCCTTGCTGGCTTCACAACTTTAAAACACGCTGTGTCCGACAACCCCCCCAGCAGGTCTTCAAAGCTTGAGGCCAAACACGATCTCAAACACGAAGCCAGACACGAATCAAAGCATGAAGACAAGCGCGGCTTTTTGCAAAAGCTGGCCGAAATGCTGCACCCCGGGCCTGACTCCAAAGACGAGCTGATTGAAACGCTGGTCGAGGCCCAGGACAACGAAGTCATTGGCGCGCAAAGCAGGGAAATGCTCGAAGGCGTGATCCGCATGGCCGACATGACAGCGGGCGATGTGATGGTGGCGGCTCCTCGCATGGATCTGGTCAACATCACCGCCCCGTTTGACGAGCTGCTGCACCTGATCATTGACACCGCGCATTCGCGCTTTCCGGTGTATGAGGGTGAAAAAGAAAACATCATCGGTATTTTGCTGGCCAAGGATTTGCTGAAACTCCAGCGTGCGCCTGAGCTCCATCTGAAAGCGCTGCTCCGCCCGGCCGTGTTTGTGCCTGAGAGCAAGGGGCTCAATGATTTGCTGCGTGAATTCAGGGGCAATCGCAACCACCTGGCGATCGTGATTGACGAGTTTGGCCGCACGGCTGGCCTCATCACGATTGAAGATGTGCTGGAGCAAATTGTTGGCGAGATTGAAGACGAGTTTGATGTGGCAGAGGACGATGGCGATATTTTTGGTCTGCCAGACCGCAGCTTTCGCATCAAGGGCGACACATCGATTGAGCGGGTCAGCGAAGCCTTTGGCGTGGCGCTGAGCGATGCTGACTTTGACACCATCGGCGGGCTGATAGCCCACCGCATGGGCCACGTGCCCAAGCGCGGCGAATCCTTTGCGCTGGGCGGCCTGCAATTTATGGTGCTGCACACCAAGGGCGGCGCGGTCAAGTGGTTCAAGGTGGCACCCAGCGACGTGCAGACCAGTCTTGACCTGAACTAGTCGCGCTATGGGTTGGGTTTCGTTTGCTCTTGTTTTAATAGCTGGTTGCGCGCATGCGGCGTCGATGGCGTGGCCATTTGCGTTTCTTTCAGGGCCGGGATTGGTGCAGGGCCAGCCGGTCTGGTGGCTACAGTTGCTCGCCATGGTGGTGCTGGCCTGGCACCTGAACAAAGCCACAACCAAACGACAAGGTGCATGGACAGGCTGGCTGTTTGCGTGCGCCATGCAGGTGGCAACCTGGTGGTGGTTGTATGTGTCACTTCACACCTATGGCGGGCTGGCAGCGCCGCTGGCAGTGTTGGCGATTGTCACTCTGGCTTCTTTTTTAGCCTTGTACTACGCCGCGACTTGTGCATTGTTTGTGGCTCTAGCCCCCGTAAATAGCGCGATGCGTGCTATTGTTTTCGCAGCGTTGTGGTTGCTGGCTGAACTCGCCCGGGTGGCGTTGTTCACGGGCTTTCCCTGGGGACAGGGTGGTTACGCGCAGCTCGATGGCCCGTTTATTGGCCTGGCCAAATGGGTCGGCGTGCATGGCCTGACATTTGGCATTGCGCTGCTTGGCTTTGGCCTGGCAGCGTGGCTGGCCAGGCCGCAGTGGCGGTCAACGGGCGTGCTGGCTGTTGCCTTAGCAGCGGCTGTAGTTGCCAGCAGTGCTTTGCATGGGCCCAACGCCTCACTGGTTTACAGCCAGATGCATCCGTCAATATCAGTACCAGGCCGCGCCGCGCCACCGTTTACCGTCACGCTGCTGCAAGGCAATATCTCGCAGGACGAAAAGTTCAAACCCACCGGCGGTTTGCCTGATGCACTCAACTGGTACGGCCAGCAACTATTGGCCGCTACCGCCACGCTGGTCATCACGCCAGAAACCGCGCTGCCGCTGCTGCCCGAGCAGTTGCCCGATGGCTACCTTGAAGCGCTTACCAGGCGTTTCACGCAACCTTTGCCGCACTTGTTGAACACAGCAGCACTGATCGGTATTCCGTTAGGCAACAGCAGCGCCGGGTATACAAATTCAGTGATTGCCCTCAAGCCATCCACGACTACCACCACTACCACCACTACCACCACTACCACCACCACCACTGCCCCGCCAGCTGTTTACCAATACGACAAGCACCATCTGGTACCGTTTGGCGAGTTTGTGCACCCGCTGTTCAAGTGGTATTTAAAGCTGGTGAACATTCCGCTGTCGGACTTCAATCGCGGGGCTGTCAACCAGTCGCCGTTTGACTGGCAAGGCCAGCGCATTGCCCCCAATATTTGTTATGAAGATTTGTTTGGTGAAGAGCTGGCTGTGCAGTTTGCCAACCCAGAGCTGGCGCCAACCATGATGGTCAACATCAGCAACATTGCCTGGTTTGGCAACACGGTAGCGATTGACCAGCACCTGAACATTTCACGCATGCGTTCGATTGAGTTTGAGCGCCCGATGATTCGCGCGACCAACACTGGAGCGACCGCCATCATCGACCACACCGGCCGCGTCACAGAGGCACTCAAGCGCCACACGCGCGGCGTGCTGACAGCCAGCGTTGAAGGCCGCAGCGGCAATACGCCGTATGCCAACTGGGCTGCGCAGTTTGGGCTGTGGCCCTGGTGGTTGTTGATTTTTGCTATTATTTCAGTAGCTGCTTGCGCGCATTTTATGAGGGCTAGAGGCTTAAAACTGCCAGAAAATAGGCCTTTTTGAATGCCGGCAACCGATGTAAATTCTTCACCTGTTTTTATCCCTATTGTTCATGGCCAAAATCGTAGTTTTAGAAGATGACACCGCCACCCGCCGGCTGATTTGCGCGGTCTTGAAAAAAGCCGGCCACGAAGTGACGGACGTTGACAACGGCGCAGAAGGCCTGCTGACGGTCATGGCCGAGCAGCCCGATGTAGTGATCAGCGATGTAGAAATGCCGAAAATGACGGGCTTTGAGGTGCTGCAAAACGTGCGCCTGGAGCCTGAAATAGCTGACACCCCCTTCATCTTGTTGACCTCGCTTGCAAGCAGGGCCGACATGCGCAAGGGCATGGTGCAGGGCGCAGACGACTACATCACCAAACCGTTTGAGCCCGCCGAGCTGATTGAATCTGTCAATGCGCAGCTGGGGCGGTTGGCACACCGGCGCGGGCAAAAACCGCAGGTGGTGGCAAACGATTTTGAGCTTACCGGGCCAGCTGCATTGGCTTCAGGGCTGAGCTTTGAGCCGCTCCCGGCGATTGATCTGGAGCCTGCTTCTCCGGTGGTGCACCCGCCAGCAGTGCAGGCTGAATCTGCGCGCAAGTATCTGGACAAAGCCTGGGCAGTGAACCTGAGCGTTCAAAACCACGCCCAGATGCAAGCCGCTTTGCCGGGCAAAGACTGGCGCGCGTTGCTGCGGCAACTGTTTGCGCCTGCCAGTAAAAACACAACGCTTCGCTCTGCGGACTATCTGGATCTGGCTGGTGCAAGCCTGACTTTGTACTTTGTAGACCAGGGACAAAGTCAGGCTGAAAACACGTTGAGCGGTGCGACCCGTGCCGCCAAGGCAGTTGAGGCTTTGGTGCGAGCCGCGGCTGATTGCAAGGTCTGGGCTGCTACACAATTCGAAGCATCAAGCGCAGAACCCATGCGCGCAGTAGTGGGTTTGCATGTCGGGCCGATTGAGGTCATGCAGGTGCCGATGGACTTTGGCGGCGAGCGGTCAACCGTGGTGGGCGCAACGGCTGAATATATTTGCGGCCTGCGCAGCAGCGAGCCGCGTGTGATGTGGCGCGTGCTGATCACCGCAGCGGCATTGCAGGAGTCAGGCGGGTTTTACAAACTGGGAGCCAGCATGCAGGTCAGTGTGGGTCGGCAAGAGCATGCTGTGCATGCGCTGCACGGGCTGGCTCTTGTTATGAGCGAAAGCCTTGGCACCACGCCTGCTGACTGGATCTGACGCACAAAAGCGCGGTGAGCAGGCACGCCGCAGTCCCGCGCCATATGGTCAGTGTGATGCAGGCAAGCGCCCGGTAAAATCGCGCGATGCGCACGTTTCAAGACATCATCCTCACCCTGCAAAGCTATTGGGCCGCACACGGCTGTGCATTGCTGCAACCCTACGACATGGAAGTCGGTGCGGGTACATCGCACACCGCCACGTTCCTCAGAGCACTTGGCCCAGAGCCGTGGAAGGCAGCCTACGTGCAGCCCAGCCGCCGCCCGAAAGACGGCCGCTATGGCGACAACCCGAATCGCCTGCAGCACTATTACCAGTACCAGGTCGTGCTCAAGCCCGCCCCTGCCAACATTCTGGAGCTGTATCTGGGCAGCCTGGAAGCGCTGGGTTTTGACCTGAAACAAAACGACATCCGCTTTGTAGAAGACGACTGGGAAAATCCGACTTTGGGCGCATGGGGCCTGGGCTGGGAGGTGTGGCTCAACGGCATGGAAGTTACCCAGTTCACGTACTTCCAGCAAGTCGGCGGCATTGACTGCAAACCTATCACAGGCGAGATCACCTACGGCCTGGAGCGCCTGGCGATGTATTTGCAAGGCGTGGACAACGTTTACAACCTGACCTGGACTGAAGACAAAACCACCGGCTTCAAATTAAGTTACGGCGATGTGTACAAGCAAAACGAGGTAGAGCAATCCACCTATAACTTTGAGCATTCAGACGCAGACTTTTTATTCACCGCATTTAACGCGCATGAAAAGCAGGCCAAACACCTGATTGAAGTGCAACTCGCACTGCCTGCCTACGAACAAGTTTTAAAAGCCGCCCACAGCTTCAATCTGCTGGACGCACGCGGCGCGATCAGCGTGACAGAGCGCGCCGCCTACATTGGCCGCATCCGCAACCTGGCTCGCGCCGTGGCGCAAAGCTATTACGAAAGCCGCGAGCGTTTGGGCTTTCCGATGGCTCCGCGGGAGTGGGTGGAGCAGATGGTGAAAAAGGCTGCTTAGTAAAAAGCATGGGCTATGCCGACTTTCTTGCTCAAGTGAAAGCAGCTGGCTTTGAGGAGCTGGCTTGGGTTGCTGCTGTATCCGCACCGGTTGTGGGGATGTTGGTTTGGTTTTTCAAACGCAAGCATCCAGCGCAAATGCCTGCCGGCAACTTGAACTTAGCCGCTGACCAGTCCAAAATCGGCCAACAAATAGGCGGCACAGGCAACGTTGTCATTCAAAACAACAGTGACCCGGCTCAGGGGCAAATCACATTGCAACTGCTCAAAGCAATTGCACAAAAAGACCAGCAGCTGGCCGAAAAAGACGCTCGTATTCTGGAGTTGAGCGTCAGTCAAATTCAGGATCGCAGCGCTGCTGTAGACACTGTGGTGGATGAAGCCGCCAAGTTGCAGCCGACAGCATTGGCCGTACAGGCCAAACAGGAATTGCTTTTGGGCAATATTGATGCTGCTGTCAGGCTACTGCTTGGCTTGTCAGATGCCGCTAAAAGCGACGCGCAGCCGCACTTGGAAGACGCCACCAAATATGCCCGCGAAGCGGGCGCGCTGCTCGCTGGCCGCGACACCTTGCAAGCCATCGCCGCGTATGAACGAGCATTGCTGATTGAACCGGATGACCTCGAGCTGCTGGACGCGCTGATCCCGCTGTATTCAAATGTCGGTAATTCGTCTCAAGCGCGAAAATTGGCAAATAGGTTGCTGGGCTTAACAAAAGACAGGGCTGGCGCTGACAAAACCAACACCGAGTGGCAACGCGACCTGTCGGTCAGCTACAACAAAATCGGCGCCCTGCAAAACGCCGAAGGCAGGCGAGCTGATGCGCTGGCCTCGTACCAGGCGGGCTTGACGATACGCAAACAGCTGGCCGAGCTGGACAAAGCCAACACCAAGTGGCAACGCGACCTGTCCGTCAGCTACGACAATATCGGCAATCTGCAAAACGCCGAAGGCAAGCGAGTCGATGCGCTGGCCTCGTACCAGGAAGGCTTGACGATAGCCAAACGGCTGGCCGAGCTGGACAAAGCCAACACCCAGTGGCAACGCGACCTGTCGGTCAGCTACGACAATATCGGCGACCTGCAAAACGCCGAAGGCAAGCTAGCCGATGCGCTGGCCTCGTACCAGGCCGGCTTGACGATACGCAAACGGCTGGCCGAGCTGGACAATGCCAACACCCAGTGGCAACGCGACCTGTCAGTCAGCTTTAACAAAATCGGCGACCTGCAAAACGCTGAAGGCAAGCGAGCCGATGCGCTGGCCTCGTACCAGGCCGGCTTGACGATAACCAAACGCCTGGCCGAGCTGGACGAAGCCAACACTGAATGGCAGACA
>JAYUVG010000087.1:0-25190 GCA_043754255.1 Polaromonas sp. | reverse complement strand
GTGCGTGGCCTTCAGCGCTGACTCGCTGAACAAAATACCGTTGTTGGCAATGATGCCGACCGGCATGCCTTCAATCGCTGCAAAGCCGCACACCAGCGTAGTGCCGTAGCGCGCCTTAAACTCGTCAAAGTCGCTGCCATCAACAATGCGGGCGATGATTTCACGTACGTCGAAGGGTTTGCGCGTGTCGGTGGGTATCACGCCATATAACTCACTTGCTACATATTTAGGAGCCGCTAGCGCCCGTATTACGGGCGCTAGCGGCTGATTTGATGCCGAAATTGACGCTTTAGTTCGGTTCAAATTCTTCACTGCAGTACGCGCCAGCTGCAAAGCATGCATGTCGTTTTGCGCCAGGTGGTCGGCCACGCCAGACAGGCGCGTGTGCACATCGCCACCGCCCAAGTCTTCAGCGGTCACCACCTCACCCGTGGCAGCTTTGACCAGCGGCGGCCCACCCAAAAAGATGGTGCCCTGGTTGGCGACGATGATGCTTTCATCGCTCATGGCGGGCATGTATGCGCCGCCTGCCGTGCAGCTGCCCATGACCACAGCAATCTGCGCAATGCCTTCAGCGCTCATTTGCGCCTGGTTGAAGAAGATGCGGCCAAAGTGGTCGCGGTCGGGAAACACGTCGTCCTGGTTCGGCAAGTTGGCCCCGCCTGAATCGACTAAATAGATGCACGGCAAGTTGTTTTGCTGCGCAATTTCTTGCGCGCGCACGTGCTTTTTAACTGTCATTGGGTAATACGTGCCGCCCTTGACGGTCGCGTCATTGCACACCACCATGCAGTCGACACCGCTCACGCGGCCAATGCCAGTGATCAGCCCCGCGCAAGGCGCCGCGCCGTCGTACATGGCATGCGCCGCCAGAGGTGAGAGTTCTAGGAAGGGCGTGCCCGGGTCCAGCAACATCTGCACCCGCTCACGCGGCGGCAACTTGCCCCGCGCCACGTGCTTGGCCCGAGCCGCCTCACCCCCACCCGCAGCCGACTTGGCCACCTCGCCCCGCAAGTGGTCCACCAGCGTTTGCATGGCCGCCACATTGGCCTGGAAGTCAGCCGTGCGGGCGTTAAGTTTTGTCTCCAGAACAGGCATGCGGGGCTTTCTTATTGGGCAAGACTTGCTGAATTTAGCGGGAAACGTTTGGTTGACGTTTACGTAAACGTCAATTCTAGGCGGTTTTGGCGGCCGGCTTGAATTCGCTCGGGCTTCAGTGCAGTACGACCAAATTTAGGTCGGCATCGGACGAAAGTAGCCTTTGATGCACTCCGTATTTCGCACCGCAATCTGCACGTGGTTTAGCTTTTCGATGTGAGCCCCGGGGTAGAGCGCGCCCCCTTCCCATATCGCCCCGCGCACGGTGTCGTATGCGCCCAAACCTGAAGGCTCACGTAGCTGGTGCACCGTTTCAATCACCAAGCAATCAAGACGTCTGGCCATTCGCCCAAGATTGTTCACTGGCAGCGGCTCCTGCGTTGCCTTGCTCATCGATTCCAGAAAATCGTAGGAGTCCTTTAGCTCGTCCAAAGCACTGCGGTCTAACAAGTTGCAGCACATACGCAAATCAATGACCGCACCCACGACAAAAGATTTTTTGATAACGCCTTTGGACTTCAGCGGGTTTTTGCGCACATCCTCTGCAAACTCAAAAGCGCGCTTTGGATCGTTTTCCCAAAAGTAAATGCCGCCACCCAACCAGTCGTAGTCGTTTTGGCTGTGCTTCAGATGCTTTGTTTGGCCGGAAAGTATGGCTTCGCCAACCTTTTCATCGCAGCCATGAAACCCCAGCACCAAGCCAGGAAGGCGTTGATAAATGTCTTGAAACTCCAAGGCAAAAGCTCAAGCGTAGCGAGCTGAAACTTTGCCTTTGGGTGTCAGGTAACCCACTTGAACCATAAACCTGCGTGCTGCCTCGGGGTCTTTGGATAGCTCCTTTTTGAGCCTGTCGACACCTGGCTTGATGGCCGGATCAGATATACGGACAATTGCACCAGCAGACGACCAGCGCCGAGCCACCATCACTTTTGCTTCAGCAGCTTTCGACAGTGCATTTTCTGGGGTGTTTGCGGTGGTCATTTTGAGGCTCCATCAATTGGTATACCGAAGCGCCTGACGGCGGTAACGATCTTTATTTTAGCCCTTCGTTGAACTTTTAGCCAAGAAAATGGGCTTAAATCGGAGTTCTGAGTCGGCTCCTGTTGGCGGGGTAATTCTGCTGTCGCAGTACCGTCTGAAGATCCGGCTCGGACTGATCTAAAAGAATGGGTGTAATCGGGTGTCCTTTTGGGTGTCGTGCCTTTTACCTGGCACTTGCGGTCACTGGCCGAGCAGGTGCGCAGGCTTGAGAAAAAAGTTAAGCGTGAAAAGATTGTGCTGGCCACGCTGCCTAAGCTGTCGCTACAAATCGTCGAGTTTGCGCGAGAGCACGGGCGCGTGACGATGGCTGATGCGGTGAAGCTGACTGAGGCCAACCGAAATACTTTGAAGCAGCATTTTCGGAATCTTGTGGCGCGGCGGCATTTGCAGCAGCAGGGGAGTGGGCGTGGGGTCTGGTATGAAATGAGGTGAGGTGGAATTGGTTGAAACTTCAAAATTCGGCAAACAAGATTTTGTTCGTTGGCAAGTTTGTAAATAACGCCAACAACAGACACAGCAATCCGTTTTACATTGCACTGTGCTTGTAATTGCATTTCGATTGCGAACAAACGTAAGGCTTGCTAAACTGAAAGTAGGAGGACACCAAATTGGAAAAATATATTGATATTGTTTCTCGGCTGAGTATTCAGCTTGTGGCTATCGAACAAGACCTACACCTGCCCTTATCGGAAACTGCAAATAATTATCGAATTAGTGCGGAAGCCATATGCAAAGCAATAATCATTGGAAATGGAAGTCAGCCAACAGGTCTGCTCGAAAAGCTAATTGCTGATTCAACCAAGTGCATAGCGTCTACCGAAAGCTCTAGACATGTTGGAATTTTTAAGAGCGAAATAAAGTATCTTCAGGGAATCGGAAACACGTACTCACACGACGGGGCTGGTAGTGATTTTGCAAATAAACAAACGCAATCAGCGGCGCGTGACTCATTAATTAAAGTTGTTCGCGTTGTTTTCTTCGGCGAGAGTGATCTTGACCCACCAGTTTTACCAAAGTCAATGGAAGCAGAATTTCCTTCGCGTATTTTGGGCCGAGTGCGTTTCGAAAACCCTCGCGCCGAAGAGGTTGTTCGATTGTGTTTTCCAAAACAGCGCGTAACAACAAAGCTAACTCGTTCCGACCACGCAAATCGTCTTGTTTATGACTATGTGGTTGCGGACCTGGGAGCAGGTTTATCTAAGGGTTTCCTTTTCATGCGCTCACGCACGGCAATCGAAAAGTCACTACTTGATTTTTTAGCAGAAGCGTCCTCTGACTTTCCAAGCGCTCTAGAAATTATTACTCCTAGAGCCTATCGTCCTGACGGTAAAGAAATAGACCGACGAAAATCAATACAGGACTTTGTCCAACTAACTTCCTTAAACTCCAAAAATCGAAGGGTTCAGGTTTTATATTTTGATGATTTTGTTTGGGAGTCATGCTTGCCTGAAAGCGTGAGATCAGGAAATGTGTCTGCACACTTAAAAACGAATTATTTCATAGAGCAAAAACTGGAGCCAATAGCAGTCGACGGCATGCAGGCAAAAGAGGCCGCCAAAGCATCAAAGTATATTGCCAACATTCTGGAAAATGCACATGAGTTTGATCCTGTTCAACTTGTCATTGGCCCAGCAGGCATTGGTAAAACTACTTTCTGTGATCAAATTTCAACGCACATTAATGCGCAGCGGCGAAAACGTGTGGTGCTTTTATCCGCAACAGATTTTCGAGAAATATCCAATTCAACGCCAATTGAATCTGTAAGTGATCTGTATCGCGTAGCAGCAGCCAATGGGCTAATGGACGAAGAAAGCGCCATAGAAGGCCATAACTTCGAAATTAATTTGGCATGCGGTAATTTCGTGCTGCTTATTGACGGTTTTGACGAGCTGGAGTCACACTTAGGGGACTCATTGAACTTTGACAAATTCATGTTGTCGCTAGCCGAACTGGAAGACTGTTTCCATAGGGTGCTGGTCATCATGACAGTTCGAGACTACGACGTAGAGCGATATAGAAACATCCGCCAAACTTCTATCTGTCGACTTCGAGGCTTTTCAAGCGAAGACACAGATCAGTACCTACAAGAAAGGCTAGGAAAGAGCAAAACCCCAGAGGCAAAAAAACTTTTGCTTGCATTCAATGCTGACAGCCCCTCTGAGTTGAATACGACTATCCCTTTATACGTATCACTAGTTTGTGACTACTTAGCAGAAAATACTCAACCAAACTCTACTCAAGGTGTAGCAAGCTCAAAATTTTTTGTGAATTCCCCTTTGGATACGCTTGTAAGAAAGATCGTTGACAGGGAGATTACGAAACAGTCATTAGGTGATATCGGTGCTGATGATTTTTTTGATATCTTGATAGAAATCATCCGTGCGCCGCAGTACGCGATGACAAAAAGTGGCCTCGTCGAACTTGTAAAATCATGCGGTGGAAATGGTCAAGACGCGGTGCCTACGAACTTTATGCGTAATCCCTTTTTACGATGGGAAAGAGATACTATTTTCTTCAAGTACGATTCTCTAACTTACTTTTTCAAATCACGTTTGTTGGCTCGTCGAATTAGTGAGGGGCTATTTGCTGCTTCACCATGCATCGAATTTATGGGTGAATTTCATCGCGGAGAAGGCCCGCTTTTTGACGAGTTCGTATCTGTTTTTCCGCCCTCGAAGCACGCAGAATCAACTGCCACAAAAGTCTGGTTTAAAGAATTGATACGTCACGGTAATCAGGAACTTGATTCATGTGTCCCCTGGCGTAAAACAATAAGTGCCTTTATGTATTGGGCCTTGCGGAAGGACGCTTCCAAATTAGATCGATCAACTACTCTGAGCAACTACTTCGGTGGGAGTCGATGGGACGCTTTTTCTGTATTCGGGCCCTTTTATGCACTCGACTTAACTGAAGTAAAAATACACAATGGGCACTTAGAAAACTATACGAATCTTCAAGAGTCGAGTTACAAGGATGGGATTGCTGTCTTCAACAGCACTAAAGTGGAGTTTGATCAGCATTCTTTGCCTGACAAACTCGATAGTTTTTTGTTCGCTGCTGATTGCACTTTAAGTTCAAACGTCGCAGTCTCTTTCAAGGCACAAAAGTTGGCTGACGAGGCAGGTTTTGAAACGATGCGTGACAATATCTACAAAGTTTTAAAAGTCGGCTTCCGCGCAAACAAGTTTCTTTGGAAGAGCAAAGATGTTTACAAAGTCGTGACAGTGGTGGGAAAGTACTCCTTAGATGCCTACCTATCCCTACTTTGCACAAAAGGGGTTTTATCACGTCAGCCGAGCAGAACTGGAGTGGAAATTGGCTACTGCGTTACTGATGATTGGCGCGTGGATGCAAGAAAGCTGATAGAAGAGAAAAATGTGACGAATCGAATGCAGCACTTAATTTTCGATTTCCCAAATTCAATTCACTAAGCTTTTTAGCATTCTTTATTGAACAAGAGTTTGCATCAATCTTTACTACAAAGGTAGCTGCACTAATGAAACGTCGGCTCACCCTTTTTCTTGGCCTGCCAAAGGTCAAACTGCCCCTGCATACGCAGCCATATCTCAGGGCCATCGCCAACCCACTTGCCCACACGAAGCGCCATTTCATCCGTGATAGCAGCGCGCCCTTTGATTACGCTCGACAGCGTGACACGCGACACGCCCAACTGCTCTGCCGCTTCGTTCACGCTCAGCTGCAGTTCGGGCAAAACGTCATCGCGAAGAATTAGGCCTGGGTAGGTCGGGTTGTGCATAGTCATTGGCAGAAACCTTTGCCTAAGCCGCCACACCAACCACCGCAGCAGCCATCTGCCGTTCCCCCAAAGCGATATCCACCATCATTTCACTCGCCAGCGTACCCAGTTCCAGTCGCAGTACATCAACAGACATCGCGGCAGGCACCAGCAGGTGCGCCTGAATTTTAAAAGTTTGCGTGCCTGTGACGCCGGTGCGGATGATTTCGGTGTGCAGGTTTTCGATGCTGATGCCGCGCTGGGCAAGGATTTTCGTGAGCTTGCTGACGATGCCGAGCCTGTCTTCGCCGACCAGCTCCAGCTCAACGGCGCGCACTGAATCAGGCACGCTGGCGCCGTCGCTGCGGCCTATCACTATTTGCAGGCCGCTGGACGCCAGCTCGCGCAGGGCGGCTTCCAGGGCGTTGGCGTTTTCGCGGGGGACTTCAAAGTGCACTGTGCCTGCAAATTCACTGGCCAGCCGGGTCATGCGGCTGGCTGCCCAGTTAGCTCCGTGGCGCTGGGCGCGGTCGGCCAGCAGGCTGACGATGCCCTGGCGGTCTGGCCCGGTGATGGAGACAATTAACGACGTGATGGTGGGCGATGCTTCTTCAGTCAGCACGACTGACTTGCGGATCATCGGGGCACGGGTGGCAAAGGCTGCATCTTGCTGAAGGGCAGGCACAGAGCCGTGCAACCTGGCGTGGTGCACCACCTTGCTGATCAGTGCCAGGCCCATCGGTGCCAGGGCGCGCTCCCACAACTCGCGTGCTGTCTCGCCTTTTTTTACAAAGCACCAGTCTTGCGCTGCAATCGCGCCGGCGTCCCAGCCGTCGGCCAGATGGTAAATGGAGCCACCGGCAATCGGGTCGCCTTCAAGAATGGTCCATTCAACAGCTGCAATGCCGCGGTGCCGAGGCAGCAATGACGGGTGGTAGCCAATGCCGCGAAGACGGGCTCTAGCCAGCGCCTCGTCGCTCACGCGGGCATGAGTGTGTGCGGCAATGATGATGTCGGTGCCCTCGGCAATCGCCTCGCCAGGCACGATGCGCGGGTTGGCCAGCACATGCACCGGCACACCGGCGGCGCGGGCTGCTACAGCCAGGCGGTCGTCCTCAGCAGGCGCAACAACGCTGGTGAACTCTATGCCTTCTTCTTTGCGAAGTGCTTCAAAAACCGAGGCGGCAAAAAACCGCGAACCTACCAATGCGCATTTCATCAGGGCGTCTTTCTGTTCAATTTATACGAAAAAAAAGGGCCGGAATCGACCCACTGGTGCACTAAACCAAAGCTCAGGCGACGGCTGCCTCAGCAACCGGCATGCTCAAGCCAATGCTGTCCAGCGCATCGGCCAGCTGGGCCACAGTGCGGTCAACGTTGTGCCACTTGTCCAGCCCAAACAGGCCAATGCGAAAGGTCATAAAATCTGCACCTTCGTCGCACTGCAACGGTACGCCAGCTGCGGTTTGCATGCCCTGGGCCAGGAATTTTTTGCTGGATTGAATGTCTGGATCGGTCGTGAAGCTGACAACAACGCCCGGCGCCTTGAAGCCTTCAGCCGCAACGCTTTTCAGGCCGCGGCCTTCAAACAAATCGCGTACTTTTGCGCCCAATGCCATTTGCTCAGCGCGCACTTTGGCAAACCCGTAAACCTGGGTTTCTTTCATCACATCGCGCAACCGGGTCAGTGCGTCGGTCGGCAAAGTGGCGTGGTAGGCGTGGCCACCTTTCTCGTAGGTTTCCATAATTTGCAGCCACTTCTTCAAGTCGCAGGCGAAGCTGGAACTGGTAGTGCCGTCAATGGCAGTGCGTGCACGTTCGCTCAGCATCACCATGGCGCAGCAGGGCGAGCTGCTCCAGCCTTTTTGCGGGGCGGATATCAGCACGTCAACGCCTGTGGCTTGCATGTCAACCCACATCGCGCCCGATGCAATGCAGTCGAGTACAAACAAACCGCCCACCGCGTGGACTGCATCACTGACTGCGCGCAAATAACCATCAGGCAACACCATGCCGGCCGATGTTTCAACATGCGGGGCAAAGACGAGGGCTGGCTTTTCCTTGGCAATTGCAGCCACTACCTCGGCAATCGGTGCGGGCGCCCATGGCTGCTGCGCGCCTTTAACGGCCTGCCGCGCCTTGAGTACGGTGTGCGACGCGGGGATGCTCCCCATGTCAAAAATCTGCGACCAGCGGAAGCTGAACCAGCCGTTGCGAATGACCATCACGTGCTTGCCAGCGGCAAATTGCCGGGCCACAGCTTCCATGCCGTAGGTGCCGCTGCCGGGAACCAGCACGGCTGACGAGGCTTTGTAAACCTCTTTGAGCATCGCTGATATGTCCGTCATCACATGCTGAAAACTTTTGGACATGTGGTTGAGCGAGCGGTCGGTGTAGACGACTGAAAATTCAAGCAGGCCGTCAGGGTCAACGTTGGGCAGGAGTCCGGGCATGGTGTGTCTCGCAGTTTTTTATTTACAAAGGATTAGCAGCTTATCACGGGGTGTGTTTTGCCGGTAGCTGTCAGTTAAGCGGGAACCACCCACTTTCAATCACTATTATTTCAGGAGCAGCTTGCGCGCATTTTATATAGGCTAGAAACCGATTTCACTCCTTCCACGCCCGGGTTAGGCAGGACTGGTGAAACTGCTCAGCAGGCTGGGCAAATCAGCCATGCTGGTAAACACGCGCACAGCCCCGGCGGCCAGCAGTGCATCTGGCGCGCTATGGCCAGCCTCATTCGGGCTGTAACCAAACACGGTAGCGCCCGCAGCCACACCCGCCAGCACGCCAGTCACGCTGTCTTCCACCACCGCGCAGCGGCTTGCATTTGCGCCTAACGCAGCTGCAGCAGCCAGATAGACATCAGGAAAAGGTTTGGATCGCGGCAGCTCATGGCCACTGAAAATGCGGCCTTCAAAGTACAGCATGAAGCCGCACATGGCCAACTGCAGCTCCACCTTGGCGCGGTCAGCACCTGATGCGCAGGCAATTCGGCCCTGGCAGGTTTGATAGATTTTGGCAACGGCTTGCAGCGCGCCATCAATTGGCAACAACCGTGCACGCAGCCCCGCATCGCGGCGTTTGCGAAATTCAGTCATCCAGGGCTCATCAATGCGCTGGCCAGTTTTTGCCATGATCAACGCGGCTTCGTCTTTCACCGCTTTGCCGATAAACAGGCGCATGCATTCATCAGGCGATAGCGCCCAGCCGCCTTCTTCCAGCATGTCACGCAGCACGCCGTTGGTAATCGCCTCGCTGTCAACCAGCACGCCATCGCAGTCAAAAAGCACAGCGTCAAAGTTCAACACGGTCATATCTGTTTGCTATTAATTAAGGAGCTGCTTGCGCGCATTTTACGTGGGCTAGAAGGTCAAACGATGCTCAAAATGGCTCCAAATTCACTCTTTAGAGCAACTCACCATCTGCATAGTACCAACGCCCCGCCTCACGTACAAAACGGCTTAATTCATGGATGCGCACCCCTCGGCCAGCAAAGCGGTAGCGGGCGACAAACTCGACTTGGGCATTGTCTGCATCAATCAGAATGCAACGACGCACTTCAAGACCAAGCCACTTTGTGCCGTCGTCTTGCGTGACATCTGCAGGGCGGGTGCTGGCGTGCCACGTGGCTTTCAGGTAATCATGGCGCACCAGTACAAACGCGCTGTAGCGTGACCGCATCAGGCTTTGTGCATCAGGCGCTGGTGTGTTGTCAAAATCATCAAGATAGCGGGCGCAGCAGGCGGCAAATGCCAGCGGCTTTTTTAATGCCCTCAACGTGCCGCAAGGGCAGGTTTGCTCCGGCAACGCCATAACCCTTCAGGCCAAAGCACGTTGAATGATGATCTTCTGCACATCCGACGTGCCTTCATAAATCTGGCACACCCGCACGTCGCGGTAAATGCGCTCGATGGGGAAGTCGCTCACATATCCATAGCCGCCCAGTGTTTGCAGGGCTGCGCTGCAGACCTTTTCAGCCATTTCACTGGCAAACAGTTTGGCCATGGCAGCTTCTTTCAGGCACGGCAGGCCTGCATCGCGCAGGGCGGCGGCGTGCCAGGTCAGTTGGCGTGCTGCTTCTATTTGTGTGGCGCAGTCGGCCAGGCGGAAACCCACTGCCTGGTGGTTGATGATGGCACTGCCAAACGCGGTGCGGTCTTTGGCATAAGCCAATGCAAAGTCAAACGCGCTGCGCGCCATGCCGATGCTTTGGGCGGCAATGCCGATGCGCCCGCCTTCCAGCGCGCTGAGTGCGATTTTGTAGCCTTCGCCTTCATTGCCAATCAGGTTTTGAGCAGGGATGCGGCAGTTGTCAAAATTGACTTGTGCGGTGTCACTTGAATGCTGGCCCAGCTTGTCTTCAAGCCGGGCAGCGCTGTAGCCGGGCGCGCTGGTCGGCACGATGAAAGCGCTCATGCCTTTTTTGCCAGCGCCTTTGTCTGTGACGGCAATGACGATGGCAACATGGCCGTTTTTACCGCTGGTGATGAACTGCTTGACGCCGTTGATCACGTAGCCATCAGCGTCTTTTACCGCTGTGGTTTTAAGCGACGACGCATCGCTGCCCGCATGCGGCTCGGTCAGGCAAAACGCGCCCAGCATTTGGCCTTGCGCAAGCGGTGTGAGCCACTGCTTTTGCTGCTGCGCATTGCCGTAGCGCATGAGGATGGCGTTGACCGGGCAGTTGGTGACGCTGATCGCCGTGCTGGTGCCGCCATCGCCCGCAGCAATTTCTTCAATCACCACCGCCAGCGACAAGTAGTCAAGCCCCGCGCCGCCCAGGTCATCGGGCACGCAAATGCCGTACGCGCCAAGTGCGGCCAGACCTTTGTGCGCTTCAACGGGGAAGGTGTGGGCTTTGTCCCATGCAGCCGCGTTGGGCAGTAACTCTTGAGTAGCAAAATCACGCACGGCATCACGGACTTGCTGCTGGTCTGAATTGAGTATCAAAATGGCTCCTAGCCTATATAAAAAGCGTGCAAGCAGCTACTATATTTATAGCAGTTCAATCGCCAGCGCTGTACCCTCACCACCACCAATACACAGCGTGGCGATACCTTTCTTCAAGCCCCGTGCCTTCAGTGCATACATCAGCGTCACGATGATGCGAGCACCGCTGGCGCCAATCGGGTGGCCAAGCGCACATGCGCCGCCATTGACGTTGACGATGTCGTGGCTGATACCCAGCTCGGCCATTGCAGCCATGGGCACAACGGCAAAGGCTTCATTGACTTCCCACAGGTCAACGTCTTTGACTGTCCAGCCGATTTTTTTCAGCAGCTTGTTGACAGCGCCGACGGGTGCGGTGGTAAACCATTCAGGTTCTTGCGCAAAAGTGGCATGGCCGACGATGCGGGCAATGGGCGTTGCACCCAATTCTTTGGCAGTTGATTCACGGGTAAGCACCAAAGCAGCCGCACCGTCGTTAATCGACGAGCTGGATGCAGCGGTAATCGTGCCGTCCTTTTTGAACGCTGGTTTGAGCCCAGCAATCTTGTCGAGCTTGACCTTGCCCGGGCCTTCGTCGATGGAAATGACGACTTCACCCGCCCGGGTCTTGACAGTGACCGGCGTAATTTCTGCTGCAAACGCTCCTGATTTAGTAGCTGCTTGCGCACGTTCTACGCTGGTGATAGCGAATTTATCCTGTGCTTCCCGGGTAAATTTGTAGTTGTCAGCACACTGCTCGCCAAACGTACCCATGGCGCGGCCAGGCTCGTAGGCGTCTTCCAGGCCGTCGAGCATCATGTGGTCATAAATGCGGTCATGCCCAATGCGAACACCGCTGCGCCCTTTGAGCAGCAGATGCGGCGCGTTGGTCATGCTTTCCATACCGCCAACCACCATCACGTCGCGGCTGCCAGCCACCAGCTGGTCATGCGCCAGCAGCGTGGCCTCCATGCCCGAGCCGCACATTTTTGACAACGTGACCGCACCCGCGCTGGCTGGCAAGCCGCCTTTGAAACCTGCCTGTCGCGCCGGTGCCTGTCCTTGCCCCGCCATCAGGCAGTTGCCAAACAGCACTTCATCGACCTTGTTTGCTGCAATACCTGCGCGCTCAACAGCAGCCTTGATGGCCGCGCCGCCCAGGTCGTGTGCAGCAAGCGATGCGAAATCGCCCTGAAATGCACCCATCGGGGTACGGGCTGCGCCTAGGATGACGATGGGGTCTTGCATGGGTATCTCCAGTTGAAAATTAAATAGAAACTGTTTTGCGGCTAGCCAGCACAACGCGCTGCGCCGTCGCCAATTTGGCGAATTTTTTGTCGAAGGTGTAGGTCAACATCTCGCCGTAAGTAGCTGCAAGATGCAGCGCATCGGCAAAGTCCATACCTTTTGAAAAATCTTTCATGGCCTGCGCGACCTGGGCAACGCCTTCAATCGTGGCATTCGGCAGGCCTAGCAATCTGGTCAAACCCGTCATGAGCGTTTTTTTATCGACTTGATAAACCTGCCTGAGCACCCATTCAAGCTCCAGCAATACGGTCTTGCCGATGAAAACGCCGTCCGGGTGTTTAATCAGATTTCTTGCAATCACCGCTTGTACCGGGTCGTCATTGACTAACAATCGCACCAAAATGTTGGTGTCCAAGGCGATCATGGATTGTCTTTCTTCCATTTTTCAGCGAAGGAGGTGGCCAGCTTTTTATCTATCTCATCGAGCGACAAGGCTGGCCCTTTGTAGTTCATGCAACCCAGGATTGTGTCGGGATCGCTTGGCGCGAAGTAATGCCTGGCAGCCGACAGCAACACGCCTTGCGGATGCGGCTCAATTGCCAGGGTCATGCCATCTGGCCAAGCCATGGCGTCGCGAACTGCCTTCGGAATGACCACCTGACCCTTGGTGCTCAAAGTCGTCGTCAGCTTAGGTGTTGCAGTTGCAGGGGTGTTGACAGTCAGCATTCAAATCCTAATAAAAAACAGACCAAGTAAGACAAGGTAAGACTATCAAAAATTAATGCCCATGTCAACGTTGAAACGCTTGTCCTGCTCATACGGAAACACGTCAAACACGTGCCCCGCCTGAATTCGCTCTTTGTGCATCTGCCAAAAATTGGCCTCCAGCAATTCAGCGTGGTGCTTCATAAAAACTTGTCGAACTGCGCTATTGCCCAGCAAAAACGGCCCAAAGGTTTCAGGGAAAACGTCTTTCGGCCCGACTGAATACCAGACCTCACCGCTCATTTCGTCTTCTTCATTGCGCGGCGTGGGCACTTTCCTGAACTTGCAGTCGGTGATGTATTCAATCTCGTCATAGTCGTAAAACACGACTTTGCCGTGGCGCGTGATGCCAAAGTTTTTCCACAGCATGTCGCCCGGGAAGATGTTGGCCGCCACCAGGTCCTTGATGGCGTTGCCGTACTCCACCACAGCGCGTTCAATCTGCTGCTGCGCCGCAGGCTCTTCAACACCAACGTCAAATGCTTCCTGCAGATAGATGTTCAGCGGAATCATGCGGCGCTCGATGTAGACGTGCTTGATGATGACTTCAGTCTGCCCATCGCCATCGCGGTCTGATATTTCGAGCTGGCTGGGTGCAAACTTTTCAATCTCGGCAATCAGCTCGTCGTCAAACCGCGCTCGCGGAAAAGCCACCTCGCTGTACTCCTGCGTGTCGGCCATACGGCCTACCCGGTCGTGCTGCTTGACGAGCAAATACTTGCCTTTGATCTGCTCGCGCGTCGTGTCTTTTTGCGGCGGGTAATAGTCTTTGATCACCTTGAACACATACGGAAAACTTGGCAAGTCAAACACCAGCATGACCATGCCTTTGATACCTGGCGCGATGCGAAACTTGTCGGTTGAATGGCGCAGGTGGTGCAAAAAGTCGCGGTAAAAAAGCGTTTTGCCCTGCTTGGCCAGACCCAGCGCGTTGTAAATTTCAGCGCGCGGCATGCGCGGCATCATGCTGCGCAAAAACTGCACGTACGCTGACGGTATGCCCATGTCAACCATGAAATAAGCGCGCGCAAAGCTGAATAAAATGAGCAAGTCATCTTCACCAAACAGCGCTGCGTCTATCGCCAGTGTGCCTTTCTGGTTATGCAGCAGCGGCAGCGCAAACGGGTGCTCGGTAAAGCCGTTGATGATCTTGCCGACCACGTATGCGCCCTTGTTGCGATAGAACAAACCAGACAGCACCTGTATCTGAAAATTGGCACGCAGCTTCACGTCACCCAACCGCTTTTGCAGTGCCAAAACGACGTAACCTGCATCACGCGGCAGGTCTTCAAAAGCCAGCTTTAAATCAAAGTCGTTGACCAGCTGCAGCACCGTGCTTTGCATGGTGTCAAGTGTGGGGTAATACGAGCGGTACGTCGGCTGTCCGGTGGGTTCACCGTTTTCAATGTATTCAGTGCTGACAGCTGGCCGCACAAAAATAAAGTCGTTTTGAAAATAGCTGCGGTGCAATATCTTGGTGGTGACCGAATTGAAGAACGTTTCGGCCAGCTCCGGCTGCTGATGGTTGACCAACAGCCCGATGTAGTGCAGCTTGACCTGCTGCCATACGTCCATGGTTTGCTCACCGGCGTTGAAGTCACGCTCCAGACTGGTCGATGCCTCGCGCACGCGCAGGTCATAAAACTCGATCCGCTCACGCTGGGCGCGCTGCTGGCCGTGCCAGTCTGCTGTCTCAAAACGCTGCTTGGCACTGGCCGATTCGCCCCTGAACAACTGGTAGTGGCGGTTAAATCCGTCCATCATCGCTTTGGCGATGTCGTAGGCAAGCGGGGAGTCAAGGCGTTGTGGAAACATGATGAAGGGAAAATACTATGCTACTAATTTAATAGCTGCTTACGCTCTATTTGTATCGGCTACAGCCTGAATTGCTTTTAAATAGACGACTTTCAAATCTTCGCTGCACGACACCGTCATTTTCAGGTCGATCAGCAACCCATCCTTCAAGCCATACACCCAGCCATGCAGCGTCAGGGGTTGTTGGCGCTGCCAGGCGTCTTGCACAACGGTGGTGTGCGCGACGTTCATGACCTGTTCAATGACGTTGAGCTCGCACAGCACGTCCTGCTGGCTGTGCAGCGGCGCAGCATCAATCAGCGCACGGTGGCGGTCACGCACATCCTTGATGTGGCGCAGCCAGTTGTCGGCCAGGCCAATGCGCACATCATTGAGCGCCGCCTGCACACCGCCGCAGCCGTAGTGGCCGACCACCATCAGGTCATTGACATGGAGTTGGTCAACTGCGTACTGAATGGTGGACAGACAATTCAAATCGGTTGTTACGACCACGTTACCGACGTTGCGATGCACAAACACTTCGCCAGGCGCCAGGCCGGTGATCTGGTTGGCAGGCACGCGGCTGTCAGAACAACCTATCCACATGTATTTGGGGCTTTGCTGCGATTCAAGCCCGGTAAAAAACCCGGGCCGCTCGGTTTTCATTTGCGCAGCCCACAGGCGGTTGTGGGTGAAGAGGTCTTGGGTAGTGGTCATTTACTATTTTGGGGGTTTAACTTTTGGCAAACATCTCGCGCAACACGTTTAAAGCTGGCTCAGCATCAATAGTCGTCATCTTTTTTATCAGCCGCGTGTTGTCAATCATTCGGATTTGATCCAATGCTACAGATGAGTCTTGGCGCTGCAATTTGACAGTCACGCGCGTCGGCCAATTGCGAAGTGTGCTGGTGATAGGGGCAGCGATCACTGTGCCCAGGTGGGCGTTCATATCGTCGGGCGACACGATCAGGCAAGGACGCTTTTTACTGATCTCTTTGCCAATCGTCGGGTCAAGGTTGACCCACCAGACTTCACCTTGCTGAGGAAATTTTTTAGTCGCCATCAATCCCAGCTTTCGGCTAGCGGCAAGTCACCCCATAAGTTCTCTGGCGCATCGACCGGATCAGCGATGAACGCGGCTTGCCAGGTGCTGCGCGGGCTTTTCAAAGGGGTGAGCACGATGCCACCGGCGCGGGTTTGAATACTCATTCGAGAATCACGCTCAAGACCCAGCGTAGACAAGACCGCCTTTGGCAGCCGTAGGCCAAGTGAGTTGCCGACTTGTACGATGTGGGTTTGCATGGTGTTTCTGCGAAAGTGATTACAAAGTAATCATTTTAGCAAGTTTCCGCAAACAGCTCCCGCCCAATCAGCATGCGGCGTATTTCTGAAGTCCCCGCGCCAATCTCATACAGCTTCGCATCGCGCCACAACCGGCCCAATGGGTAGTCATTGATGTAGCCATTGCCGCCAAAAATCTGCACGCCCTCGCCTGCCATCCAGGTGGCTTTTTCGGCGCACCACAAGATGACAGATGCGCAGTCTTTGCGTACTTGCCGCACATGGTCTGTGCCCAACATATCAAGGTTTTTACCGACGGTGTAGCAAAACGCGCGGCCCGCCTGCAGCACGGTGTACATGTCGGCGACCTTGCCTTGAATCAATTGAAACTCGCCAATGCTCTGGCCGAACTGTTTGCGGTCATGGATGTAGGGCACGACGTTGTCCATCACCGACTGCATGATGCCGATGGGCCCGGCGGCGAGTACTGCACGCTCGTAGTCCAAGCCGCTCATCAGCACTTTTGCGCCGCCGTTCAGTCCGCCCAAAATTTGCGCTGTGGGCACTTCAACGTTGTTAAACACCAGCTCGCCGGTGTGGCTGCCGCGCATGCCGAGCTTGTCCAGCTTTTGCGCGCATGAAAAGCCTTTCATGGATTTTTCAATCAGGAATGCGGTGACGCCGCGTGCGCCCAGTTCTGGTTCTGTTTTGGCATAGACGACAAGCGTGTCGGCATCAGGCCCGTTGGTGATCCACATCTTGGTGCCGTTTAGCAGGTAGTAGCCGCCTTTGTCCTCAGCTTTGAGCTTCATTGAGATGACGTCGCTGCCCGCACCCGGCTCGCTCATAGCCAGTGCGCCGACATGCTCACCTGATATCAACTTGGGCAAGTATTTTTGGCGTTGCTCGGCCGTGCCGTTGCGCTTGATCTGGTTGACGCACAGATTGCTATGCGCGCCATAGCTCAGGCCCACAGATGCACTGGCGCGGCTGATTTCTTCCATCGCAATCATGTGGGCCAGGTAGCCCATGCCAGCGCCGCCGTATTCTTCACTCACAGTAATGCCAAGCACGCCCAATGCGCCCATTTTTTGCCACAGGTCGGCCGGGAACAGGTCGGTTTTATCGATCTCGGCAGCGCGTGGCGCGATCTCACTTTGTGCAAAATCACGCACCGCATCGCGCAGCGCGTCAATGTCTTCACCGAGTTGGAAGTTCAGGCCGGGCAAGTCAGTCATGGTGTGGCTTTCTAAAATGTCAATATGTTTTGGGTACGGGCACCAGCGTTTGCTGCATCACAGCGCAAATGGTTTGCTTGCCACTGTCATCAACATGCATCACTTCAGCGGTGGCGACGATGATGCGCTTGCCAGCCTTGACGACGCGGCCTACAGCCCGCAGCTCACCGCCGGTAAAGCTGGCTAGAAAATTTATTTTGTATTCAACCGTGGTGACTTCCATGCCAGGCGGCGCTGCACTCAGGGCTGCATAGCCGCCAGCAACGTCAGCCAGTGTGCCCATAGCCCCTCCATGAAAGCTGCCCTGCTGCTGCGCGACACGCTGCGAATGCGGCAGTGCCAACTCGCACAAACCAAATTCCGCCCGCAGGAGTCTGACACCCAGAATTTGCATCATGCCCTGGCGCAAAAAGCTGGTTTCTATGCGCTGGAAAAGCTCACTGTGAGTGAAGTTATTCATGGCCTTGGCAGTGCTTTCATAGGGTCAACATCATTGCTTATTTATTTTACTTTTTCGGCTTTCTTACCGGACTTTTCAGACTTTTCCAGCAGCAATCTGGCCTCTTTTTCGTGTGCGCGAATCTCTGCCAGATTGGCCTGCAAATCAACCATTTGCGCCTCCAGCCGGGTGCGGTGGTCTGCCAGCACTTTTAAAAATTTGCGCATCTGCGGCGCGGTGTCGCGCGGCGTGTCGTATGAATCAATGATCTCTTTGGCCTCAACCAGCGACAGCCCTAGCCGCTTGGCACGCAGCGTGAGCTTGAGTCGGGCGCGGTCGCGCGCGGTGTACACCCGGTTGCGGCCGCCAGTGCCTTCGCGCTGCGGTTGCAAAAGGCCCATGTCTTCATAAAACCGCATGGCGCGCGTGGTCAGGTCAAACTCTTTGGCCAGGTCGCTGATGGTGTAAGTGGTGGACATACTGGTAGCGATGGGTCTACAGGGTCTACAGGGTCTACAGGGTCTACGATAATGGATGAATATGACGTTTACGTAAACGTCAACTAGACAACAAAGCGAATGGTACATGAACCTTTTAGAACAACAGCTTGACTACCCACTGGGCGATAACTTGCCGGATGGCGGCAGCACCCTGCAGGTTGCCCCAGGCGTTAAATGGATCCGCATGGCACTGCCGTTTGCGCTCAACCACATCAATTTGTGGCTGCTGCGCGATGAATTACAAGACCCCTCAAACCCTGGTAACACCCTGCAAGGCTGGACAGTGGTGGACTGCTGCATCAGCCGCCTTGAGTCAAAAACGCAGTGGGAAACCATTTTCGCCACGCAGCTTGAAGGCTTGCCGATCTTGCGCGTGATTTGCACGCACATGCATCCGGATCACATTGGCCTGGCAAGCTGGCTGTGCGAAAAGTGGAGCACCCCCAGCCACGTGTGCCGCTTGTGGGTCAGCGCGACAGATTACAACTCGGCAAAGCTGGGCTCGCAGTCCACCACCGGATTTGGCGGTGAAAGCGCAGCACTGTTTTTTGCGGCGCATGGGCTGCTGGACGCTGATTCGATTGCAAAAATCAAGGCGCGTACCGGCTACTACTCTGCCATGGTGCCCGATGTGCCCAAGAGTTATGTGCGGTTGATGGATGGCAAAACGGTTGCGATTGGCGCGGGTAAAAATCGGCATCAATGGCGCTGCATCAGCGGCTACGGCCATGCGCCTGAACACATTGCCTTGTACTGCGAGGCTTTGAATGTGCTGATCAGCGGCGACATGATCTTGCCGCGCATATCGACGAACGTGAGTGTGTATGACATGGAGCCTGAAGCAAACGCGCTGGCGCTTTTTCTGGAATCCATTGACAAGTTTTTGCCGCTACCGGTTGACACGCTGTGCCTGCCCTCACACGGCAAACCATTTCGCGGCCTGCACACGCGCATCCAGCAGCTGCACGACCATCACCGTGACAGACTGACAGAAGTCGTGGAAGCATGCGCTTTAAGCCCATGCAGTGCAGCAGACATTCTGCCCATCATGTTCAAGCGCGAACTGGACCTGCACCAGACCACATTTGCCATGGGCGAGGCGCTGGCGCATTTGCATTTGCTGTGGTTTGAGGGCAAGTTGCAGCGGCGCCTCGGTGGGGACGGGATTTACCGGTTTATGACTGTCATTGCGGACTCGATCCGCAATCCATGACTTCGAATTAGGCCTTGCATCAGCGCAAAGATGGATCCCCCCGGATCAAGTCCGGGGCAAGCTCCTCAAGCCCGGGATGACAGATTTACTACCAGCGCTTTACCAACGAGGTGCGCCCTCGTCTTTGAGTTGACTGCGCAGCACCGCATAGTCAGGCACCACCGCCCGCACGGTGTCCCAAAAGCGCGGGCTGTGGTCCATCACGCGCAGGTGGCTCAGCTCGTGCACCACCACGTAGTCAATGACGGATTGTTTGAAATGAATTAGCCGCCAGTTCAAACGAATCGATCCATCGGCACTGGCGCTGCCCCAGCGTGTGCCTGCACTGCTCAAACTTAACTTGCGCCACTGCACGTTGAGCGTAGGCGCAAAGTGATTCAAGCGCTCGGTAAAAATGCGCTTGGCCTGGCGCATCAGCCAGGCTTGTACGGCGTCTTTGATCTGGTCAGGCGTGGCGGTGTGGGGCAGGCCGACATGCAGCGTCAGGTGCGTGACCCCAGGTAATGTGGTGGTGTTACCGGTATTCACACTGCTTTTCAGCTCTGCACCCACGCCGCCAAACGCATGGCGCGGGTCGAGAACGACGATGACCTGTTCACCCAAAAACGGAATGGTTGTGCCGTCTTTCCATTCAATGCGGGCAGACTCCAGCCGGTCATGCCTGGCGCGGGTTTCCTCAAGTTTTTGAAGGATCCAGGCGGATTTTTCTACTACAGCCTTGTCAATCTCATACAGCGGCACCCACTTCGGCGCGCTGACCCGCAAGCCTTCGCTACCTACTGAAAAGCCAATCGTGCGGCGCTTGCCCCGCTTAAATTCGTAGCCAACGGCGATACCGCCCAGCAACGCCTGGCGGCTGGCACGCGGATGGGTAAAAGTGGCTGGGGCCAGCGCTTGCTGCAAGGTCTGGGTTGGCAGTGCAGCGCCGTCCGCAACTTTAATTGCTATTATTTCAGGAGCTGCTTGCGCGCTATTTACGTCGGCTAGAGGCCGATTTGATGCTTCAAAATCAGTTTTATCACTGCTTTCTGCTGCTTTGCTGACAGCAGGCGCAGGCTCAAACAAGTCCAGCGTGAACTGCAAAAGCCTGTGCATCATGGTGATTTGTTAAAGGTACGCGTCAGGATCCAGCCTGCGCATCTCGGCTTCAATCCAGGCCTCTACTTCACGCATCAACTCTTCTGGCTTGCGGCCCGCGCTGGGAATCGCCTTGCCGATAGAAATGTCCACAACGCCCGGTTTTTTGATAAAAGCCTTGCGCGGCCAGCATTTGGCAGATGTGACCGCCACCGGAATCACCGGCGCGCCGGTCTCAATGGCCAGCCGCGTGCCGCCTGATTTGTAGACACCTTTTTGCCCGCGATTGATCCGCGTGCCTTCCGGGAACATGATGACCCACACGCCTTGCGCCATCAGGCGTTTGCCCTGCGCCACCACTTTGTTGAAAGCTTGCGCACGCTGGCTGCGGTCAATGTGGATCATGTCCATGCGCGACATGGCCCAGCCAAAAAACGGCACGTACAGCAGCTCTTTTTTAAACACAAAAGCCAGCGGGTGCGGCATCAGCGTGACCATCGAAAACGTTTCCCAGGTGCTTTGGTGTTTGACCAGCAGCACGCAGCTGCCCAGCTCGGTCTTTGGCAAATTCTCCATGCCAGTCACGCGATTTTCAATGCCCAGAATCATCGTGCCGCCGGTGACTGCCAGGCGCAGCCAGCCCGCACACAGCCAGTACACCTGCGTGCTGCTGCCAAACAGTGAAAAGATTAAAACCGCAATGGCCCAGGGCACCACGGTGATGGCCATCCACAGCATGTGAATGATGGATCGGATCAGGTTCATAAAAGTTTTAAGCAGCGGGCTTAAGCTGAAGAAGATGGTCAACAAAGGCTGGCAAGTCGGTATGAAAAAGCGTGCCCGCTGGCAGACCATCAGGCTGGCCACCGCTGCGGTAGCGCTCTGCCTTGCCTGTCAGCAGCAGGTGCGGCTCGCAGCCCGCTGCGCTGCCTGCCTGCAGGTCACGCACCGAGTCGCCCGCTGTTGGCACATCCTTGAGCGGTACACCAAAGCGGCTGCCAATTTGCTCAAACAAACCCGGCAAAGGCTTGCGGCAGTTGCAGCTTTCTTCAGGCGCATGCGGGCAATAAAACACCGCATCAATCCTGCCGCCCACAGCGGCCAGCATTTTGTGCATTTTGGCGTGGATGGCGTTCAGCGACGCCACGTCAAACAAACCGCGCCCCAGCCCCGACTGGTTGGACGCAATCACCACATGCCAGCCAGCCTGGTTCAGCCGCGCAATCGCTTCAAGCGCGCCCGGCAGCGGCTGCCATTCTTCAGGTGTTTTGACATAGTCTTCACTGTCAAGATTGATAGTGCCGTCGCGGTCAAGGATGACGAGTTTCATTGGGTTTCGGACTGCCGGATTAAAGCCAGTCGTTGTTGTTCGGGAAGTACCGCTGCAAAGGGTGCATTTTTCCGCAAATGTGCAGCAAATTCAGTGTCAATACAAACTGTCGCTTTGATCGTTTCCACGTCACTCTGCAGCAAATCGCACCATTCCTGATGGCAAGGTGAAGCGCTCCCCTGTAGCTTCCAGCGTACCAACGTAGCGTGCGCGCGAATCAAGATTTGCTCATCTTTTTTTGCTTCGCCCAGAACGGCGTCAATGTAGGCAAGCGAGAAGCGATCGTAGTGCTGGGGAGACTTCATGGCAGAGCAATTAAAAATGGTTCACTGCGCTAAGTTGCCAACTTCGACAAGTCCGCAACGCGGTTCATAGCCGCGTGCAGCGTAGCCAGCAGACCCAGCCGGTTCAGCCGCAAATCCATTTGCTCGGAATTTACCATCACGCCGTTGAAAAAGTCATCGACGGGTGCGCGCAGCGCTGCCAGCGTTTGCAGTGATGCGGTGTAGTCGCCAGATTCAAACTGGGCGTTGGCCTTGGGCACTACTTCGCCCATGGCTTTGTGCAGGGCATTTTCTGCGGGCTCGGTCAACAGCATTTCGCTGACATGGGGATCTACCGCGTCGCCTTTTTTCAGGATATTGCTGATGCGTTTGTTGGCGGCGGCAAGGGCTGGGGCTTCGGGTAGGGCTGCGAAGGTGCGGACTGCGGCCAGACGTTTGGGAATCGAAAACCAGGAACCGAGTTTTTGCGCATAAATCGCTGCGTCCACCTCAGTTGCTGAATAGCCGCCGTCTTTGAGGTAACCCTTTAATCGCTCAATCAGGAATTCATCAAGTGCAGTACTTTGGTCTTGCAAAAGTCCGGCTGGAAACACAGAAAAGGCTGAACGCGTAAGTTCGTGAAACTGCAGCGCCGAATTCCGCTCTACCAACATCCGAACGACACCCAACGCATGCCTGCGCAGCGCAAACGGATCCTTATCGCCCGTCGGCAAATTCCCAATGCCAAACATGCCCACCAGTGTCTCAAGTTTGTCAGCAAGCGCCACCACCACGCCCACAACATTGCGCGGAAGTTCATCGCCTGCAAAACGCGGCTTGTAGTGGTCTTCAATCGCATCGGCAACCTCTGCACTCAAGCCATCGTTCAGCGCGTAATACCGGCCCATCGTGCCCTGCAACTCAGGGAATTCACCCACCATGTCAGTGACCAGATCAGTCTTGGCCAGTTGCGCGGCCTGGTCGGCTTTTGCAGCCAGCACATCACCGCCCAGCTGCTGGCCAATCGCCCGGGCAATCGCACGCACGCGCTCAACCCGTTCACCTTGCGAGCCCAGCTTGTTGTGATAAACCACTTTGTCCAAGCCCGCCACGCGCGACTGCAAAGTCTTCTTGCGATCCTGGTCAAAAAAGAATTTGGCATCCGCCAGACGCGGGCGCACCACGCGCTCGTTGCCGCCAATGACAAAACTCGCATCAGCCGGATTGATGTTGCTGACGACCAAAAATTTATTGGTCAATCTACCTGACGCGTCGAGCAATGGAAAGTACTTCTGATTCGCCTTCATGGTCAGAATCAGACACTCTTGCGGCACGTCCAGAAATTCTTTTTCAAACTCACACACCAGCACATGGGGCCGCTCAACCAGTCCGGTCACTTCATCTAACAGCGCATCGTCCTCAATCGGTTGGCACCCACCAATTTTTGCAGCCGCAGCAGTGAGCTGACGAACAATCTCCGCACGCCGCTCGGCAAAACTGGCAATCACCGCGCCATCTTTTAAAAGCGTGGCTGCGTAACTGTCAGCGTGCTGCAAAACCACCGGGTCAACCAGCGCTTCAAATCGGTGGCCGTGCGTGGTGTTGCCCGCTTTCAATCCAAGCGCCTCAATAGCCACCACATCCGAGCCATGCAAAGCCACCAGGCCATGCGCGGGCCGCACAAACTTCACGTCGCTCCAGCCATCGGCTAATTGATACGTCATGACTTTTGGAATGGGCAATTTGGCAATCGCGTCGAGCAGCGCTTTTTGCAGGCCTTCAGCAAGCGTTGCGCCTTTGACAAGACTGTCATAAAAAAGCGCCTCAGCCTTGCCATCAGGCGCGCGCTTCAGCCCTGCAACGCTGGAAGCATCAGCCCCAAGCGCAGCAAGCTTTTTCAACAGTGCAGGCGTGGCGTTTCCATCAGCACCGATACCGACTGCCACTGGCATGAGCTTTTGCGACACCGCTTTATCCGCAGCTTGCGGCAGCACATACGTCACATGCGCAGCCAGGCGGCGCGGCGAGGCAAACGAGGTCAACGCAGATTCAGCCGTTGTCAATCCGTGGCTTTTAAGCTGGTCAAACAACACACCCGCAAACGCATCGCCGAGCTTTTTCAACGCCTTGGGCGGGAGTTCTTCTACAAACAGTTCAACTAAAAGATTCTTCATTTGCTTTATTTGTTTGCTTTGCTTGTTTGATCGGGGCAAGTTATTTGCGAAAGTTAACCAGTTTCAATCCCAGCTTGGACGCAGCTTTACGCATCACCACATCCATGGTGGCAATGGTTGTACAACCGACCCGCTTTGCCAAGCTCAAATGCAGTGCATCAGGCGCACGCAGATTTGAGCTGGTTTGGCTGCACAGTACAGCAGCCTCATCAAAATCAGATGTTTCAATCGGCTCACAGCGGGTAGATGCCAAAATAGCCAAGCCTTTTTGACTGGCAATCGCCACTTCTTTTTTGCTCAGTTGTTTGGTGCGTTCTTTAATGGCAAGCGCGCTTGCAAGCTCTGTCCGGCACCATGGGCTGCTAACCAGCTCTAGCGCATCAGACGTTGCCAGCCAACCCATGACCCAATCAGTTTCAGGTTCAGGGCAAAGCAATGCCATCAACACGTTGGTATCCAAATAAACCATGTGGCGCTCAATAACCCTGGTCGCGCATCCAGCGTACGACCGACCGCCCCATCGGCCACTCACGATGCATATCCGTCAACTCTTTGGCCAATTGCGCCCGCGACGTTGCTTTTAACTCGCTACCCGCATTAATCAACCGCAACTCACGCCCTGCCGTCACATCAGCCTGCACACGGCTGCCCTCGCGCAGGCCTGCTTGTTTGGCAAGCGTAACGGGCAGCCGTAGCGCCAGGCTATTACCCCATTTCCCGACCTGTAATTCCATGATTCAGCTCCCGAGTAGAAACACGTATCTACATTATAAGACTTTCAAGACGCTTGACGTCAAGCCATCAAGCCGTTCTTGTACCAATGCCTGCCAGCCTTTTTGGTCAGCATGCAAAGCGCCTGCCGCATCCAGCTTTTTTAGAATGTTCAGGGCGTCTCGCAACAAAGCCGCTGCTTCTTTGGGCGAAGCCAAATTACTAAGTTTCCAAAAGCTGACCACCAAATCTGTCTGCCATTCAGTGTTGGCTTCGTCCAGCTCGGCCAGGCGTTTGGTTATCGTCAAGCCGGCCTGGTACGAGGCCAGCGCATCGGCTCGCTTGCCTTC
>JAYUVG010000086.1:0-11010 GCA_043754255.1 Polaromonas sp. | reverse complement strand
TACAAACGATTTTAAAAAAATGGTTCTGCATGGCAGTGAGCAGGCCTGAGTATTGCCAATGTTTGTAAAATCTGTGTTCGTCGGGAATTTTTTGTAACTATTCCCGCGTAAAAACTGCGCTTTGGGTGCCCGTTTAATGGTTTTGCGAATTCAGTGGAAAGCAGCTGGCGTTTAAAAAATTTACCGATATTTGTGCAGTTAACAATTACTTCAGGAGCCTCCTTTGAAACATTCGTTTTTTACCATTGCCGCGCTCAGTCTGACCGGACTGCTGGGCGGCTGCGTTGCCACCGCACCCACCATTGGTTCGCCCAAGGCTGACGTTGCTGCCACTGGCGCTGCCGCAGGCGGAGCTGCTCAGGGTGCCAATACGGCGCTTGAAAAATGCGCCAGTCCCCTGGGCACGGTGGCATTGGTAGAAGAGACCTCTGCCGACTGGTATCGGCTGTTTACCACCGAATACCGCTTGGGCTCTACCGTGCCTGTGCTGCGTTTGATGATCCAGCAAAGCAACTGCTTTATCGTGGTAGAGCGCGGTCGCGCTTTTGCCAACATGGAGCGCGAGCGCGCCATTGCCGGCTCAGGCCAGGGCCGGGCAGGCAGCAACATGGGCGGCGGCCAGATGGTCGCTGCAGACTACAGCATGACACCTGAAGTGCTGGTCAGCGCACGCGGCACCAGCGGCGGTGGCGGCGGACTGGGTGGCCTGGGCGGCTTTGGCAAGGGTCTGGGCATTTTGGGTGCAGTGGCTGGCGGCATTCGCACCAACGAAGCATCAACCATGCTGATGCTGACCGACAACCGTTCCGGTGTGCAGGTGTCTGCGTCCCAGGGCAGCAGTGCCAACACCGACTTCAGCGTAGGCGCGGTGCTGTTTGGCGGTGGCGGTGGTGGCGGCATGAGCGGCTACACCAACACACCGCAAGGCAAAGTCGTGATTGCAGCCTTCACTGATTCATTCAACCAGATGGTCAAGTCGCTGCGTAACTACAAGCCGCAAACCGTGCAAGGTCAGGGTTTGGGCGGCGGCGGCAGGCTCGGTGTTGATGGGGCAGCGCCCCCAAGCCAGACCTCTGCACCCGGTGGTGCGCCTGCCCCGCGGCGGGTAGCACCAGCACCGGTTAAAAAGTAAGCAGCCATCCTGAAAAAAGCACCTCACGGTGCTTTTTTTATATCAAAACCACCGCTAGCCGACATAAACAGCGCGCAAGCAGCTCCTGAAATCATAGCGCTCGCTGCCTGAAACAGCGTACCAACAATCTCCGGGTTCTCACACAGGCTGTTAAAACGGCATCATCAACGTGAACGCCAGCCAGGCGAGGCAACCCGCCATCGGCAACGTGGCCAGCCACGACAGCAAAATGGTGCGCAGCGCCGCGCCGTTCAGCGAGTTCCCAGCAGCGCCGACACCGGCTATTGCACCGACCGAAACATGCGTGGTGGACACAGGCAGCGCAAATTGACTGGCTGTCAACACCAGCGTAGCGGTGATCAGGTTTGCCGCCAGGCCCTGCGAATGATCCATGCGGGTAACGCGCTGGCTCATGGTTTGCGCTACGCGGCGTGACAACAGCAGTCCGCCCAGAGCCATGGCAGCGGCCATCGTGACCAGCGACATTTGCGCAGACATGGCCTGCGACGCCACCAGCAATGCGGCCAGCTTGGGGGTGTCGTTGACGGCGCGGGCAAAACAGATCAGGCTGGCAGAAAACACATGCAACTGATCCAGCAAGCGGGGTATGGACAGGCGAATGGGGGCAGACGCGCCGAGGCTGCCAGGCTGGTTGCAATCAGACGCACTTGCAATGACCAGCCGGGGGGTAGCAGCCAGCCGCACCTCAAGTGCTGTTGCCGAGGGGGATACGGTGGTTGCCGCAATCGGCATGTCTACGGTCAGGCAGGCACAGTCGGCGTTGGCGGGCCGCAGGCGCAGCAGTTTGTACCCAAGTAGTCCAAGTCCCGCTGCCAGCAATGGACTCAGCAACAGTGGCAGTAAAAAAGCATGTCCAAGTTTGGCAAACTGGAGTTGCCCGGGGCTGGCAGCCAGCCCTGCTCCCACCAAACCGCCAATCAGCGCATGTGTGGTGGAAATCGGCAGACCAGCGCGCGTGGCAATGATGACTGTCAGCGCTGCGCCCAGCCCGACGCTGATCAGGAACTGGGGAGCCTCAACCAACCCTTGCGGCAATAACCCCTTGCCTGAAAACTGTTGCACCAGCCCTTGCGCCAACACCAGTGACAGCAAGCTGCCCGCAGCAGTGGCCAGGGTTGCCAGCAGCAACGCCTTGCGGTAGCCCAAAGACTTTGTTCCCCACACGGTGGCAAAGCCTTTGAAGTTGTCGTTGGCACCGTTGCCAAACGCCAGAAAAACCGCCACGCCAATCAGCAAGTACTCCATTTGTTTTAGCGTCGGTTAGCAGCAACCAGCCGGCCCGCAATAACCAGCAGGTGCTCCAGACGCCATGCCAAAAGGAAGGCTCATACCGCACCCCTCAAAGATGCCGTAATGCGTGTCAAAGTTGCCAATGAAATCAAAGTGCGGCGCAAAGCGTGTGCCGTGCAGCATGTGCCAGGTGTTGCCGCATACGGGAAAGACTTTGCCAGTCTGGATGTCGTGGTGTTTGTCTAAAGCAAAGCGGCCAGCATGCTCGGCAATGCTGCCTTTGTAGATGACGGCCTGGCCAAAATCTTCGCAGGCGGTTTCAAGTTCGGGCAGCTTGAACAGCCGGAAAGTGGCTGAATAAAACTTCAGGTTGCCAACCCGTTTGGCAAGCTCTGGGTCAGTGATCTCCAGCGGGCGGTCTTCTACCAGGCGCGGGTCGGCAAAGCCGTGGCGATGTGCCAGGCGCTCAAAGTCTTTCCAGTAGAGCGCGCCGCCCAGGCATTCGCCGTACAGTACCGGGTCGTTTTTGACAATGGCCGGTACACGCCGATCCGCGTAAACGTCTGAAAAGTAAAACTCGCCACCGGGTTTGAGCAGCCGCTGCACGCCAGCCAGCACAGCGTCCTTGTCGGGCGACAAATTCACCACGCAGTTGGAGACGATGACGTCAAAGCTGCCTGGCTTCAAGTCCAGCTCGTCCAGCCGCTCAATGTAGCCGTGTAAAAACTCGACGTTGCTGTAGCCAAACAGGTCGGCGTGATGCGCCTGGTGCTGGCGTGCCACGGCCAGTTGCTCATCGGTCATGTCAACGCCAACGACAGAGCCAGTCGGCCCCACCAGCTGCGCCAGCGCATACACGTCACGGCCTGAACCGCAGCCTAAATCAAGCACGCGGCAACCAACGAGTAACGGCGGGCAAACCAGACCGCAACCGTAATAGCGCGACAGCACATCAGGATGAATGCGCGAGAGCAATGGCTTGAGCCAGGACGGCATGGCACTGATATCGCAGCAGGCGCTGGTTTTTAAATCACTGGTGGCTTGCAGCTGGCGGCCGTAATAGTCAGTCACCACGTCATAAATGTTGGTGTTGGCAGGGCTGGTGTTGCCTGGACGGCTTTCAAGCACGGTATCTGGTGTTGTCATAGTTTTTATGCTTCGGTTGGATAGAGGGAATCAGAAATCAAATCACGCACATGCTGCAGGTCGGCGGGCTCGTCAATGTCATGCAGCGCGTGGCCTTGCCAGACGCGCAGGCTCAGTGCTGCCATGCGCTGCAATGTTTGAGCCGCAACAACGCTAGTGCTCCAGGGCATGTGGTCAAACAATTCAGGGCAGGGCGACTTCAAGCCCAGCAGCACATAACCACCGTCGTGGGCGGGTATCAGCACGGCGTCGTGGTGCACGAGTTGCTGCGCAGCCTGCATGAGCAGTGCAGGCGTCAGAGCCGGGCAGTCTGTACCGATGAGTAAAACGGATGGGTCAGCTACGTCTGCGTGGTGCGTAACGCGGTGCACGGCACGCGCCATGCGCGCGCCCAGGTCGCCGGTGCCTTGCGCGCTCTGCTGTACCGCACTGTCAAGGGCTATGCCTTGCCAGGCAGGGTCAGCGGCGGCAGGGCTCATACACAGTTCAACCTCACCCACATCTGCTGCCAGCGCGCGTTGCAGCGTTTGCGCCAGCAAACGGCGTGCAAGCCTTGCCGCACCGACAGCGCCCAGGGCAGGGATGAGTCTGGTTTTAACGCTGCCGGGCTGCGGCGCTTTGGCAAAAATCACAATGCGGGTCATGAACAATCTACCGGTACAGCTGCGTCAAACGTTCGGGCGCAGTGCCGCGCCAGTAGGCAAAGCGCAACCGCCACATCAACGCAATGGTGCGCCACACGCCACGCGCGTCCCAGCGCCGGCCAGATGTCATCACCTTTTGCCGCAGACACGCCGGCTTTGACAGTTTGAGCAGGCGGCCTGACATGTCAATGTCCTCCATCAGCGGTTGCGCAGCGTACCCACCGGTAGCCACAAACGCTGCCTGCGTCATAAAAATCGCCTGGTCGCCGGTGGCAATACCCGTCAGCCTGGATCGAAAATTCATCAACGCGGCAATGACCGGCAGCCACGCTGATTTGCCAACAATGCGCACATCAAACCGGCCCCAGACCTGCGCACCACTGGCCAATGCCTGTTGCACCAAAGCATCTGCATGCAAAGGCAGCACGGTGTCAGCGTGCAGGAAAAGCAGCGCCTTGCCGGTGGCATGCGCCGCACCTGCATTCATCTGCATAGCGCGGCCTGGGCCTGCATGAACCAACGTGATAACAGGTGACTGACTTGCCTGGGCCATCGCCACCGTTGCGTCGGTGCTGCCACCATCCACAACGATGACCTGGGCACCGTTGTCAACCAATGGCGACAGCGCAGCCAACGCATCGATCAAGCCAGCAGCTTCATTCAGCACCGGCATGATGATGGTCAGCGCACAGTCTTTATGCGGCATGTCGGGTATCTGACGGGGTTCAATGTTCAAGAGCGCCGCCGCAACTGCTGCCTTGCCCGGCGGTACAACCATAGCAATGCCCCGCGACGCGAATGGGTGCGTTGTCAAAATCTGTTTTCAGCAAATCACGCAAATGCCTGCGCAGACCGGTTGTGCCCAGATTCAAACCCAGCTGCTGGTTAAAGTCGCAATCACTCAACCAGCCCTGCCAGTCCACGCTGACCATATTGCGGCACATCACACCGTCCAGGTTTTGCTGTTGAAAACTGCTTTTCAGCAAGTCCATATACGTGTCAAACGTGCCCTTGGACACCAGCGTGGAGCCAAAGCGCTGGATCGGCATGTTGGTCAGTGCAAACAGGTCATTGAACACAATGCCGAAATGCTTGTGCAGCTCGCGCTTGTAGTCGGCCTGCAGTTGCTGCTGCTCGGGAGGCAGTGCTGCGCCTTGCGGGTTGTACACCAGGTTTAACGACAGGCCAGAGCCGGGCTGGCCGTAGCCCAGCGCATTGAGCTTTTGCAGGCCTGCAATGCTTTTGTCAAACACGCCATCACCGCGCTGCTTGTCAACATTGGCGGCTGAATAGCACGGCATCGACGCTACTACATCAACGCCTTGTTCAGCCAAAAACTCGGCCAGGTCTTCCTGGCCCGGCTCAAACAGCACCGTCAGGTTGCATCGGTCAATCACCCGCACGCCCTGCGCACGGGCGGCTCGCACAAGTGCCTTGAAGCCGGTGTGCAGCTCGGGCGCACCACCGGTCAGGTCAAGCGTTTTGATGCCGCGCGCTTGCAGAACTTCAGGAATCAAGTCAAGCATGGCTTCGTCCATCATCTCGGTGCGGTGCGGCCCGGCATTGACGTGGCAGTGCAGGCAGCTCTGGTTGCACAGGTAGCCCAGGTTGACCTGGAGTGTGTCAAGCGGTTTGCGCCGCAATGGCGGGAAGTAGGTTTTTTGTAGCAGGGGCAGGGTGTCGTGCATAAAGGTAATGAAGCAGGTGAAAATTTATCTGGGCTGGCTTAACGCAAGATCGCATCAAGCCGCGCGCGCGCGTCTGCAGTCATGTCTCCGGGCTGCGTGACCAGCGCATTTTGCAAAGCCGTGTGCGCCGCGCTTACCCGTTTCTCAAGTGCCAGCAGTTTGATAGCATGCGCCACAATAAGTTGCGCACGGCCAGCGTTTTTCAACAAATTGGCCAGCGCCATGTTGGCCGTGACGTGGGCTTCAGCCGGATGCCAGCAGTCAAAGTCCGTCACCATCGCCAGCGTGGCGTAGGCCATTTGCGCCTCACGCGCCAGTTTGGCCTCGGGCATGTTGGTCATGCCAATCACATCGGCGCCCATGTTGCGGTACCAGTGCGATTCAGCTGAACAAGAAAACTGCGGGCCTTCAATACACACATAAGTGCCGCGCTGGTGCAAACTAGGGCGAGGCGACTTGTCGTCAAACCCTTCGCTTTCAAGCACTGCCGTCACAGCAAGTGCCAGGGCGTTGGCCACCACATTACAAACCGGCTCTGCCATCGACACATGCGCCACGGCACCCTGGCCAAAAAAAGTGCTGTCCCGTCGCTTGGTCAGGTCAATGAACTGGTCTGGCAGCACCATGTCCAGCGGCTTGATATGTTCTCGCAGTGAGCCAACGGCGGACACCGACACCAGCCAACGCACGCCCAGCTGCTTCATTGCGTAAATGTTGGCGCGGTACGGCACTTCAGACGGCAGTAGCCGATGCCCGCGCGCATGACGCGCCAAAAAAGCCACCGGCACACCCTGCAGCTTGCCCGTCACCAGCGCATCAGACGGAGCGCCAAACGGGGTGCTGATGGTGTGTTCTTGCGCGCCCTCAAGCCCCTCCATCTGGTACAGGCCGCTGCCGCCCAGAATGCCAATCAGTGCCTGGGTCATCTGCTGTGTTCCTTCGTATGTAGCCCGGTAATTTGATAAAAAGTCATGCGTTGGCTGTTTTTAATGGTCGCCTTTGGACTATATTTCTTACAGGCAATCCCAGCTATTTGTAAGAACTGTCGTCCATTGCGTACTAAGCTTCAGTATGACAAAAAAAGGAACCCCTTGAACCCGCGTAAATTATTGGTCGCCGTGCTGTTGCTCATGTGCGTTGCAGCTTTCTTTGTTTTTGATCTGGGCCGGTTTTTCAGTCTGGCCTATTTGAAGGACAGCCAGCAGTCGTTTGCCGCACTGTATGCCCAGCGCCCGGTGCTGGTTGCCGCCAGCTTTTTTGCAGCCTATGTGGCAGTCACTGCGCTGTCGCTGCCCGGCGCGGCCATCATGACGCTGGCTGCCGGTGCTGGTTTTGGGCTGGTCTACGGTACTGTGCTGGTGTCCCTGGCGTCCAGCATTGGCGCCACGCTGGCCATGCTGGCGGCGCGCTACATGCTGCGTGACACGATTCAAAAACGCTTCGGCCAGCGCCTGGCTGAGGTCAACAAGGGCATTGAAAAAGAAGGCGCGTTTTACCTTTTCACACTGCGGCTGATTCCGGTGGTGCCGTTTTTTGCACTCAATTTGCTGATGGGTTTGAGCCGGATGAAGACCTGGACGTATTTTTGGGTCAGCCAGCTGGGCATGCTGGCGGGCACTATCGCGTTTGTCAATGCCGGCACGCAGATTGCAAAGATCGATTCACTCAAATCAATCTTGTCACCCGGCTTGCTGGGTTCGTTTGTGCTCTTGGGACTGCTGCCACTGGTGATCAAACGGGTACTGGATTTTTTCAAAAGCCGCAAGGTGTATGCGCGCTGGAAATCCGTCAAGCCAGCCACGTTTGACCGCAATCTGGTGGTGATTGGTGCAGGCGCAGGCGGCCTGGTCACTGCGTATATTGCGGCGGTTGTGAAAGCAAAAGTCACGCTGGTTGAAGCCCACAAAATGGGCGGCGACTGCCTGAACTACGGCTGCGTGCCCAGCAAAGCGCTGATTCGCAGTGCCACGCTGGCGCACCAGATGCGCCATGGTGCAACCTATGGCCTGAGCGATGTGCAGCCGAGCTTCAGTTTCAAGGCGGTGATGCAGCGCATACAAGCCGTGGTGCGCGCCATTGAGCCGCATGACAGCGTAGCGCGGTACACCGGCCTTGGCGTGGATGTGGTGCAAGGCCACGCCCGCATCGTGAACCCGTGGACGGTGGAGATTGCCTTGAACGGTGGGGAGGTGCAAACCCTCACCACCCGCAACATTGTGATTGCAGCTGGCGCGCGGCCTTTTGTTCCGCCGCTGCCGGGATTGGAAGAAACCGGCTACGTGACCAGCGACACGCTGTGGGAGCAATTTGAAAAACTGGACGAAGTACCGAAGCGCCTGGTGGTGCTGGGCGGCGGGCCGATTGGCTGCGAGCTGGCGCAAGCCTTTGCACGGCTCGGCTCACAGGTCACGCTGGTGGAAATGGGGCCGCGTTTGCTGGTACGTGAGGACGAAGAGGTGTCAGCTTTGGTCAAGGCCTCGCTTGTGGCTGACGGTGTCAATGTGATGACTGGCCACAAAGCGCTGCGCTGTGAAAAGAACGCTGACGGCAAAACGTTGTGGGCGGTACAAGTTACTGAAGCCGTGGGTTCTGGTCAGGAAATCCGCATTGTTTTCGATGAACTGATCTGCGCCGTGGGCCGTGTGGCCAGGCTGACAGGTTACGGCCTGGAAGACCTGGGCATCCCGACCCAGCGCACGGTCGATGTCAACGATTATCTGCAGACGATTTACCCCAACATATTTGCCGCTGGTGATGTGGCCGGGCCCTACCAGCTGACGCACGTTGCGGCGCACCAGGCTTGGTATGCAGCGGTCAACGCGCTGTTTGGCGACTTCAAGCGATTCAAGGCTGACTATTCGGTGATTCCGTGGACGACCTTCACGTCGCCCGAAGTCGCGCGTGTCGGCCTGAACGAACAAGAGGCAAAAGAAAAAAACATTGCGTTTGAAGTCACGCGATATGGTATTGACGACCTGGACCGCGCGATTGCCGACAGCGCCGCGCATGGTTTTGTCAAGGTGCTGACAGTGCCAGGCAAGGACACCATTCTGGGCGTGACCATCGTGGGCGAACACGCGGGTGATTTGCTCACCGAATACGTGCTGGCCATGCGCCACAAGCTGGGCTTGAACAAAATTTTATCCACCATCCACACCTATCCGACCATGACCGAGGCCAATAAATACGCCGCTGGCGAGTGGAAACGCGCGCACCAACCGGTCAAGCTTTTGGCATGGGTAGAGAAATATCACAACTGGAAAAGAGGCTGACATGAAAAATGACCTGAAGATTCAAAGCCGCCGCAACGCTATTATTTCAATAGCTGCTTGCGCGCACTTTACGTGGGCTACAGCCGTATTTGCACAAGAAAAACCGGCTTTTGATGCCAGTTATGCAGGCTGGGACGCGCTTTTGAAAAAGCACGTCAAGTGGCTGCCAGACAACCGGCAGTCGCGCGTCAGTTACGCCGGCTTTGCAGCCGACCGCGCTGCGCTTGATGCGGTGCTTGCCAGCTGGTCGGCTGTGCCCCAAGCCACTTTCAACGCCTGGAGCCGCCCGGAGCAGATGGCTTTTTTGATCAACGCGTACAACGGTTTTACGATTGCCCTGGTGCTCAGCCGTTACCCGCAACTCAAGTCCATCAAGGACGTCGGCACCGTGCTGCAAGGCCCGTGGAAGAAAAAGTTTTTCACATTGCTGGGCGAGGAGCGCCACCTCGACTGGATCGAGCATGAGCAGCTGCGCCCGCGCTATGCCGACTGGCGCCTGCACGCTGCCATGGTGTGCGCCAGCATCGGTTGCCCGGCTTTGCGACCTGATGCATACACCGCGACGCGCCTGGGCGCGCAGCTCGACGACGGCTTTGCCCGCTTTATGGCCGACCGCACCCGCAACCGCTTTGCGGATGGCAAACTGCAGGTCAGCGCCATTTTCAAATGGTTCAAGCAGGACTTCGAAAAAGATTACCCGGGCAGCAGCGGCGTCAAACAACTCGGTGATGTGTTTGCAAAATACGCCGACGTGTTGGCCGATGCGCCGGCTGACCGCGAAAAAATTCGCAGCAAAAATATCGAGGTTGTTTATCTTGACTACGACTGGTCGTTAAACGATGCAGGGCGCTAGCCGCTGGTTTGGCGGGCTGGCGGCGCAGTGTTTGCAGCTGGCCTCCGGCTTGTTGGCAGCAGGCCAGCTCCACGCGCAAAGTGTTTCTTTGCCACTTTTTTCAACCAGCCCGTCAGGCGCAGCACCCGCGCCGTGGCGGGTTGCCGGGCTGCCTGGGCAAAGCAAGTCCAGCGCGCCAGCTGTGCCCACCACGCGTTTTGACATCACGCCGCTCGACAACCGGCAAGTGTTGCGCATGCAGACTGACGCCTCTTACGGCAACCTGGTGCATGCATTGCCTGGCATTGCTTTGGCACCGGGCACGCAGTTGCGCTGGAGCTGGCGGCTGGACAAACCATTGCCAAACGCTGATTTGCGCCAAAAACGTGGCGACGATTCACCGCTCAAGGTGTGTTTGCTGTTCGACGTACCGCTGGCCAAACTCAGTTTTCTAGACCGCAATATGCTCAGTTTTGCCCGCTCGGTCAGTCGCGAAAAGCTGCCGAGTGCCACGCTCTGCTATGTGTGGGACAACCTGCTGCCTGCGGGCACGGTGCTGAGCAACGCCTACACGTCCCGGGTTCGCATGATCGTGCTGGACAGTGGCGACAAACGCCTGGGCCAGTGGGTAAAACATCAGCGCGATGTGGCGGCTGATTTCAAACTGGCTTTTGGCAGCGATAGCAGCAGCGACAAGAGCACTGAAAAGAGCAGCGATGCGTTGCCTGCACTTGATGGCGTTCTGGTTGGCGCTGATTCAGACAATGCGGGCGGCCAAAGCCTGGCGTTTGTCGGCGACATCACGCTCGGCCTCTGATGTCAGCACCCGCCACAAAGCATCTGGAAAAACATCTGATTTTGCTGGGCGCAGGCCATGCCCATGTTCATGTGCTGGAAGGTTTCGCCGCCCGCCCTCCAGCCAATGTCAGCATCACGCTGATTGCGCCGCACCAGGGGCAACTTTATTCGGGCATGGTGCCGGGCTTTGTGGCAGGTCACTACACGCTTGATGAGTGCGTGATTCCGCTGGCTGGTCTGCTGGCTC